>NZ_JBNNSR010000004.1:0-349696 GCF_050277925.1 Peribacillus sp. NPDC097264
TACGCTCGACGAAAAATCGAGGTAGAGAGTGTTTTTGGTCATATCAAGGGCAATAGGTCGTTCCGTCGCTTTTCGCTTCGGGGCTTAGCGAAAGTACAAACGGAGTTTGGCATCGTAGCCATGGCACATAATTTACTGAAGATAGCTGGGTTACGTCAGCTACTTTCAGTAAATTATTATAGAAATAGAAAAACAGGTGGAGAAAAACAACTCGTTTTTCTCCACCTGTTTTATTTTAGGGACTTATTAGACAGCCCCTTTTTTACCTATTTAATGACCGCATTAGCCGCTTCTTCTGCTTCAGCTCTTTGCTTTGCATAATACTCTTCGGCGATTTTGTCGATTTCTATTTTTAATTCCTCAACCATGGTTTCTTCAGGTACTTTACGGACGATTTTACCTTTTCTGAACAGTAAACCTTCGCCTCGTGCTCCGGCAATGCCTATATCAGCCTCACGTGCTTCACCAGGACCATTCACTGCACAACCTAGGACAGATACCTTGATTGGTGCTTTAATCGTCTGGATATACTCCTCGACCTCATTTGCGATGGAGATAAGGTCGATTTCAATTCGTCCACAAGTAGGGCAAGAGATTAGTGTGGCCATATTAGAAGCAAGCCCGAATACTTTAAGGAGCTCCCTTGCTACTTTCACTTCTTCTACAGGGTCTGCGCTCAACGATACGCGGAGTGTGCTACCTATACCCTGGCTAAGGATGGCGCCGAGTCCAGCCGCACTTTTAACCGTACCGGAGAAGAGGGTGCCCGACTCAGTAATTCCCAGATGTAATGGATAATCAAAAGCTCTTGAAGCTTTTTCATAAGCTTCGACTGCCAAAGTAACATCGGATGCCTTCATTGACACGATGATGTCATGGAAATCAAGATCTTCCAGGATCTTGATGTGGTGCAATGCACTTTCGACCATTCCATCTGCTGTTGGATAGCCATATTTGTCGAGGATTTTCTTTTCAAGAGAACCTGCATTGACACCGATACGAATCGGAATGCCTTTAGCTTTGGCAGCTGTTACTACTGCTTCCACTTTTTCTCGGCGTCCGATATTCCCAGGGTTAATCCGTATTTTGTCCGCTCCGCCTTCGATCGCTTTCAAGGCTAGCTTATAGTCAAAATGGATATCGACCACAAGTGGAATATGGATGCGTTTTTTAATTTCAGGGATGGCATCAGCCGCTCTTTCATCCGGGCAGGCCACACGTACAATTTGACAACCTGCTTCTTCAAGACGAAGGATTTCTGCAACGGTTGCTTCAACATCATGTGTTTTAGTTGTTGTCATGCTTTGGATGATTACTTCGTTATTGCCGCCGATTGTTAAGTTTCCAACTTTAATTGGCCGCGTTTTAGTACGATGTATGATTTCACTCAAGTGGAATTCTCTCCTTTAGGAAAAAATCAATTTTGATTTTTCATTTAGTTCACTAAAATATTGTATCAATGTCCATACCGCTTGACAAGGAATAGGACGCATTACTTTTTTATTATGAAGTAAGTATACTCTTTTCAGTCGAGATTTTCTCGATTGAAGTTCGGCTATTTCTAGAAGACATCAATCCCAGCATCGGATAAGATAGATATATCATTACGGTTTATTAGTATGTGGGTACTTTGTACGTTTTACCAATTTGCATATTTTCAGGTTTTAACCCTTCATTCAAACTTTGGAAATCTGATATGACTTCTTCAATTGGCTTGTTTGATGCTCCCCTTTCATTTTCCATGATGGAGAGTAAGGTATCTCCAGGTTTGATGAGGACTTCTTTATATGCGATTGAAGGGGCCGAAGGTTTACTTACGGGCTCGGATGGCTGAACTGAAGTTGCTGACGATGGGGAGGTGGGTAAAGTTCCTGTAGTCATGTCGAAATAAATGATAAATAGAATGAAACAAATTGAGAAAAACATCAGTAACCTTTTCATTATTTCATCCCCCAATATGGTCTTTCATACATATATATTTGGGAGGATGGTGTATTATGCCTGAAATTGGGCAGGTTTTCCTGAGTGTCTTTTAAATAGAGTTTGTTTGGGCTGTCCTTTTTGAAGTTCATTCAAAAATCCCTTTGGTCATGCCATTTCACCCCTTACATACTGATTAAACTCTTATTATAGGCTTATGTTCGGGAATAGTTTGTCGATTTTAGGTGAACGGGAAAAATGATGACTACAGTCACATATGGTTAGGGAACAGGGGTGTCATATGGAATAACGCCCTGTACAAAAAACCAGACAGGCAAGAGCAAGTCTGGTTTTGATTTATTCTTATGATCCTATTTCTTCAGGATTATCATTCGTTTCTTTAATGGATAAGTGAAGCATAATTAACGACACGAACCAGCTAATGAAGGAAGCGAAGGGGACTTCTGCTTGAAAGGCGTCCATGATTGTGAAGAAAATAGTGGACAGCGTGATGCTATATGCGGCAATCCTCCATAGGTGTCTATACGATATTGAACGCCCCATGGTGCTCCGGAATATCGTCCCGAATGCAGCAAGGATGGTCACTTTCAAGAATGTTCCAGCAGCCGTGAATAAATATAAAGTCAGGAGAAGCAACGGCAGGATGATCGGTAGGACGGATTCCACGGAATGGATCCATTTGTATAAATCTTCATTATTTCCTTCTAAGAGTGAATAAGGAGAAGTTTGTATATTGCCATTCGATACAAATACAAGTTCGGATTTTAAAAGGGCCACTGCTTCATCCGTTTTTTCGGAAACATCTTTTGGAGTTAAGGAACCAGTGCCATCCACGAATATTTGGTAGTTGTCTTTTTTCAAGACGAATGGCTCTTTGTCAGCAGAGGTTAGCGTTCCATTTTTAATTTCAAAATTAGGCATTTCCTCCGAGACAGTTTCTGAAATCGCGTTTATTCCATTCGTAATCATTGTACCTAAGTAAAATGCGGAAGGAAGGAAGAATATGAGGCTTAAGAAAAATACATATAAAATTGTCTTACCAATTCCCTGGTTTTGAAAGGAACCGATATCTTTCGGTGAATAGAGGCTCACCCATAGTTGTTTGAATATGTTCATGATTTCAGCACCTATCTTATGATATTCCCCTCAATTTTAACTAGAGTTATGGAATAAAACAACCTGTATCAGCATTCAATGGTTTCAACCGCATATAAACGGGCAAATATGAAGAGGTAAGGTGTATAAAATAGAAGGGATGTTTTATTTGTGGATACGCTATTTTGGATCATCATTATCCTGATGTTCATCATCGGTTTTGTCGGTTTGATTTTTCCCATCATCCCAAGCGTATTATTCATATTCGCAGGGATTTTGTTATATGGACTTTTTTATTCCTTTGAGCCTTTTGGTTGGTTTTTCTGGACGGTCCAAGTTTTGTTTGTCGTTCTTTTATTTTCTGCGGACTATATTGCGAATATGGTCGGCATCAAAAAATACGGAGGGACTAAGGCAGGTGTTTGGGGCAGTACAATCGGGCTCATTGTCGGTCCTTTTGTGATTCCATTTGTGGGAATATTGATTGGGCCCTTCATTGGAGCATTCCTGGCCGAGATCCTTTTCCATAAAAAAGATGTGGTTACGGCATCAAAAATCGGCCTTGGTTCCGTGGTAGGCTTCATAAGCAGCATTTTCACTAAAGGAATCATCCAACTTTTGATGATTGGGTACTTTTTATTCGTGATCTTCGCCTAAAGAACTATAAAATGAAAATAAATATAGGCATAAGATTTGAAACGGATAAGAAAATTTGGTAATCTAATGTTAACGAGCTTTAGGAATCTGAAGATGACTAGAGCCCCAAAAAACAGCTTACATAGGGAGGAATTTTATTATGGCTTTCGAACTTCCACAATTACCTTACGCATACGATGCGTTAGAACCACACATTGACAAAGAAACAATGAACATTCACCACACTAAACATCACAACACGTATGTGACAAACTTAAACAAGGCGCTAGAAGGAAACGAAGAGCTTCAAAGCAAAAGCGTTGAAGAAATCGTTGCTAACCTAGACGCAGTACCAGAAGCTGTACGTACAGCTGTACGCAATAACGGTGGCGGACATGCTAACCACTCATTATTCTGGGAAATCCTTTCACCAAACGGTGGCGGACAACCAACTGGTGAATTAGCAGACGCTATCACTTCTAAATTTGGAAGCTTTGACAGCTTTAAAGAGGAGTTCGCTAAAGCGGCAACTACTCGTTTCGGTTCTGGTTGGGCATGGCTTGCCGTTAACAACGGTGAATTAGAAGTTACTAGCACACCAAACCAAGACAACCCATTATCTGAAGGAAAGACCCCACTTCTTGGATTAGATGTTTGGGAACATGCTTATTACCTGAACTACCAAAACCGTCGTCCTGAATACATCAATTCTTTCTGGAATGTTGTTAACTGGGATGAAGTTGCAAAACGTTACAGCGCAGCTAAATAATTATACGCACTAATAATAAGGCGGAAATCCTTTCGGGGATTTCCGCCTTATTTGTTTTATGGGAACTAATCGTTTACAACTTACTTATTCCTCTTGGATAATCTAAAGGGATAGGCCTGATTGGGAACGCCGATTCATCAGTTTTCTTTCCCTTTCTCACATAAATGCCATTGTTTTTTCAAACACTAGAGTGGAATTTGAAGGGGAGTTAAAACAATGGGTATTTTAGTAAAATGGAAGGGAGAGGCGGGAGCGAAGAAGGATTTGCAGCTTCTCTTGCTGATTGGCGGATTATATAGCCTGAGTGTCGCTTTATCCAATACATTTGTTAATGTGTATCTGTGGAAACAATCCGGTCAAATTATTGATATTGCCGTTTACAATTTAAGTGTGGTTCTTTTCCAACCAATTACTTTTGTATTTGCCGGACGGTTAGCCAAAAAGGTCGACCGAATTATCGTTTTAAGGTTAGGCGTAAGTTTCATGGCTTTGTTTTATTTGACAGTCCTTTTGGTAGGAACGAGGGCCACGGATTTTCTTTTTCTATTGGGGGCCTTGCTAGGGATTGGCTATGGGTTTTATTGGCTGGCGTTTAATGTTTTGACTTTTGAAATTACTGAACCGGATACGAGAGACTTCTTCAACGGTGTTTTAGGGGCTCTACATTCCTTTGGGGGCATGATTGGTCCTATCCTTTCAGGGTTTATTATATCAAGGCTCGAAAAGTTCACGGGGTATACAATCATTTTTGGTTTATCATTATTACTGTTTACCATTGCCGTTTTTCTGAGCTTTTCCTTGAATAGACGCCCTGCTCACGGAAAATACTTTTTTATGAGAGTATGGAAAGAAAGAAAAAATGATAAGAACTGGCGTATGATCACCCGTGCCCATTTTTTTCAGGGGCTTCGGGAAGGAACGTTCATGTTCATCATATCCATCACCATCTTTGTACAAACGGGAAGTGAACTGGCTATAGGGAGCTATGGACTATTGAATTCAGCGGTGTCCTTCATTGCTTATTTTTTTGTTTCGCGGTACATAAAACAACCCATGCGGAAGAAAGCAATCCTTATCGGAGGCATCTTTCTTTATATGGGAGTCTGGCTCATCGCTTTCGATGTAACATTCGGTAAGCTTCTCGTTTATGGGGCCATCGTTGCAGGAGCATATCCGCTGTTGCTTGTTCCATATATTTCTTTGACCTATGACATCATAGGAAGGGCTAAGGATGCAGCTAAAATGCGAATTGAATACGTGGTTGTCCGTGAACTGTTCGTTCATCTTGGAAGGATTGTTTCTGTAGTAGGTTTTATCTGGATGGTCATGAGCTTTGATTTAAAAGAGAGCTTGCCCTTCTATTTGTTAATCGTTGGTGCGGGACATTTGATCATTTATTGGTTTGTGAGGAAAATCGATATCTATGATCGAGAATGAAAAAAGGCCTTGGAGGGCCTTTTTTTATTGTAAGATGGTGGTAAAAAAACGCGAATGAACGGCTTGAGCGTGCTTTTGGGCTAGATTTTCTTTATGTGTCTAATATTTCTAGAACATGAAGGTAGAAAAAAACAAAATTGTTCTATAGAATAGTATAGGACTATCATGACTATGGATAAAGGAAGTGTGGCTTGGTGTGGTAAATACAAAGAAAAAGAAAAAGACGCATGTACCTTTCAGATTGAATGTTCTTTTCTTTTTAGTATTTGTTTTGTTTTCTGGTCTGATTTTGCGTTTGGGTGTCGTACAGATCGTATACGGCGATGATTACCGACGCGAGATTGAAAGAACAGAAGAAGTAACCGTGAATAATTCGGTGCCTCGTGGCAAAATGTATGACCGGAATTTGAAATTGATGGTCGACAATCAGCCGCTGGATGCAATTACATATACAAGAAAGCAAGGTACGAAACAAATAGAAATGGTTGAAACGGCCGAGAAGCTAGCTAAGTTGATTGATAAAGAAGCCGATAAGGTCACGGATCGTGATAAAAAGGATTTTTGGATCCTGCGTAATCCAGAGCTTGCGGAGAAAAAGATTACGGATAAAGAAAGAAAAAAGGTAGAAGAGGGAGAGCTTGAAGAAGCTGATTTGTACAAGCTACAGCTCGAACGTATTACAGAAGAAGAAATGAAGCTTTCCAAAAAGGAAATGGAAGTCCTGGCCATTTATAGGGAGTTCGCCAGTGGTTATGCACTGACTCCACAAATCGTGAAAAACAAGAAAGTAACCAAGGAAGAGTTTGCAAGGGTGAGTGAAAATCTCGATTCGCTTCCAGGTGTGGATATTTCAACCGATTGGGACAGGTTCTATACCTATAATAAAACGCTTAAGTCTGTGTTAGGAAAGGTGTCTTCTTCAGAAGAAGGATTGCCTAGCGAAAGCCTTGATTATTATTTAGCACGTGATTACAGCCGGAATGACCGTGTGGGTAAAAGTTATATTGAGTTGCAATATGAAGATGTCCTCCAAGGCCAAAAGGCAAAAGTGAAGAATGTAACCGATAAATCAGGAAACGTTGTGGATTCAGAAGTCATTACTGAAGGACAGCGTGGGAAAGACCTGGTGTTGACGGTTGATATGGATTTACAGTTGGCAACAGAGGAAATCATTGAAAAGCATTTAATCAGCAAGAAAAAGATGGGGAACACAAAATTCTTGGATAGAGCGTTTGTCGTGATGATGGATCCGAAAACGGGAGAAGTTTTAACGATGGCAGGTAAAAAATATGACAAGGATGAAAAGACGGGAAAAAGGTCCATTAATGATTTCGCATTAGGAAACATCACGACTTCTTATACGATGGGTTCTGCTGTGAAGGGTGCGACTGTTTTGACTGGTTATCAACAAGGAGCCATTCAGCCCGGAACATTCTTCTATGATACAAAGTTGAAGATCAAAGGTACAAAGGAAAAAGGATCTTATAGCAATTTCGGGAACATAAACGATTTAACGGCTTTAAAAGTCTCTTCCAACGTTTATATGTTCAGGACCGCCATTAATATTGCAGGTGCACATTATGTGCCGAATGAGCCTTTAAACATTAAATCCAGTGCATTTTCAACGATGCGAAATTCGTTTGCCCAGTTTGGTTTAGGGGTTCGTACGGGAATCGATCTCCCGATGGAAATGAATGGTTTCAAGGGTTCCGAAACAACTCCGGGTAAATTACTGGATTTTGCTATCGGTCAGTATGATACATACACTCCTATGCAACTTGCGCAGTATGTGTCCACGATTGCCAATGGCGGGAACCGTATGGAACCCCACATTGTTAAGGAAATACGTGATCCGGTTGATGAAAATGATGAATTGGGTCCCATTTCCGAAGAAGTTTCACCAACTGTCCTGAATCGTCTTGATATGAAGGATGAATGGATTACCCGTGTACAAAAGGGCTTTGAAAAGGTAACGATGGAAGTAGGCGGAACCGCTTATTCTTACTTTGGAAATAAGTCTTATACAGTAGCGGCCAAAACAGGTACGGCGGAAGCATTCTATGATGGTCCGAGTAGATTGGATTATAGCGAGCCTCAAGCCACGATGAATATCACGCTTGTGGGTTATGCTCCAGCCGAAAACCCGGAAGTTGCATTTGCTGTTGTCGTTCCTTGGGCATATCAGGGACATTCAGGTCATTCCATGAGTAAAGAAATTGGTGCGGAAATCATGGATACTTATTTCAAGCTGAAAAAAGAGCGGACCGAGAAAAAAGATACGAATGCATCAACCGATTTGAAAGTTGAGAACGGTAAAGAGATTCAAAAAGAGCAAGCTGAAATAAGAGATAGTCAAGACGAATAAAGAAAAGATACACGCTTTTGGGATCAACCCAAAGCGTGTTTTTTTATGTTCAAATGGGGATGTTCAGGGTGCAACCACTTTTCTCTTAGCATCTTTACACTAGGTGAACAATCATTTACTGAATATTTACAATTCCTTTATACGAGGTTTACAGAGTAATCGTATGATTTGTATGTAGGACAAATTAATCATAAAAAAATATTAGGGGGACTTACGCATGAGATATTTCAAGGGGATGGCGATGACTGTAGTAATGGGTGGAGTGATAGCCATTGCGGCTGGTTGTGGTGCGGATGATTCGACTAAAACAAGCGGTGCAAAAGGGGAAGGCTCTAGCTCATCTTCATTGGCAGGGGAAGTCATCATGGATGGTTCTTCTACTGTATTTCCCATAGTAGAGGCAGTTGCGGAAGAATATATGGCTGAACAACCGGATGTGAAAGTTTCTGTAGGATCTTCAGGAACGGGCGGGGGATTTAAAAAATTCATTGCCGGTGAAACGGATTTAACGAATGCGTCCCGACCAGTCAAAGAGGAAGAAAGTAAATTGATTGATGAAAAAGGTATCGAATATACAGAATTGAAATTAGCATTTGATGGCATCTCGATAGTGGTCAACAAAGATAATGATTTTATTGAACACATGACAGTCGAGGAACTAAAAGAACTATGGGTTGATAATGGAACCGTGAAGAAATGGTCTGATATACGTCCGGAATGGCCAAAGGAAGAGATTAAGTTTTATTCCCCGGGTACAGACTCAGGCACATACGATTATTTCAATGAAGTCATACTCGAGGAAAAACCGATGGTGGAGAACGCGACACTTTCCGAAGATGATAATGTCTTGGTTCAAGGAGTAGAGGGGGATAAGAATGCCATAGGGTTCTTTGGATTCGCGTACTATGCAGAGAATAAGGATAAATTAAAGGTCATCTCCATCGATAATGGAAATGGGGCCGTTGAGCCAACCCATGAAACGATTAAAAGTGGGGACTATGCTCCTATGTCTCGTCCCTTATTTACCTATGTAGCGAACAAATCAGTAGCAGAGAAGGAACAAGTAGCGGATTATACGGAATTCATGATTGAAAATGCGGGAGAACTATCTGAAGAAGTAGGGTACATCAGCCTTCCGGAAGAGGAGTATAAAAAGGATCTTGATAAATTGAAAGAACTAAAGGAATAGACGGTTTAATCATGTCACTCCTTTCCGTCTCCTCATCTGAATTCAGAGCGGGGAACGGATGGTCATTCAAATATTGCGTGTTTGAAATGGAGGATGCATTTTGGAACTGAAACAAGCAGAAGCCTATTCTGTACAGCGAATGATCCTGGAGAGAAAAAATAAAAAAAGGTTCAATCTGGAAAAGCTGATTCCAGTCATGCTGTTCCTAACAGCGGCCATATCGGTCTTCACGACCATTGGAATTGTCTTTACCCTTATTTTTGAGACGTTTATATTTTTTGAGAAGGTATCGATAGTTGAATTTTTTACAAATGGTAAGTGGTTACCTTTTGCCGCCACTCCTTCTTATGGAATTATGCCACTTGTTGTAGGTACACTGAAGATAGCGGTAATAGCCTCGCTAGTTGCGGTCCCCGTAGGACTTGCCACTGCCATTTTCTTGAGTGAATATGCATCAGAGAAAACGCGGAGAGTGATAAAGCCGATTCTAGAAGTGTTAGCGGGGATTCCCACTATCGTTTACGGATTCTTTGCCTTGACCTTCGTTACACCGGTTTTGCGTGATCTCTTCCCCTTCCTGGAAATGTTCAATGCGCTAAGCCCTGGGATCGTCGTAGGAATCATGATCATGCCGATGATAGCCTCTTTATCGGAAGATGCACTTATCTCGGTACCGAAATCGATCCGTGAGGGTGCATATGCTCTAGGTGCCACAAAGCTTGAAACGACGATAAAGGTGGTCCTGCCAGCTGCTGTATCCGGCATTGTGGCTTCCATCGTCCTGGCTATCTCGAGAGCAATAGGAGAGACGATGATCGTGAGTGTGGCAGGTGGTTCGACTCCTAGCGTGAGCATGGACGTCACCTCATCGATTCAAACGATGACAGCCTATATCGTGCAGGTCAGTAGTGGGGATGCTGGGTATGGAACAACGATATACTACAGCATCTATGCGGTCGGAATGACACTGTTCGCTTTTACGCTAATCATGAATCTGCTGGCGCAGTTCATCTCCCGCAGGTACAGGGAGGAATATTAACATGAAACTGATAAATAAAGGTCTTGTAGCAAAGAAAATGCCTGTCCGGCTGGCGATTAACTCAATCTGTAAAGGGTTATTCTTCTTGGCAACCTTATTTGGGCTCCTGATCTTAGCCCTCTTATTCTATCGGATATTTACTCAAGGGATTGGTCACTTGAATGGGGATTTTCTCCAGAACTTCGCTTCCCGAAAACCTGAAGAAGCTGGGGTAAAGGCTGCTCTCATTGGTTCATTATGGCTGATGGCCGTCGTTGCACCGGTTGCTCTTATGTTGGGGGTTGGGACGGCCATCTATTTGGAGGAATATGCGAAAAAGAATTGGATCACCACATTCATCAAAGTTAATATATCTAACCTGGCGGGAGTTCCCTCCATTGTATTCGGATTGCTTGGTTTGACGGTTTTCGTCAGGGCTTTGGCCTTGGATCGCTCCATTTTGGCAGCAGGACTAACGATGAGCCTACTCGTCCTGCCAGTCATCATTGTAGCGGCACAGGAAGCCATTAGGGCTGTACCTCGTGAATTAAGAGATGCTTCTTATGGAATGGGTGCCACGAAATGGCAGACCATCTGGAAAGTGGTCCTGCCAGCAGCGATACCAGGGATTTTAACAGGTGGGATCCTTGCTTTATCCCGGGCAATCGGAGAAACCGCTCCATTGGTGGTGGTCGGCATTCCATTATTCATTGCCTTTTTACCGCAATCAGTCATGGATACGTTTACGGTGCTCCCTATGCAAATCTATAACTGGACATCGCGTCCTCAGGAAGAATTTCAACAGGTGGCTGCAGCAGGAATCATCGTGTTGCTCATTCTGCTCATTTTCATGAATTCAATTGCTGTGGTAATCCGAAATAAATTTCAGAAAAGATACTGATGGGGGGAGAAGATAATATGAACATGACCTTAGCGAAACAAGAGGTTCCACTAATTAAAAATGAAAAAAAGCCTGTTTCTTCAAGGGCTCCCGTATATAAAACGGCAGGGCTCAATCTATGGTATGGGGAAAACCATGCATTGAAAAATATTGATCTTGATATGCATGAGAATGAGGTGACCGCAATCATCGGTCCGTCAGGATGTGGGAAATCCACCTTTATCAAAACGTTGAACCGGATGATCGAACTTGTTCCAGGCGTAAGGACGACAGGACAGATTAAATACCGGAACCGTAATATCCTGGATCAATCTTATAAAGTGGAGGATTTGAGAACGCAGGTGGGTATGGTTTTTCAAAAACCGAACCCTTTCCCTAAATCAATCTATGAGAATGTGATATATGGACCGAAACTTCATGGCATCAAGAATAAAAAGATTTTGGACGAAATAGTGGAAAAAAGTTTAAGAGGTGCTGCCATCTGGGATGAAGTAAAAGACCGTCTTCAAGAAAATGCATATGGACTCTCAGGTGGGCAACAACAGCGACTTTGTATCGCTCGGTGTCTCGCCATTGAACCTGATGTCATTTTAATGGATGAACCGACATCAGCGCTCGATCCGATTTCCACATTAAAAATTGAAGAATTGATCCAAGAGCTAAAAAAAGATTTTAGTATTATAATCGTTACCCATAATATGCAGCAAGCGGCCCGAATCTCTGATAAAACGGCTTTCTTTCTAAATGGAGAAGTCATCGAGTATGACGACACCGATACCATCTTCTCGAACCCGCATGATAAGAGGACCGAAGATTATATTACAGGTAGGTTTGGATGAGAGAAAAGGGGGCAGATGCATGATTGTACGCGAAAATTTCGAACTTCAGTTAAAAGAATTACAAGGGAAAATCGTTGAGTTGGCTGAATTGGCATCAGGCGCAATCACTAAATCATTTATGGCACTCGAGAACAGGGATTTTGAAGAAGCGCTTGGAGTCATCGAGGATGATACGAAAGCAGATTTATTGGAAGAGGAAATTAACGACTTCGCCATTCTCCTAATTGCTAAACAACAACCGGTTGCCATCGATTTACGGAGGATTATTGCTGCCATCAAAATTGCATCCGATATGGAGAGAATGGCAGACTTTGGCGTTAATATAGCCAAATCGGCCATACGAATCGGTGATCAGCCTTTCATTCTTCCGATAACTTCATTGAAAGAGATGTATGATATCACACTGAAGATGATTGAACTTTCCATTGATGCCTTTGAGAGGGAAGATATTACTTTAGCGCGAGAAATCATTGAAATGGACGATGAGGTCGATCGTTTCTATGGGGATATGATCCGAAGTCTCCTAAGATTGTCGGATGAAAAGAACCTACAACAGGTGACTCAACTTTCCTTCATTGCCCGCTATCTAGAACGAACGGCTGATCATACAACGAATATTGCCGAAAATATATACTTCCTTGTGAGGGGGCGTTATATCAGCCGCAGGGATTGAATATAGGCAGTTTTAATAGAGAGACTTTGCCTGGCCGGCAGCCATTCAAAGTCTCTCTTTTATCATTATTGTGTCAGTGTCTTGGCCAATTGTCGATAGGTCATGTTATCCGTGACGACAAATTCGCCAATCTGAATGTTCTTGGAGAAGCCCTGATCTTCAACGTAAGACTCAAAACGTGCAGCGTCATCGATGATTTTTTCCTTTTCCAGTTTCGTTGCTATTTCTAGTGTAGTCATATTGGCTTTCACTTCTAAGGTATAGGAAACAACAGGATTATTCTTTTTGGGAACCTCTTTCTCTTGTTTCTTCTCCTCCTTGTCGATCCTTTTTTCTTCTTTTTCGGAATTTAGCCTTTCGTCTTTCTGCAAGGATACGAGATAGCCTTTTTCATTCAGCAATTTCTTAGCTTCTTCCACAGTCGGTCCAGTTTCTTCGTTGGGCTCCGTCATATAATAAAAACCAGCAAAGATTGTTGTGGAAACAATGAGGCCTGCTGAAAAGGCCTGAAGAGTCACTTTATTCATCTTCTTTTCCCCGCAATCCATATTCTTCAATGACTGAAAGGGTTTGTTCTTTCGTCAAAGAGGATTGTTTGGCGATCTGGTCCAGTGAAAGTCCTTGGTTGTATAAAGAAAGAACCTGGCTCTTTAAGATTTTATGAATGGACTCCCTGTCATTTGAAGGAGTGGTTGCTTTGAGACGGTTTGCCTCAGAGTGGTCTGGCCCGTCCTGGATCACAAATTCCTCTTCAAGAATCTTCACCTTTTTCTTCAATTGGTAGATATCCTGCATATAGGTTATAGTCATTTGTTCTAGATCTTCTTCTAATTTAGCAACCTTGTCTTGTTTGAAAAAAGAAATAATAAGAAGGATGATTGCCAATGAGAATAATAGAATAATTAAGATTTGCATGTTTTCACCTCAGGGAGAAAATTTTCGACATTTACATCTATTTTACACATATTTATTAAAAATTTGGTGATTTTCCTTTTATTATATTTTTAAAATAGCATTTCTTTTCCTAATCTGACGGATTTTCATTCGCTATTTGTCGAAAATGCACTCGTTTTTATAAAAAAAAATAAATATGGATAATAATTTTGATGTAAATCCCTTTATTTCTAAAGTAAATAAATTTCGACAAAATGTGTTTATTGTTCATTGGCGAATTCAATGCTAACATAAATGTAATAAAATAAACTGAAAAATCAAATAGTTTTATTTCTTAAACAAGGTAAAGCCTTTCTTAAAATTAGTGTGTAGGATTATGAGAGATTGAGTGTCACTGTCAGCGCCTATCGTTAAGTGTGATATAAATTCGAAAAGAGAAAGGGATGATTTTTATGAGTTCATTATCCGCATATATGCCACAGGATAACCGGGAAGTATTTCGAAAGGGGTTAAAGGCGGGGCTATGGATGGACGAGAGTTTTGATTGGTATCCTGAAGAGGATATGATGAGTCATCCCGGCGGGGAAATAAGGTCGCTTTTACAAACGTTTACCCAAGGAAAAATAACATTTTCAAAGTTCACGATAAGAAATACGTCCTTTGAGCCTAAATATCCAAAGATGTTCTTTCATTATGAAAACGCTTTCGAAAAGCAAGCGGTCGCTTTTTACAGTCCGGGTGAGCGGGCAATCCTACATGTTGCGACGCAGTCGATTGCCCTATTAGGAGGAGTTGTAAAGGGGAAAGGTATTTCACAATACTGTATTCAGGGGAAAGGGAGTCTCTATCAAGAAGGATGTTTTAAATCGTTGAAAGAAGGGATCCTTGCTTACTCACCACTTGCCAAAGGGGAGGTCACCAGTATGTTCACCCTGGAAACGGAAATCCTGCCAAAGGAATGTGTGGAAGTAGTGGCATGGGCCATACATGCTGAAACAAAAGAAGAAGCAAAACTCCTGAATCACAATCTTCTTCAAACCATGAAAAACGGCGAGAACTAGGAAAAAAAAAGTTAAATTAATTTTTCCCGAAAAACATACTAGCATTTCACAATAAATAATGCTATTATAGAAAAGTCCTATGTGAAAAAGTCAATATGTTTGGAGGGAAATACACATGCGCGTAAATATTACATTAGCTTGCACTGAATGTGGAGACCGTAACTATATTTCTAAAAAAAATAAACGTAACAATCCAGACCGTCTTGAGCTTAAAAAATACTGCTCAAGAGAAAAACGCAGCACAACTCACCGCGAAACAAAGTAAGCAACAGGATTTTCCTGTTGTTTTTTTTTTGCTTTTTTCCCTTTTAGCCATTAATCCTAAAATTCGACAACTTTCTATTTCGGCTTTCGTAAATGAGTTCATTTTATGAGATACTGATAGTAGTAGACTTAAAGGAGTATAAAATGATGAGAGAGAATAAAAAGATAATCAGGCAACGCATTCGAACTCATTTAATGGAAATGAGCAATGAAGAGCATGAGGAGCTATCAAATAAGATTGCCGAAAATCTATTTTCACTTGACGAGTGGAAACAGGCCAAAACCATCGGCATTACCATTTCCATCTACCCTGAAATTTCAACGGTCAGGATCATTGAACAAGCATGGAGAGAAGGCAAGTCGATTGCCGTACCGAAGTGCTACCCAGAAGAGAAGGCAATGGATTTTAAGAAAATCACTTCTTTCAATCAGTTAGAGTCCGTTTATTATGGTCTTCTTGAACCAATGGAGGATACGAAAAAAGCATCCGTCCGTGAATTGGATCTTTTGGTTGTCCCGGGTTTGGCATTTTCGAATGAAGGATATCGTCTAGGATTTGGCGGAGGTTATTATGATCGTTTCCTTTCTCATTACAGTGGAAAGACGTTAGCGCTTGCCTACGATGTTCAAATACTGGATGACTTGCCAATAGAGGTGCATGATATCGCCGTTGGTAAACTGATTACTCCCACGAAAGTTTTACGTACATATGCTCATTAGAGCAAGAAGAGGTTCCATTATTATTTTTCACTCATAAAAATCCTTTCCTGTATCACACTAATGGTAGGAGGGATTTTTATGTTACGAGTAATTGTACAAATATTTTTGATTGGTTTAGTGATTTATGCAGGTTTCAAAAATCGGTATCGTTTGATGAATATAGCCCTATCGAATGGCATGATAAGAAAATATCTAGTGACCAAGTCCTTAAACATGCCGATATTGAGGGATAAAATGATGCAAAGTATGTTTTCACAAACCAAATGATGAGTGAGTAGAAGGAACCTAATGAGAGGGTTCCTTTTTTTATGGGAGGTACATTTCTTTTTTTTACTTTTTTGATCATTTCGTCTATAGTTTGAATTAGATAATATAAGGATTTCATCAGGAAATGATTTGGAAAGTGGGGAATGTTTTGGGGTATAAAGAGGAGTATTTATTTTGGGAGATTGTCCGGCTATTGTCAGTTCAATATGATTACCGCATGATCACTGTCACGGAAAATCATGAGGAAATATGGCTAGAAAGCGAAAAAAACACGGATTTCCCCGTGATAAGATTGATTCGTCATGATCTTGATTGGGCAAATTGGCTTAAAAGGGATATAGACCGGACCTTGAAAAACGGCGAACAAGTCAGGAAAAAATTATATAAAAAACCAATGAGCATTTTAAGTATCTATGTGAGTAAATTTGCTCCTGTTGATGATTTTGAATTCAGCGCACAACCAGCTATGCTTCAAAAAACGAAAGTGAACACCTTTATATTTGCAAGCGAGTCTTTTCAGACTTCCAAACAAAATTTGGAGGCTACCCTGAAAACACCACTTTCGATTTCTGTACCGGAGGATGAAGAAATTGATGAAGGGCAAGTGCTCGAGTTAAAGAAGGTAGCCATCTCAGCTTCCGTCAAAAAGGCTAAGGCTGAACAAAAAGTATTCCAGCAGGCTAAACCATTCTTTACCTATATATTGATAGCGATACAGGTTGCTGTATTCATCTTGATGGGGTTTAGTGGAGGGAGCACCGATTCCAGGACTTTAATCGAGTTTGGAGCTAAATACTCGCCTTACATCCTTCAAGGGGAGTGGTGGAGGTTCTTTACTCCGATGGTTGTCCACATTGGTTTTATCCACTTACTCATGAATACATTTTCGTTGTACTTGATAGGGGCGGAAGTTGAAAGGATATATGGGAATGCTAGGTTTCTATTCATCTATATCTTTGCAGGTTTTGCAGGAACTCTAGGTAGCTTCATTATGACTCCAAACCTTTCAGCAGGAGCCAGCGGAGCTATTTTTGGTTGTTTTGGGGCCCTGTTGTATTTTGGGATGGTGTATCCAAAGTTATTTATGCGTACGATGGGTTCTACCGTCATTCTTCTCATCGTCATTAACCTGGTATATGGTTTTACCGTATCGGGAATCGATAATGCAGGACATATCGGTGGTTTGATCGGTGGTTTCCTAGCGGCCGGGGTGGTCCACCTACCGAAGACGCAAAAGGTGTTACGTCAGATGGCTTTTTTAGTTGGAACTGCCGTACTGACTTACTTTTTGCTGCAATTTGGCTATACTCATCAGAAAAATGATGATGAAACAATGGCCATGTTGGCACAGGATTACATTGAAGATGGTGAGGAAGCGAAAGCGGAGGAAATGTTGGCGGACTATGTGGAGGATAATTCTGATGCACCGATATCTCATTTCATCCTTGGGAACCTATCCTTTGATAATGAGGAATTCGAAGACGCTCGCCACTACTTTGAAAAAGCGATTGAACAAAACCCTAAGTTACATGAAGCACATTACAATCTCGCTTTGGCGTATGCCAAGCTCAACCTGATGGATGAAGCTAAAGAGCAGGCTCAAAAGGCCGTTGAGCTTGCTCCAAAGGAAAAATCATATAAGGAATTGCTAGAAGAATTGGAATAGGAAGTCTATAATTTTTGCCTTAGCAAATATGGGGTGCCGTCTTTACCGGAAAATAAGACGAGGACTTCCCTTTTATCTTTGGCTACTAACAATAGGGGGATGGTACTGCCTTGTGGACTCAAGGTGGTACCGTCCTCTTTTTTTATGCTTATTACATAATTTTTATAAAGGCCTTCCCAAAGTTTACCGACAATTTCTTCCCGCTGGAATGAAGGAAAGCTTGAAAGCCACTGATTTTTTCTGGCCGGTAAATCGGTTAGAGAGATCACTTTATATTGATTTGGGTCAATATCAAAGTGTTCTTCGGCTTTTTGTAAACTATTTTGGGTAATATTCTTGGTTACACTGTCCAGGACATGTTTCCACTCCTTCTGTTCCTCGGAAAGGGGATTATGGAAAGATTGAAAATCAGGTGTGGATATGGCATATAGTTTGTCTTTACTTAATTGTTGTGCGCTTGTGAAAATGGTATCAGAAGGGTGTAATTCGGCATAATGAAAGGTTATCGCATCATAACGCCCACTTTCTTTTTCCTTGAATTTGTCTGACTGTGAGAGCTCTTGTCGATTTTGTTTCCAGTTTTTTAACGTGCCTTCTAGATTCCCATTCTTGTAAAGGAGTGAAACGTCCTGACGCAAATAGGCTGTCTGATCCAATGAGGAGTGAACTTTCCATGTAAGGGAATAGGCGTCCTTTCCTGTTTCTTTCGCTACCAAATGAGTAGAAGCATGTTCAAATTGGAGGGAAGAGTCAATTGGGAAATAAATGATCGTTTCCTCTACCTGGTGTGTGTCCGAAAAATATAGGATAATAAAGATGGCAGCTACCATTAAAAAAACGGTATACTTCAATTGTAGTTTCATTTTTCGCCTCCGTTTTTGGCTGTATGCTATAAACAAGTTCATTTAAAAAGAAAAATGAATAAACGGAATGCTAGATGGAAATACCCACTGTTTCATCATATGAATGGTGCTGGACAAGAAGTACTGAAAAATAACATTAGAGGATTCACATGGCAAATTGATTATGCTGTATGGAGAAAATAGTAAAGAGGTTTAATATGAAAACATACTATGATTTACAACAATACTTGAAAAAGTTTGGGACATTCATTTATTTCGGTGATCGTGTGGCTGAGTTGGAAATGATGGAATCTGAAATCAGGGAAATCCATCAAATGCAAATGATGGACACGAAGGATTACCAGATGGCGATACTCTTGATTAGGCAGCAATTGGCTATTGAAAGAGAAAAAAATGATAAAAAAAGGTGATACGATGGAAAAGGTGCTGTTAGGGGTTGACTTGGGCGGAACCACAACCAAGCTTGCCTTAATCAATGTTTACGGAGAGATTATTCATAAGTGGGAAATTGCGACTGACATTTCCGAAAATGGAAAGAACATCACCATGAATATTGCAAAGGCGATTGATGCAAAGCTTGAGGAACTCAATGAACCGAAAAGTAAAATGCTAGGTATCGGAATGGGTGCCCCGGGCCCCGTCAACTTTACCAACGGATCCATTTATGAAGCGGTCAATCTCGGTTGGAAAGACTACCCATTGAAGGATTTATTGGAAGTGGAGACATCTCTTCCGGCCGTGATCGACAATGATGCTAATATGGCGGCATTGGGCGAGATGTGGAAAGGCGCTGGAGAAGGAGCTAAAGACCTTGTGTGTGTAACGCTTGGAACAGGGGTAGGCGGAGGGGTCATCCATAATGGCAAAATCGTACATGGTATAAGCGGAGCAGCTGGGGAAATTGGTCATATGACCGTCGTTACAGAAGGAGGGGCTCCCTGTAACTGTGGCAAGGTTGGCTGCTTGGAAACGGTTGCTTCGGCAACTGGAATTGTCCGACTTGCATCAGAAGCATTGGGAATGGCGGACGAACCCTCTCTGCTACAAGAAAGAATACAAGAGGGAAATCCGCTATCCTCCAAATTGCTTTTTCAATGCGCACTAGCAGGAGATTCTTTGTCTAAATCTGTGGTGGATCGTGTGGGCAATTATTTAGGACTGGCATTATCCCATGTTGGCAATGTCATGAATCCTGAAAAAATCGTTATCGGCGGAGGGGTTTCTAATGCTGGAGATATACTCCTGGAACCAGTCCGTAAGGCATTTGAACTTTATTCTTTTAAACGAGTTCGCAAATCGACAAAAATCCATCTAGCAACCCTTGGAAATGATGCCGGGGTCATAGGGGCTGCCTGGCTTATTAAAAATCGGTTAAATCCATCATGATCTTACTTGTAATGATTCAACCGATTATATAGGCATGGGTGGATGATGAATAGATGGAATATTGCAAAAGAAGTGACGGGAACTGAATGTAGGTATTGTTTGGCTCGGTCAATGTCCATGGAAAAGAAAGGGTCCTTTAAAAGGGGAGGTTCTTACATGTTTCCCTTTTTCATTTCATAAATATTAAGGAATGAAAGGGGACGATAGTGGATGATAATCATAAGTAGGAATGGTGACAGTTTGGACTATTACAGTAAACTGTTTCAAATCCCACAGGTGTTGGTGGAGGAGGCTAACAGAGATATCCAAGGCATTCTGCAGGAAGGACTTTATGTGAACATACCGGGGTTTATTCTTCAGAAGGAGTCAAGGAACGATTTTGATCTGGTGACAATCTCCAAACACTATCATTTGCCGCTGGATGCATTGATCCTGGTTAATCAGTCAAACCAAGGACCTTTTTCAGTACCCGTTCGAATCATGGGCCCTCTGCTTAATCCGGTCAAGTTCTATGATTATCAGTCACTTCTGGATGATTTGGAGGCTTTAACCGTACATTACCCATTTATCAAGGTGGAGTCGATTGGAAAGAGTGTGTTAGGCAAAGAGCTGTTGGAAGTAAGAATCGGCCAAGGTGAAAAAGTCATCCATTTTAATGGTTCATTTCATGCAAATGAATGGATCACCTCGGCCATTTTAATGAAATGGCTTAATGATTTGCTTCTCGCCCTAAGCAACGATGATCGCATATGCGGCATAGCGTGTTTGCCTTTTTTTCAGGAAGTGACCATTTCGGTCGTTCCTATGGTCAACCCTGATGGCGTAGACCTTGTACTTAAGGGGGAGGAAGCGGCGGAGGGGTGCGTAGATGTGCTCGAAATGAATAATGGCAACCCTGCTTTTTATGCCTGGAAGGCGAATATACGCGGGGTTGATTTGAACAATCAATACCCTGCCAAGTGGGAGATAGAAAAACAAAGAAAAGTACCACAGGCACCTGCACCGAGGGATTTTCCCGGTGAGGTGTGTTTGTCGGAGCCGGAAGCAATTGCCATGAAAGAATTGGCAGAGAAGCGGAACTTTTGCAGAGTCTTGGCACTCCATACGCAAGGTAAAGAGTTTTACTGGGGGTATGAAGGATGGGAGCCTAAGCAAAGTGAGGAAATCGCTAAAGAGTTTGAAGCGAGAAGCGGGTACCGTGCCGTTCAATATGTTGACAGTCATGCAGGCTATAAAGATTGGTTCATTCAAGAATTCAGGAAAGAGGCCTATACAATAGAGTTGGGCAAGGGGATCAACCCGCTTCCTTTATCCCAGTTTCCTTCTATATATGAAGAATCTGTGCATATTTTAATGGCGGCATTATATATGTGACCATGATTTTTGTCGGAATATACTTCCAAATAAATATAAGGTGATTAATCGCCACATTTCTTCTTTTTTACTTTATAATGAAGAACATAAGAGGTTCATTTGTAATCTCTTACTCTTTCTAATGTCTTGCTCACACATATGCCAGGCGTTTAGTTTCAAAGGAAGGTGTGTGGAGATTAAAGTGTTTAATGCAGCCCTCACTCAATTGCTGCCTATCTGTAAGATGGTAAGTATCGTTTTGTTGTGTATCTCCACTACCCTTCTTCTCTCGGCTTGTGAGCCTTCCAATGACCTTAGTAAACCCGTAGCTGATACGGAAAAAGAAAAATCCCAACACAATCAGGAATCTTCATTGAGCACATTAGAAATCCCGGCTTCAGAAAAGGGAAAAATCGAAGCTATTTATGGTTGGCTCGATTCCAACACCATTTTGTTTTCCGAAAAGAAAGATGGTATGGATTCACCACAGCTGATGGAATGGAATTTGAAAACGAATACTTCAGCTGTTTTTTATCAGCCTTCTTCGGATTTTAGTGAAGTGTCAATCAGTCCAACAGGGGCACATGTGTTGATTTCTTCCTTCACATCAGCAGGTAAAACGGCGATTACGATCTTGGACCGAACGGGTAACCCACAATATTCTCTCGTGTTACCTGCCTACGAATTATCTTTTGAGTGGAATTCGTTCCAAGAGGATATGTTGTTTCTAACCAGTTTTTATGAAGATTGGACATACAGCAGTTATGTGATAAACCCAGAAGAGCAAACGGTTCATTCCCTTGATTTTCCACAGCCTTTCGCTCAATGGGATAGTGGAAATGGGTTGATGTTTCTTGATTGGGATAGGGAAGAACCCGCTTTGACGGCTCCTTTAGAAAGAAAAGCGTTGAATGATGGGACAGTGGAAAACTTAATGCTGGATGTCATTCATTTTAAAAAAGTGAAACACGCGCTTATGACTATTCAAGTGGAGACAGAAAAACAAGATCGAGGTACATACGCATTTTATGATGAGACAAACAAACCGATCCATTCTTTTTCCGTACCACTATTGAAAAGCTTTTCAGATTGGGTTATACCAGCCTACGACATGATTGAAAAGAATAAGGAACTTTTAACGTTCGTTCCTGTAGAATCAAAAGACGCTGACCAATATGAAAGTAAGTTTACTTTAACTAAATTGAATTGGGAAACGGGTACACAAGAAGAATTGATGAAGGACATGGAAAATGAACCATTGAGCTGTTCGCTTGATGGCAGTCTATGCTTATATGGGAATCAATTTGAAAAAATCATTGATATGAAAACCCATCAAATAAAAAAATTATTCTAAGAAATATAATGACTAAATCAAAAGCTCGCCACATGGCGAGCTTTTTCTTTTAATGTGCAACTGGAAAACCGCTGTTGATGATAGTCATGACAGTAAACCAGCCAAATACGGCGGCACTGCCTGCTGCGAAAATGAATCCCAAGAAGTTTCTTTTTTTAATTGTGGTAACTACCGCTGCTAAACCAAGTATCGCCACAAGTCCGAAAATGACCATTAATACCATATCAAAACCCCCTTTTCCCTAATTGAAAACCCAATCCCTAATAATATACCCAGAGATTTAAGTAACTACCAAAAATATGTAGAAAAGATTGCATTTGTTAATATTTTAATATTTTTTCAATTATTTGTCGAGGCCTAAAAGATGACACTTCTATGTCATGGGTAAACTGTATCAACAAAAGAGCCAAATTGGTGTAAGATAAGGGTAATGAAAATATGGGAGTTGTTGAAGATGAAATGGACTCAAATACCTCTAGGACCGTTGCAAACGAATTGTTATATCGTTTCCGACGGACAGAATTGCTTAATTATTGACCCGGGCGAGGAGCCGCAGAAAATAATTCAGTACATACAAACTAAAAAGTTTAAACCGCTGGCCATTTTATTAACCCACGCGCATTTTGATCATATCGGAGCACTGGATGCCATCCGCGATCATTATGAAATTCCTGTGTATATCCATGAAAGGGAGGCCAAATGGCTGCTTGACCCTGCCCTGAATGGTTCACAGAACTGGTTCCCCGATAATCCGATGCGCATGAAGCCGGCTGACCATATCCTTGCCAACGAACAGGAGCTTACTATTGGCGGATTCACTTTTGAAGTGCTTGAAACACCGGGGCACTCGCCGGGCAGCGTCTCCTATTATGCAAAGGAAGAGCGGCTTCTCTTTTCCGGGGACGTCTTGTTTCAGGGAAGTGTAGGAAGAACGGACTTGATAGGTGGCAGTGAATCAGTGCTTTTAAAAAGTATTGATACGAAATTATTGCCCCTTTCTGATGATACAATTGTCTTTCCAGGGCACGGTCCCATTACGACCATTTTAGATGAAAAGAATACGAATCCCTTTCTGAAATAAGAGATGCTACAGGTGCCGGATCAGGTACCTGTTTTTCTTTGAATTATAATTGATTGAATATTTTGACTCGTGTAATTATACTGAAGGTACTCGAAAAAAGGAGGTGGGAATTTGGAAAAGTTCCTGTATGAACTGATAGGAAATAGTCCACATAAAAAAATATCCTATCAGGACTATATGGAAGCTGTTCTTTATTCACCTACTTTAGGCTATTATATGCGTGAAAAAGAGAAGATTGGCATGAACGGTGACTTTTATACATCTGGTAATGTTGGCGATGCATTTGGTAGGACTCTTGCTAGGTGGTTTGTCTTCTTAATGAAGGAAAGGGGGTTGCCGCCTTGTGTCGTTGAAATGGGGGCTGGAAATGGAAAGCTGGCCCATGACATTCTTAAGTATATAAGAGAAGAAGAACCAATGATGTGGGAGGATTTTACATATATCCTAGTGGATAGCAGTCCTTATCATAGGAAACTGCAACAAATGCGGATACCTCCATGCGAACAGGTCGTTTTTGCCACTGATCTCGAAGACTTCCCAATAGTGAAGGGAATCTTGTTTTCTAATGAACTTTTTGATGCATTGCCGGTCCATGTTATCGAAAAGAAAAATGGAGAGCTTGTAGAAATATTCATCACGGTGAAAGAAGATAAATTAGTGGAAATAAAGGAATCCCTTGAAAATCAGGAAATCCACTCCTACCTGGAGGAGCATAATATTGCATTGAAAGAAAATCAGCGTTATGAGGTCCCTTTAAAGATGGTAGAGGAATTTGAGAGAATCGTTAATCGCCTCCATGCGGGTATCCTCCTTACCTTTGATTATGGCTATACGGAACTGGAATGGGGCGAACCAGCTCATCAGCAAGGTAGCTTAAGAGGTTTTTATCAACATAACATGGTCAATGACATACTCCAACGACCAGGGGAAGCGGATCTGACTACGCATATCCATTTTGATACCCTAATCAAACATGGGACTAACCGGGGTCTATCCTTGAGAGATTTCCTGGTGCAACGGGACTTTTTACTGAAAGGGGGAATTCTTGAAGGGCTGAGGGATCACGAAGGAACAAACCCATTCTCCGAACATGCTAAGCGTAACCGTGCGATACGAAGCTTAATCATGCCTGGAGGCCAAAGTGAATACTTTAGGGTTTTAGTACAAACAAAGAATATAGACGAAAAGGTGAAATTGTTTCGTGAATGAGACATGATAAAACCCATGGACCAAGAGTCCATGGGTTATGTATTTTGCTCTTAATGTGCAGCGCCTGGGGTCATCATAAATACGCTCCAGTAGGAAAATCCTGCAAAGAAAACGGTAAGATAGGCACCGAAAACGTAAATATACATGCGTTCAGACAACTTCAGGTAACTCAATAGTACAAAAAATCCGGTTTGTGCGAAGAAAAGTAAAGATGTTTGGTACATATCGCCAAGATAAAAGAAAATTGCCATAACCCCTGTCCAAAATCCACAAACTCTAAACATGCGTTCCATCTGAATACCTCCCTGTGTCTAGTCGTGTTCATACTAAATAATTATAAATGAAATTGTAAGGTAATGTAAAGGATGCCTTTTGTTTCTAGGCGAGGATGGATGCCTTATAAGAACATGTTACGCAATTTTCCATCATATTATCCAATTCCACGATGTGGACATTGGTAAACAACGACTCAAACATTCCTTTTAAGAAGGAGTTGTGCATGGTGCAGATAGTGCTAGGGTCAACTTTGGCAACTTCTTTAAAGGGACAGTTATAAATTCTGAAGTGAATTTTATTTTCCGCCTCATCTGCCTGTATTTCAGGAGAGAACCCTGCAATTGATGCTGCATTTTTAAGCATGTTGACTTTTTCATCAAAGGTCAAGTCATCGATTGAGGTTGATTTAAGTTTGATTTGTTGGTGGATCAACTCTTCTCCAAATGTTTTTCCAGTTTCATAGAGCGCCTGTATGCCTGCTTCGCCGAGTGTCATCATAGTCTGGATGGCAATTTTTGAAAGTAACTGATAATCCCTGAAAGGAAAATGAAGTTGAATGACTTTATCCGATAAGTGGTAAATCCTGCTCGGACGGCCACCTTTTCCAGTTTTCCGTGCCTCTGATGTAAGCATATCAACATCTTCAAGTTTTGATAAATGAAGACGGGCAACATTTGGATGGATTTCAAAGGAGTCTGCAATTTGCTGGACTGAGACTCCTTGATGATTATTCACGATATATTGATAGATATAATATCGGGTTGGATCGGCTAATACGTTGGTAATTCTTAACGTTTGTTCCATTGTGCCCTCCTAAAATTCCAAGTTTAACTAATTATATTATAATACAGGCAAAAAAAATTGGAATGAAAGAAAGAACAAATTTCCCTTATTTAAGAAAAAGTTCACATTTCAATTGGATTTATAGTGCAAATGTATATACAAATGTTATACAAATATTGTACAATTCCATTATGGAAATCAAAAACAATAATTTGTGAACGGAGAGTGATGAAGGATGAATCGATTAACTTTCTATTCTTATCCAAGTTGTACTTCTTGCCGTAAAACAAAGAAGTGGTTGAAAGCCAACCATGTTAGCTTTGATGAGCGTCATTTATTCAAAGATACACCGAATGAAGAAGAATTGAAGAGAATCCTTGAATTAACAACCGAAGGAATGGATGAGGTATTGGCAACAAGAAGCGAAGCGTACAAAAAATTAAACGTGAACATTGATGAGATGATGCTTTCCGATGTACTCCATCTATTGACGAATGAGCCTAAATTATTGAGACGTCCGATTCTCATAGACGGTGAAAAGTTAGTGATTGGTCATAATGAAGATGCTTTACGAAATTTGGTTTCCCATAACTCAGAATTGAAAATGAGCATATAAGTCTATTCTCGAATTTTTTTTCGAGAATTTTTTTTATTTAGAAGGAATTTGTCTTATAACGTCGAAATTCTACTACAAGAAAATCTGGAGGTGATGAATGATTGATATCAACTGAAAAAACAGCAGAAAAAATCCTTACCAGTGCCATTAGGCTCTCGGCATCGGACATCCACGTTTTACCACGCAAGGAAGGCCCACTTATTCAATTTAGAATCGACAACAAGCTCGTACCACAAGAAACCCTATCCTTTTTTGAAACCGAGAGGCTCATTTCCCATCTTAAATTTCTTGCCGCAATGGATATTGGCGAGAAAAGAAGGCCCCAAAGCGGAGCCATTACCGTCAATCTCGCCAATAAAGTGGTTGGACTTCGCCTTTCCACCCTACCCACAGCTCACTCCGAGAGTTTGGTTATCCGTTTAATTCCTCAACAGAATATCCTACCTCTAGAACAGTTATCCTTATTTCCCAATACCGCTCAAAAACTGATAGCGCTTTTGAAACATTCCCATGGGATGATCATTTTCACGGGTCCTACTGGAAGTGGGAAAACGACAACATTATACTCCTTGCTTCATCATGCACAAGAAATGATTAACCGAAATGTCATCACGCTTGAGGATCCTATAGAAAATGAATCTGATAAAGTGTTACAGGTCCAAATTAATGAAAAGGCCGGCATTACGTATTCAGTCGGTTTAAAAGCGGCACTTAGACATGATCCCGATATTATCATGGTCGGGGAAATTAGGGATTCCGAAACGGCAAAGATTGCAGTACGGGCCGCATTGACCGGGCATCTAATCCTCACTACTATGCATACAAGGGATGCTCAAGGAGCCATTTCTAGGCTTCTAGAGTTCGGTGTAAGCTGGCTGGAGATTGAACAGAGTTTGATTGGCGTGACGGCGCAAAGACTGGTGGAATTGAAATGCCCGCATTGTGAGGGCGAGTGTGCACCCGATTGTTCCATGACCTACCGAAATAAAAGGGCCAGCGTATATGAGTTGCTGACTGGAAAAAGTCTAGCGGAAGTCTTGAAGGTGACGAAAGAGGAAAAAGGAAAGGGGAAAGCCACCTATCGTCAGCTGAAAGACGAAATTGGGAAAGCGGTAGCGATGGGCTATGTGAATCTCGATGAATTTGAACGGTTGGTTTACGAAGAAACCAAAAAGTAAATGGACGTTGAAAGAACAAGCTGTCTTTATAACGAAGCTGGGCGAATTATTAGCTCATGGTTATCCTTTAGCCGAGGCGATCCACTTCCTGGAATTTCAGGAATCCAGGAAAAAGGCCGGGGATTTCAATCAGGCCATTCAGGATTTAAGGAGTGGGCACCCTTTGCATCAAGTGTTGACGAATCTTACGTTTCATCCAGAGCTTGTAAGTTTTATATTTTATGGCGAACAATATGGCGACCTTGATCGAGCATTGAAGGAAGGTGGGGACTACTGGAAGAAACGGACGGAAGATACAGAAAAAGTGAAAAAACTCATGATCTATCCGATTTTCCTGTTCTTTTTTGTGAGCATTGTATTTTATGTACTGCAAAGTGTCCTTCTCCCCAAGTTTCAGACGATTTTTCAGACGATGAATGTTAAACAGAATATGATCCTGAATGTGTTGGCTGCATCCTCAGTCATCCTCCCGCTGATCCCCTTCATCCTACTTGGAATGCTCCTTATCTTCTATTTATTCAAACAATTCTGGTTCGACAAACTATGTCCATTAAGACAACGGCGATTATTGATGAAGATTCCGTTGGCAGGACCCTTCATCAAGTTGTATGAAACGTATTTTTTTGCAAGTCAGTTCAGCGGTCTCCTCGCTGGTGGACTTTCTATTAATGAGAGCATTAAATTATTCTCCGTAAACCAGCAGCAACCATTTTATCAAAAGCTTTGCTCCATCATTAAAGATGATTTAATGGAGGGCAGGTCGCTAGAAACCATCTTTCAAGAGCAACCCTACTTTGATAAGAACTTGTCGATTATCGCAGCGAATGGACAAAAGTATGGCAGGCTTGATTCTGAGTTACTCCATTACAGCCGTTTTTTATTGGAAAAGATTGAAGAGAGGATGAACACCATCATGAAAGTCATACAACCTCTTCTTTTTTCTATAATCGGGCTATTGATTATTTCTATTTATATGGCTGTCTTATTGCCGATGTTTTCTCTACTAGATGGAATATAAGGTACAAGAAAAAATGGGAGGTGAATCTGCTCAGAAAATATTGAGTGCATTCTTGTTATTTTCGTAATTAGCAGATTAATATGAAGAAATATTTAAACGAAAAAGGCTTTACGTTAATTGAAATGCTTATTGTATTGCTCGTCATCTCGATTCTGCTGATTATCACCATACCGAACATCACGAAGCATCAATCGACCATCCATTCTAAGGGGTGTGAGGCTTTTGTCAAAATGGTTCAGGCCCAAGTCCAAGCTTATGAGATAGACAATTCCAAGTTGCCTTCCGGTATTAATGATTTGGAAACTCAAGGATACCTTAAACAGAAATCCTGTCCGAATGGGGACGGCATCAGCATTGACAATAAAGGAAAGGTTACAGTCGTTGAGTAGAAAATTCGGGGAGGATAGCCCTTCCTCCGGAGGATTCACCATGTCCGAGACCCTGATTGTCCTTGTGGTATTTATTCTATTAAGCACTCTAGGCCTTAACCTATATCCAAGTTTTTCAAAGGGAATGCAAAATAAGATGTTCCTTAATCAATTGAATGAAGATATTTTTTATGCACAACAGTATGCAATAAGTCACGAAAGCTTGATTTATTTCTATGTGGATAACGATATTTACACGATTTACTCTTATAAGGAAGAAGTGATACTAGAGAGAAAGATACCGCCGGACGTACAGTTCATGAATGGGACATTAGGGGCTTCTTTTTATTTCAATCAATATGGAAATGCTTCAAAAGCCGGTACGATGACCATTGATACTTCAAAGGGGAAATACAAGCTGGTGGTCAATATCGGTAAAGGGAGGTTCAGGATTGAGAAACAGTAAAGGATACGTCTACTTAGAAATGATAGCCTCTTTTTCCATTTGTGTATTCCTAGTGATTTCCATGCTTCCTATTCTTGAAGATTCGATGTCCAATCGTAAGAACGTAGTTTTGAGGGCGGATGCCCATCATTTGCTGTATGAAAGATTGTTGGCATATATGGATGGGGAAATACAGGCTATCCACGAAGAAATTACGTACCAGGAAAAATCGTATGAATTGACCTGGAATGTCCAAAAGGAGTTTCCGGATATGGTTGAAGGATGTGTCCGATATGAAAATGCAAAGGGGAAGTATGAATCGATTTGTGATGTTGCGAAAAAGTGAAGGGTTTACCATGATTGAAATGCTCTTTTCCTTAATGATCCTGCTGACCCTTTCCCTTTTTATCCTCCAGTTTTTCTCAATCATTCAATCCCAGATAGGAACAAAAAATAGAATACATCCTAAAGAGTGGGAGATCTTTACGTTGCAAATGCAACAGGAAGTCAGAAGCTCCAAAAGCCAGGATGTTGTGGGGAATAAATTATATTTACTTTCAGGAGAGGATTTGTCTTTAATCGAGCAATATAATGACAAGCTTAGAAGACGGGTTAACGGGGAGGGCCATGAGGTCATACTCCAGAACATTTCGAATGTGAAGGTTGAAAAGGATGGCAACGTCATCGTGCTCAATATAACGGATAAAGCAGGTCAGACCTTTATACGAAGGTTCCATCCCTTCATTAAAAGTGAGTTGGTGGCTGATGAATAATCAAAAAGGAGTCATATTCCCAATGGTTATGATTATAGCTAGTGTTTTTATCATGTTCACGATACTGATGATTGATCAATTCATTATTGATAAAAAATTTTATAAAGAAGTAGAAGAGACCTTACTTTCCGATCACTTAGTGCATCTGGCCGTTAATGAAGTGACAGCCGAATGGGAGGATGAGGTACCCAAAAGCATTCAGGGGGAAATCGCCTATCCTAATGGTGATGTTCACTATAGGTTAACGAAGCAGGATGTGCGATATGCCTATATCGAATTTTCTTCTATCACCAAAAATAAGCGAGCAGGCCGAATCATCATTCTATATGATAAAAAACTAGGTAGAGTGATAGAATGGATAGAAAAACTGAAGGACTAACATGTCGATTTATGGTGAATACGAATATGGAATACGAATATGGGGCATACTTGGTCATGGGTGATAATGTATGTCTACGAACGCTTATATCAAATATATTACACAGCAAATCGTACAGTATTTCAATTTAACCAAGAGAGAAAGAAAAGAAAAGCGCCGTCATCGGAAAGAGGATAAGGAGCCTAGAGTTTCTCACTGGTTTGGGATTGTCCCTTTCGCCGTGTCCATGTTCATTAAAAAAGTCAAAAAAAGAAAGCAGATGTCTTGAATTCATAGACATCTGCTTTTCTTAATGATTGCTAAAGAGACCATTATGCTAATGATTGGTCGGATAAATAGAATAGCCCGCCATTGATGATGGTAATTTGGATATTTGGCTCATATTGGGCTTGCAATGCCTGTTTCTCAGTAAAATAGCTTTCGCTTTTATCTTCCATATCCTTATAAAAATGTTCCAATAGATTCAAGTCTGTCTGCCACCGTTCCATCGCTTCTTCCGCCCAGGTATGATCATCATTCTCGAAGCTTTTACGAATATATGTATCGAGTCTGGATAGCCCGCTTTTAGGCATGATCAAGGGGGAAAGTGTAAAAGAATAATCCGGTATTTTGGGAGTGACCTTGACCGACAGGAGACGCTCATGAAATCCTTCTATGAATTCACCGGAAATTAAATTAAGTCCTATGGACATGAAGATATCTTTTTTTCTGTCACACTGATAAGAGATTTTTACATTTTGGGTGAGCCAAGGAAAAAGTGGACTTTGGCCCGTCTTCAAGGGAGGCCTATCCTCAAAAAGCCTGATGAAACCTGCCAGCCTCTTGGTCGACTGGATAATTTGGTGGAGCCGTGGCGAACCAAAATGAATGATTTCCCCTTTCAAATCAGGCGGTGCCAGTTCGGGATGGGTGATGAACGTAAGCATGCCAGGATTCGGTATCCCACCGGTTTTTTCGAGATAGTGCCAGTAAAAAGGTCTGTTCATGAGTTCCTTATCCATTTCGATCGTTAACTGAACAGTGAGATATGAAGAGGTATTTTCCAACACCTCACATGCGTTGGATTGAAAGTAGGTTATTAAAAAATCATGAATTTCCTGTTGCTGCATGGATTTCACCATCCTTCATAGCTTGTGCGAACTGAATCATGGAAGACAAATTATCCATTTTAATTTTCATTTCTCCTTCTGATTTGGACTCTCCGACAACATCAATTAAATATTCCTCGATATTGTTAATATCCAACTTCGTTAAAATATCATCCAATTCTCCAATTACCTTTTCAAATAAGTGGATTTTTTCATATAGCAATTTCAAAATATGTTCTTCGACTGTATTTTTAGTGGCAAAGTTATAAATCATGACGTCTTCTTCTTGACCAAGTCGATGAATCCGTCCAATCCTTTGTTCCAACCTCATTGGATTCCAAGGCAAATCAAAATTGATCAAGTGATGGCAAAACTGTAGGTTGATTCCTTCTCCTCCGGCTTCGGTGGCAATCAATACCTGGATTTTCTTCTGGAATAGTTCCTTCATCCAATCTTTTTTACCACGCTTAAACCCTCCGCGGAATGGAACGGATGAAATGCCATGCTGTTGCAGGTACCATTGTAGATAAAGCTGTGTAGCACGATATTCGGTGAAAATAATGACCTTGTCATCAATTTTCTTAATCAGTTCCAAAGCCTTCTCTGCCTTTGAATTTTGTTCGGTGAGGTTTACTTTCTCAAACAGATCATCTAATCTTGCTTCAAAGTCAGCCGATGGTTCTTTGTATTTTTCCTTCATATTCTTCAATGTATAGTAGACTGCTTCTCGGCTGCTGCATGCTTCCCTTTGAAGGGTGAGTGAAGAAAAAGCACTTCCTTTTGTTCCGTCTGATATTGGTTTAAACTTCGTTACGGCATCATACAAGGCTTGTTCAGTTGGTGAAAATTCAATGATGATCGTCTCTACACGCCGTTTCGTCCATTCGATTCCAGTATCGGCACGTCGGTTTCTTATCATGACCGTATTGACAAGCTCCTTTAAGTGCTCATCTTCTAGAATGTTCCGGCCTTTCCCTTTGTATTTTTCGGAAAAGAGTGCGGCATTTCCTAGGTGTCCAGGCTTTAATAATGAAACGAGATTAAAGATTTCCTCGATTTTATTCTGAATGGGTGTAGCAGTCAGCAATAAACAGAATTTCTTTTTAAGATTTTGGACAAATTCATAATTTTTCGTTTTATTATTTTTAAGTTTATGAGCTTCATCAATAATGATAAAGTCATATTCTTGATTGAAAATGATATCCCGATGGGGGGCTCGCTTAGCCGTATCGATGGAGGATATGACGATGTCGCATGATTCCCATACATAACTCTTCCTTTGAACGACTGCAGGAATATGAAACTTCGTATTCAGTTCGAAAGCCCATTGGGTGACAAGTGATGCGGGTACAAGGATCAAAACCTTTTTAACCAGTCCCCGAATCATATATTCTTTTAAAATCAATCCCGCTTCGATAGTCTTACCAAGACCGACCTCATCAGCCAATATGGCTTTGCCATTCATCTGTTCAACCACCTGACGTGCAGCCTCTAATTGATGGGGAAGGGGAGTCAGTTGTTGAAGGTGCTTAGGCGCTTGTAAGCCTTCGAAATCAGGAATAATTAGGTTCTCTTCCATTTGGATGGCCAGTTTATAAAGATCCCAATTTCCCCATGGACCGTCGTTTTCCATCTTTTGCAGAAATTCATCATTCCAATCAGAACTGAAGGATATATTGATTTTCATTGATTCTTGCTCCTTCTTAAAACATAATTTTCTTAGTTTCTTTAGACCATGAACTTTTTTATAGGTTAATAAAATCTTTCTCCACGAAAGTTATTGCAGAGTAAAGTATCTTAGGGTAGGATGTAAATATATTTAGAAAATTGCAATAGTAATGAAGTTAGAAGGAAAATATTCTTCTTGGATAATAATTTTAGTTATTATAGTATTAGCATTTGGATAGTGCTTTATCCAAAGATCAACAATGAGCAGATTGGTACCCATTTCACGCAAATGGATGACCATCAGGTGGGAAATTTTCAGTCTTTTCCATCAATATGCGGGTGAGGATAAGGGGAGAGACTACCATCTACATATGTAGCGCCGAAGGAGCAAACTTAGCAGTGAATCTCTCAGGCAAATGAACTCTTATCGGACGCGACTCTGGAGAGCGCCGATTATTTAATGACGGCCACCAAAGGGGAAAACCTATAATAATAGGTAAACTTTCAGGTTTCAGGACAGAGAAAAAGCCATTTTGGCTTTCTCTGTCCTTTTTTGTGTCTTTTTTTAAGGAATATCAGGTGAAAGAAGAGAACAAGCAAAAAAATTGAAGGAGGTCATTTTTTGAGCAATTTAAAAAGAACGCCATTATTCGAGGTTTACAGTGAGCACGGTGGAAAAACGATCGATTTTGGTGGGTGGGAACTGCCTGTGCAGTTTACCGGCATAAAAGATGAACACGAAGCTGTGCGTACAAGAGGTGGCTTATTTGATGTGTCGCATATGGGAGAGATTGAGGTAAAAGGTTTCGGGAGCCTTTCTTATTTACAAAAGATGCTGACGAATGACGTAGCCAAGCTGAAACAGGGAGGAGCGCTATACACAGCCATGTGTTATGAAAATGGGGGGACCGTGGACGATCTTATCGTTTACCAAAAAGCGGAAGAGGATTATCTGCTTGTGGTCAATGCAGCCAACATCGAGAAAGACTTCAATTGGCTTCAGGCGAATGGTATGGAAGGTGTCAGCATCAATAATGTTTCAAACGATTATGCGCAACTTGCTCTGCAGGGTCCTCGAGCGGAGAAAGTATTGCAGAAGATTACCGACCAAACTGATTTAAGCACAATTGGCTTTTTTAAATTTAAAGAAGACGTCCACATTCATAATATATCCACGATGGTTTCACGTACAGGGTATACGGGGGAAGATGGTTTCGAGATATATTGCCGAAGTGAGGATGGTCCAGCCCTCTGGAGAAAAATTTTGGAAGCTGGTAAAGATGATGGGATACAACCGATTGGACTGGGGGCCCGTGATACCCTTCGGTTCGAAGCAAAACTACCGCTTTATGGTCAAGAGCTTTCGCCGGATATCACCCCAATCGAAGCGGGGATTGGTTTTGCGGTTAAACCGGATAAGGCGTCAGACTTTTTTGGGAAAGCCGTGCTTGCCGAACAAAAGGAAAAAGGGGCACCACGTAAGCTTGTTGGCATCGAAATGATTGACAGAGGCATACCTCGGTATGGCTATAAAGTATATAACGGGGAGAAACTCATTGGCGAAGTGACGACAGGGACTCAGTCACCAACATTGAATAAAAATGTAGGATTGGTCCTTATCGATAAGAATCACTCAAGTCTATCCACGGAAGTAGAAGTGGAAATCCGTTCTAAGAGACTGAAAGCCATTGTTATCCAAACACCTTTTTATAAAAATACACGAAAATAGAAGGGAATGGTCCATAAGATGAAACATCGTTACTTACCGATGACAGAGCAGGATAAAAAAGAAATGTTGGAAGTTATAGGGGTCACAACCGTCGATGATCTCTTCAGCGATATACCAGAAAATGTCCGATTTCAAGGTGAATATGACATAAAACCAGCAAAATCAGAGCCAGCCTTAATGAAGGAACTATCGAAACTGGCTTCCAAAAATGCGGATTTGAAAAACTATGCATCTTTCCTTGGGGCTGGCGTGTATGATCATTATTCGCCTGTCATCGTCGATCACGTCCTATCCCGTTCGGAGTTTTATACAGCCTACACTCCCTATCAACCGGAAATTTCTCAAGGAGAGCTTCAGGCCATCTTTGAATATCAAACGATGATATGTGAATTGACGGGTATGGAGGTGGCGAATTCCTCGATGTATGACGGTGGAACAGCCTTAGCCGAAGCGGCCATGCTTGCCGCCGGACAAACGCGCCGGAAAAAGATTCTATTATCATCTACTGTCCATCCTGAATCAAGGGAAGTGGTGAAAACCTACGCAAAGGGTCAACGGGTGGAGGTCATCGAGATTCCTCATAAAGACGGAGTCACAGATATTGCTGCTTTAAAAGACCTGGCTTCGGATGATATTGCAGGTGTCATCGTACAGTACCCCAACTTCTTTGGACGCATCGAACCGTTGAAGGAAATGGAAGCAATCATACATAACGAGAAATCGATGTTTATCGTATCGAGTAATCCGCTTGCACTTGGTGCATTGACTCCGCCGGGAAAACTCGGTGCCGATATCGTGACAGGTGATGCTCAGCCATTCGGCATTCCTGCCGCATTCGGCGGACCTCATTGCGGATATTTCGCGGTCACGAAAAAACTGCTACGGAAAGTCCCGGGCCGTTTAGTCGGTCAGACAGTGGATGAGGATGGAAAACGGGGCTTCGTATTGACGCTCCAAGCACGTGAGCAACATATACGCCGTGACAAAGCTACATCCAATATTTGTTCCAATCAGGCATTGAACGCATTGGCAGCCTCTGTAGCCATGACTGCTCTAGGGAAAAAAGGCGTCAGAGAAATGGCCGTCCAGAATATTCAAAAAGCCCATTACGCAAAAAAGACGCTCCAAGCACAAGGAATTGAAGTGGTCTTTGAAGGACCTTCGTTTAATGAATTTGTCATTAAGTTGCCTCTTCCCTACAAAGATATCAATAAGAGGCTCTTTGAAAAAGAAATGATTGGTGGTTTTGACCTGGGCTCCGTTTATCCCGAGTTGAAAAATCATATGCTAGTGGCTGTAACGGAACTAAGAACAAAAGAAGAAATCGATGCATTTGCGCAGGAACTGGGGGATCAACTATGAATAATCAAGATCAATCACTCATTTTTGAAATCAGTACAGCCGGTCGAATCGGGTATAGCCTTCCTGAAATGGATGTAGCGGATATTCCACTAGAAGAAATCCTGCCTGTGGAATATATACGTACGGAGGAAGCCGAGCTTCCGGAAGTTTCCGAGCTTGATATCATGCGTCATTATACGGCTTTATCCAAACGGAACCATGGAGTGGACTCTGGGTTTTATCCACTCGGCTCCTGTACGATGAAATATAATCCGAAAATTAATGAAAATGTCGCCAGGTACAATGGTTTTGCCCATATCCATCCATACCAGGACCCAGAAACCGTCCAAGGTGCTCTAGAGTTGTTATTTGATCTTCAGGAACATTTGACGGAAATTACAGGAATGGATCAAGTGACCTTGCAGCCTGCTGCCGGGGCGCATGGTGAATGGACTGGGCTCATGATGATCAGGGCTTTCCATGAAGCGAATGGAGATGTAAACCGTACGAAAGTCATCGTCCCCGATTCGGCCCATGGAACGAACCCGGCTTCGGCAACAGTTGCCGGACTAGAGACGATTACGGTAAAATCCAATGAATTCGGGCTCGTGGACCTTGAAGACTTGAAGCGAGTGGTAGGACCAGATACAGCAGCATTAATGCTTACGAATCCAAATACATTAGGCTTATTCGAAGAGGATATCCTGGAGATGGCACAGCTTGTCCATGACGCCGGTGGAAAGCTTTATTATGACGGGGCTAACCTGAATGCTGTTCTTTCCAAAGTGCGTCCAGGAGATATGGGTTTTGACGTTGTTCATTTAAATCTCCATAAAACATTCACTGGACCCCATGGCGGAGGAGGACCTGGTTCAGGTCCGGTTGGGGTGAAGTCGGATTTAATTCCCTATTTGCCTAAACCGATCGTGACAAAAGAGGGCGATCAGTTTGTCCTTGATTATGACCGTCCACAATCCATTGGAAGGGTCAAGCCCTATTATGGGAACTTCGGCATCAATGTAAGGGCTTATACGTACATAAGGTCAATGGGACCGGATGGACTTAAGGCCGTTACGGAGAATGCCGTCATCAATGCAAATTATATGATGCGACGTTTGGAACCATTTTTCGATTTGCCATATAATCGCCATTGTAAGCATGAATTTGTATTGAGTGGTCGGAGGCAAAAGCAGTTGGGAGTCCGTACATTAGATATTGCGAAAAGACTACTTGATTTTGGGTATCATCCACCAACCATATATTTTCCGTTAAATGTAGAAGAAGGAATGATGATCGAACCGACGGAAACGGAGTCAAAAGAAACACTGGACGCTTTCATAGATGCAATGATACAAATAGCCAAGGAAGCCGAAGAAACCCCTGAAATCGTTCAGGAGGCTCCCCATACCACGGTTATTAAACGCCTGGATGAAACATTGGCCGCTAGAAAACCAATTCTTCGTTATCAAGCATGATGCTGAAAAAACCCCTGCCAGATGGCGGGGGGTTTTTTATTTGGTAAAATTCATATGTATCTCGGGAAATAACATGCTTGGCCTGTTAAGCATGAGTTCCCTATTGAACAGTATGATATGTTTCAAAACCGGATAAGATGTAAGGTTTAGGCAATTGGCCTTATTTCTTCGCCTTGATCTTCCCTGTCCACATTTTGAAACCGCCTTTTAAGTGAAAAAGTTCCCTGTAGCCTTTTTTATATAGCATGGCTGCCGCTCTTCCGCTAATGATTTCACTTTGAGCATACAAGTATACAGGCTTGTCCTGCCTAATTTCCACTAAGCGGGTCTTCATTTGTGTCATAGGGATATTTCTTGCCCCTAAGATATGTCCATTATCAAAATCATTAGGTTCCCGTACGTCAATTAATTGAACTTTTCTGTAATTAGCGATAAATTCTTCCTGTGTTAAGGTTTTAACGATTTTACGTTGACGGAACCAATTAAATAGTGAATATGCAACGATGGCTACTATGATGATAATCAGTGTATATAAGATATCCAACCATAAAAACTCCCTTCTACCTAAACGAATACAGACAATGTCTATTATATAATTGGTTTCTCCAATAATCAAAAAAAATTTTATAAATATTTGGTGGAATAGCTTACTTTCTTTTTTACGTTGCTAAACTCTGGTAAACTACTACTTGTGAGTTTTTTTAGAGGGTTTAATAAGCCTACGTGAAAAGAGGGGTAATCGTGACGAAAGAAAAATGGGGATTCATTGATTCAGGCGATTGTTCACCTGCTTATAATATGGCAATGGACGAAGCACTTTTGAATTGGCAGAGTAATGGGGAAATCCCTCCCATGATCCGGTTTTACGGGTGGAACCCGGCTACATTATCCATCGGGTATTTTCAAAGGGCTGAGACCGAAATCGATTTGGCGGAAGTTGAAAGGCAAGGCTTAGGTTTTGTCCGTAGGCCTACAGGCGGTCGGGCTGTTTTGCATGAACATGAACTCACCTATAGCGTCATTGTCCCAGAGTCTTATCCGGGAATGCCGAATACAGTGACCGAAGCATATCGGGTGATTTCTGAAGGAATATTGAAGGGGTTCAGAAACCTCGGACTGGATGCCTATTTCTCTGTGCCTGAAACTGAACAGGATAAAGAGATGCTGAAATCTCCAAAGTCCTCAGTTTGCTTTGATGCGCCAAGCTGGTATGAACTGGTGGTTGAGGGAAGGAAAGTTGCGGGCAGCGCACAAACGAGACAAAAAGGTGTTATCCTTCAGCATGGAGCCATCCTGCTTGAACTTGATGAGGAGAAGCTATTTAGTGTATTCAAGTTCTCCGATGATAAAGTAAAAGAGAAGATGAAAAACAATCTGAGAAACAAAGCAGTGGCCATCAATGACATTGCTGGTAGAAAAATAACTATTTCCGAGGCGAAGGTAGCCTTTGAAAACGGTTTTTCTGAGGGTCTGTCGATTGATTTGAAACCATATGTGCTGAGTGAAAAGCAATTACAGGAAGTGAAGGACATCGCCAAAAATAAATATGAAAGTGATGACTGGAATTTTTTGAGGTAGAAAAAGAGGGGAAGCGAGAGTCGGGAATAAATAAGTTTTTTCAGATTTGTGTGAACAAGCATGTATTCCTTGTAACGTCAGTGCTTTGAAAGAGGCGGGCAAAATGCAATGTTCAAATTCATTGAAATCTGTCTAATTTTTATTATAAATCGACATTTTCCTCCCTTTTACTAACTCAATTAATTGATTCACCGTTTGACAAAATTAAAAGACAATCAACCACAACACAATATATAGTGGTTAAAATAAATACTTAAACACTACATGTTGAATTTTGTGTTTCGCTATGATAAATTTAGTGTAACTTGTTAAGCGAAACGGACATGTAGGTTACATATTGATTTTTGCAACAAGAACGGATCTGAAACATGTAAAGGAGAGGGAATTATGTCGGTTGTAATTAAAGAAGCTTTAAAGGTTGATCTAGAAAGGTTGAATAAAGATATATCTTTATTTCCCCAAGTTCATCCTGTAACGGCTGATATGAAAATGATGCATAAGGGCGTGTCCCGTCTAGTTATGCTTGACCGTTATTCTTTTAAGGATACTGAAAAAATCACACTCTCTGCTGGCGATTTTGTAGTATTGACAATTAAAGAAGATCCGAAATTTCCTGCACGTGGTCTTGGCCATATCGTTGAAATAGATTGGGAATCGAAAAAGGCAAAGGTTTTAGTGGATGAAGAGTTCCGCGGAGTGCTGGATAATCCGGAAGAAGTGGAAACAGGAATCATTAATCGGCCGCTTGATATCATCGAAAAGCCGCTTGAAATATATTACGAGCAAATTGCCAAGCGTAATGCAACTGGTTTGGCTTCAGTGGAAACGACTGAAGAAAAAAGAACGGAATGGTTCAATAAATTTTATGAAGAATTAAAGGACCTTAATTTCGTGCCGGCCGGCCGGGTATTATATGGCGCTGGTTCTAACACGGATGTAACTTACTTTAATTGTTATGTCATGCCGTTTGTACCAGATTCACGCGAAGGGATTTCCGAGCATAGAAAGCAAGTCATGGAGATCATGAGCCGTGGTGGTGGAGTCGGTACGAATGGCTCCACGCTCCGTCCAAGAAACACCCTTGCGAAAGGGGTCAATGGCAAGTCTTCAGGTTCTGTTTCATGGCTTGATGATATAGCGAAATTGACTCATTTGGTTGAACAGGGTGGAAGTAGACGCGGTGCCCAAATGATCATGCTTACTGATTGGCATCCAGATATTGCGGAGTTCATTATTTCAAAAATGCAAAACCCGAGGATTCTTCGTTACCTAATGGAGAACACAAAAGATGAAACCATAAAGAAATATGCATCGGATAAATTGAAGTTCACACCGCATACCGAACAAGAAACGGCGATGTACCAAGGAATCATTAATTATAAAGAGATTCCGGGTCTAGGTGGATTCAGTGAAAAAATCATTAGGGATGCTGAAGAAAAAGTTCGCGTAGGCGGAACGTATAGCGTCCACAATCCGGACTTTTTGACTGGTGCCAATATCTCAATCTGCTTAACCAAAGAGTTCATGGAAGCCGTCGAAAAAGATACGGAGTATGAGTTGCGCTTCCCTGATGTCGAAAGCTACGACGCGGAAGAAATGGCGATTTATAATGATGAGTGGCACAATGTAGGAGACGTACGCGAGTGGGAAAAAATGGGCCATAAAGTCCGGGTTTACCGTAAGATCCGTGCTAAGGAGCTTTGGAACCTGATTAACATTTGTGCGACGTACTCAGCAGAACCGGGAATATTCTTTATTGATAATGCCAATGAGATGACGAATGCAAAAGCTTATGGACAGCAAGTCGTTGCTACGAATCCATGTGGTGAACAGCCATTGGCTCCATTTTCAGTGTGTAACCTGGCAGCGGTCAATTTAGCTGAGATGGCGGATAAAGATAATAAGACCGTTAACTTCGAAAAACTTAAGAAAACAGTTGAAGTGGGCGTGCGGATGCAAGATAACGTCATTGATGCAACCCCTTATTTCCTAGAGGAAAACAAAAAACAAGCACTCGGCGAGAGACGGGTTGGATTAGGTGTCATGGGACTGCATGATTTGCTAATTTATTGTGAAACCGAGTATGGATCAGAAGAAGGAAAAATCCTGGTGGACAAAGTGTTTGAAACGATTGCTACGTCTGCTTACAGGGCTTCGGTTGAACTTGCAAAAGAAAAAGGCAGCTTCCCGTTCCTGAAGGGAACGTCGGATGAAGAAACGAATGAGCTTAGAACGCGCTTCACGAATACTGGATTCATGAAGAAGATGCCTGAGGATATTCGTACAAGCATTGCCGAGCACGGTATCCGGAACTCCCATTTATTGACCGTGGCTCCTACGGGCAGCACAGGTACGATGGTCGGCGTTTCGACAGGTCTTGAACCATACTTCTCGTTCACATATTTCCGTAGCGGACGTTTAGGGAAATTCATTGAAGTCAAAGCGGACATCGTTCAGGAATACTTGGATCGTCATCCTGAAGCCGATCCTGATAACCTTCCTGAATGGTTTATTTCGGCGATGGAATTGGCTCCTGAAGCCCATGCGGATGTTCAATGCATCATTCAACGTTGGATTGATAGCTCGATCAGTAAAACGGTTAACGCCCCAAAAGGGTATACCGTCGAGCAGGTCCAAAAAGTGTACGAGCGCTTATATAAAGGCGGCGCAAAAGGTGGAACGGTTTATGTAGACGGAAGCCGTGACAGCCAGGTTCTTACATTAAAAGCTGAAGAAAACCAAATGGAACAGCAGCTTGAAATGGATGGCTTAACAGATGTGGAAGAAAAGAAAAAAGTCGTTCTGGTTGATACCATCAATGAACTGCGTTCGACTAATGTAACGATAGGTTCGGAAGTGGGTAACACGTGTCCAGTTTGCCGTAAGGGTGAAGTCCAGGAAATGGGCGGATGCAATACTTGTACGAATTGTGGTGCCCAATTGAAGTGCGGGCTTTAAACCAGTAATGAAAAGATGTATCGTTCAAAAAAAACAGCCCTTTGGATTAAGATAGTCCAAAGGGCTGTTTTTTAATGTCTAGAGGATTTCAGTGTGATTTCAAGTAGAGGAATGTTCTATTATTGAAAACCTTTTTATGGATTCCTTAAATAAATATCCCCTATCAATTTTACTAAGTAATATTGATAGGGGATATTATATTTATGCATTGGGCTCTTCTATTTCTTCTTTCAATTCTTTAAACCATTTTAAGTTCACTTGATGATGAGAACGAGAATTTTCGTTCATGCGGCGAAAATAATCGATTTTACCAGGAAATTCTTTTGTGATGGCTAGATAATCATCGAGGAGAGCAATTCGAGCTTCAGTCTGGTCAATTTGTGCTTGAATTAATTTTAATAATTTATATTTATCGAAATCATCTGCAAAGAGTAACGCCACATAGCATTGTAAGTTGACATATTCGGATTTAGTTCCAAACTTCACCATTAATTTTTCGAATTCTTCCATTCCTGAATTTGTGATAGTAAAACGGTGGATTTCGCGCCCATTGCTTAAAATTGTTTGATGAACTTGTTCAATCAAGCCTTTTTCCTCAAGTTGTTGTAAGTTGTAATAAAATGAACCCTTCGTAAAGTTAACGATATACTTATAATGTCGTTTTTCCATTAAAGTTAGTAGTTCGTAGCCATGCGCTCCAGGATTTTGGATCAGCAGGCCAAGTATAAGCAAGGGGATTATGATTGCATCACCTTCATCATTTTTGCTTCAAATTCAGCGTATGTGATTTTGCTTAAAGCCATATTCATACTATGAATATAAATTTGTTCTGTTTTTGAATAGTCAGTATTGGTTTTTAATGATTGTTCTTCATTCGAAAGAGGTGTTAGGACATCGCACTTTTTCGAAAATGCCTCGTAGTAGCGATAACCAAATTTTCGTTGCGAAACAGCGTCCAAATGAATACCGTCCGGATTGGCTGTTAAGCCTTCTGCCGTTACAAAGTAACAGTTTTGCTGAGTATGAGCAAATCGGAGTAACTGTTCATTAACTTGTTGAGACTCTGTTGCGTATTTTCCAAAACCTATTTTCCCTAAAAAGTCACCAAGTCCACCAATGATTAAAGGGACATCTTCAAGTTCTAATTCTTTTCTTAAAGTATCAATAATCAGGACAAATTTCTCATAATATGTTTCATGAAGACCATGGTTGCTATCACTTTCGCCTTGGTGCCAAAGAATACCGCAGATTTCACTAGACTCAAGCGCAAATCGAGCTTCAGATAAAGCATGTTTAAAAAGGGTACCTTCTGGATGCCAATCATTTAAAGAACTGCCGCCTTCCGCACAAGGAATTAAGCCAATTTCATCATCAGGATTGACTTTCGACCATTCCTCTGCAAAAGATGCTGCGAGACTTACACCAGCAACAGGACGATCGTAATTAATCGGTTCGGTCATCATTTGCCATTGACCATTGCGTAGCATTTTTATTTTTTCATTATAGATAGGATCTACTTCATGCAAGAATCCACGTCCTGCCATATTTGACTGACCTAACATTAAAAAAGATTTTGTCATTTAATTTTCACGCCTTTGGATAACTGATATAGCCTAATTAGACTTTCATCATTATATAGTCTAATTAGACTATCATCAACTTGTTTGTCTACAAGGAACTTTTACTAACGAAAAATATAGAATCCCATCATGCTGATTACTTTATATGTCATACTTAAACTTATTAAAAAGCTACAAAGAGTCGTCGAGGTAAGCTAAGGAGCTTTCCTCGACGACTTTTTGAGTTATTCCCTATTAGTACGTCCCAACCCTTTTTTTTGGAAAATGTCTTTATGAAGTATTTTCAGTTTTATGGTTAGACTATTCATTATCAACATTAATGAGGTGTTTGAATGGAAAACCAGAAAGGTAATAGTAAGGTTAGCGTGTGGTGTATTGTAAGCATGGCTTCGATTCCTCTCGTTATGACCCTGGGGAATTCAATGCTTATACCCGTACTACCGGTTTTTGAAGAGAAAGTAAATATCACTTCATTTCAATCGAGTATGATAATCACCAGTTATTCGGTCGCGTCCATCTTTCTTATCCCCGTGGCGGGTTACTTATCTGATCGCATAGGAAGAAAAAAAGTCATACTACCGAGTCTAATATTAGCTTTAATTGGAGGATTGATTGCAGGGTTCGCATCCTGGAAAATGGACAGTCCATATACCTGGATAATCATTGGGCGGATCCTTCAAGGGATTGGAGCATCTGGGGCGTCACCGATTATTCTTCCGTTAGTGGGGGACCTTTATAAGGATGACGATGAAAAGACCAGCTCGACGCTTGGCATCATCGAAACGTCAAATACGTTCGGCAAAGTTTTAAGTCCAATTTTAGGATCTTTGTTTGCAGCTGTCCTTTGGTTCCTTCCGTTCTTTTCCATTTCCTTTTTTAGCCTGATCTCAATCATTTTCGTATTCTTTTGCATCAAGGTTCCAAAAAGTGAAGATGAGCCCCTTAAGTTCAAGGAATTCTTAAAAAAAACGAAGGCTACCTTTAAGAAAGAAGGAAAATGGCTGTTCGTAGTCTTCATATTGGGTGTTTTCGTCATGCTCATTCTTTTTGCGGTGCTATTTTTCTTATCGGATAATCTGGAGAAATTGCATCATCTAAAAGGAGTGAAAAAAGGCTTTATATTGGCTATCCCTTTATTATTCCTGTGTATCTCCTCTTATATAGCGGGGAGGAAAATCAAAGGAAGCATTCCTTTAATGAGAAAGATCATTTTGGTCAGTTTAATACTGATGTCGGCAAGCGTGGCATTTGTAGGATATACAAAGGACAAACTCGTGATCATGCTCATTCTAGTGAGTATATTGGGGATTGCCATTGGGGCGCTACTTCCAACATTGGATGCGCTCATCACTGAGAATATCGAAAAGGAACAACGAGGAACCATCTCGTCTTTTTATAGCGCGGCCAGGTTTATCGGTGTCGCGGCAGGACCACCGCTCATGTCTGTGTTAATGAAAAATCATTTAAACATGAGTTATATTATTTCCGCCGTGATTGGTCTCATCTTGCTATTCCTCGTCTTTAAAATCATTAATAAAAAAACATTGAAACCGGACGACAAGAAAGGGGCTGTCTAATAAGTCCCTAAAATAAAACAGGTGGAGAAAAACGATTCGTTTTTCTTCACCTGTTTTTCTATTTTTATAATAATTTACTGAAAGTAGCTGACGCAATCCAGCTATCTTCAGTAAATTATGCGCCATGGCTACGATGCCAAACTCCGTTTGGACTTTCGCTAAGCCCCGAAGCGAAAAGCGACGGAACGACCTATTGCCTTTGATATGACCAAAAACACTCTCTACCTCGATTTTTCGTCGAGCGTAAATTTGTGCATTCGATTCAGACCAAAGGTTCACTTTTGCTTTCGCTTTTAGTTCTTCATAAACTGGATTAACATGCACTTGGCGATTTCCTGCCGCCTTTGTACATTGCGATTTTAATGGGCAATCCGTACAATCCTCACATTCATAAATTTTAAAGTCACGTGTGAATCCATTTTTATCCGTACGGGTCGAGTAACGCTTAAATAAAACCTTACGGTTATTTGGACAGGTGTATTCATCCTTTTGTTCATCATATGCCCAGTTACTCGCATGACGAATATCTTTTTTATAGCTCCGTTTTTGTTCCGTTAAAAAAGTATTGTAAGGAATCAAAGCTTCAAATTCTTCCTCCAAAGAGTAGAGGTAGTTTTCTTCACTGCCATAGCCGGCATCTGCGATGACGTTTTTCGGGAATGGTAGTGATGTATTCTTCAGTGCTTCTATGTGCGGCTTAAAACACCGTGTATCAGTTGGGCGTTGATGTATCGTATAAAAAAGAATGAATTGATTTTCCGTTGCCATTTGAATATTATAACCAGGTTTTAGTTGTCCGTTATTCATATGATCATCTTTCATTCGCATAAATGTCGCATCCGTATCGGTTTTAGAATAACTATTTCGATCCCCAAATAGAGCGTTTTGTTGTTTATATTTCACTAATCGTGGACCTAAGTCTTCGCGTACTAATTTCAATAGTTTCTTAACCGGACTGAGTTCCCGTCGTTTTTCTTTTCGTACCTGGACATCTTCTTCAAGTTGGATACCAGTCGTTTCTTTTTCCACTTTTTTCACTAACGCCTTTTCTATTTGAGTTAGTTTTTCCTCTGCCGTTAAAGAGGAGGTTTCGTCTTGAGCTGACAGTTCATGACCTTCTTTATCTGTAATGGTCTGAATCTGTTGGTAGGCTTCTTCGATTTTTTCTTGTAGCTTCGCCTCAAATTTGGTCGTCGCCTTTTTCCACACAAATGAATACTTGTTTGCGCTTGCTTCAATCTTTGTTCCGTCTAGAAAGTAGTTCTCCATTGTGATGTGCTTTTCTTCTATTAGTTGATGGATCATTTCTTCAAACAGCTTCGGAAGGAGCTTTTCCATTTGTTGTGTGCGAAATCGATTAATCGTTCGATAATCCGGTTTCTGCAAGGCAGCCAGCCACATGGTTGGGATATTTTCTTCAACCAGTTTGGCGATTTCACGACAAGAATAGACTTTTTGAGAATAGGCATACAAAATGACTTTCGTCATCATTTTGGGATGGTAAGAGCTACGTCCGCCACCATTATAGTGCTCGAAAAAGACTTTATCTTCTACTGATTCAATCATTTGATCAATCACACGCGCCACGTGGTGAGACGGAATGAGATCCTGAATGTCAAAAATCACAGTGGTTTGTTGGTTATCATAGGGAATAAAAGTAGGTGTGGAATTTCGTTTTTGGGGAACGGTAGTTTCCTCTTGAATGGTGAGTGGTAGTTTAGTTTGTTCCATGTTATAATTTTCTGTAGTGATCTTTGGATTGCTCATAAAAAATCGTCCTTTCGTAAATGTTGTCTGGTAACTTCATTTTACTAAAAAGGGCGATTTTTTTGTGTATAAATTTCATAAAAAAAGGGGGATTGCCCTAAAAGTCATTTTCCTGACTTTTGGGACAGCCCCTTTCTCTTTGTTGTATCTGTCAGTTGTTTTCCATTTGTTGGCCGATTTCTTTTTCGGCCAGCTCAAGATTTGCACTTCTTAAAATGGAGTACTTGTCGACAGAGTCTCCAGGGATACGCTGTGAAGTTGGATTTTCATTAACTGTGACAGTCATTTCTTTATTTTCGGTTACTTTTCGGAATGCATTTTGCTTCTTTGACATATTGCATCTCCTTTCCATTATTTACAGAATAAAAACCATCATGAGGATTTTAGAAGTGGCAAAAGCTATCCTTATATATAGGTTGTCTAGTTTAACTAAAACTATGACCGGATCGGTCAATGAATGGAGATGGATATGAAACCCTTTATCCCACAGCTTGTTTATATCGAACCACGGGCCCTTGAATACCCCTTAGGAAGAGAACTGAAAAAGAAGTTTGAGGACATGGGTATCGAAATCCGTGAAACGACCTCTCATAATCAAATTCGGGACTTACCCGGAGATAATGATTTTCAAAAGTATCGTGTAGCTAAATCCACACTGGTTGTAGGTATCAGAAAGACATTGAAATTCGATACCTCTAAACCTTCGGCCGAGTATGCCATTCCTTTGGCCACAGGCTGTATGGGGCACTGTCATTATTGCTATTTACAGACAACGCTTGGTACCAAACCATATATAAGGACCTATGTTAATCTGGATGAGATTTTTGAGGCTGCAGAAAACTACATGAACGAAAGAAAACCGGAAATTACCCGTTTCGAGGCCGCTTGTACATCTGACATCGTCGGCATTGACCATTTGACACATTCATTAAAACGGGCTATCGAATACTTTGGCAAAAGTGAATATGGTGTGCTTCGGTTTGTAACCAAATTTCATCATGTCGATCATCTCTTGGATGCAAAGCATAATGGTAAGACAAGATTCAGGTTCAGCATCAATTCAAGGTATGTGATCAAGAATTTTGAACCTGGTACCTCAAGCTTTGACGAGAGGATAGAGGCAGCACGAAAAGTGGCGGGTGCGGGCTACCCATTAGGATTCATCGTCGCTCCCATTTATAGGCATGAAGATTGGCAGGGAGGGTATTATGAACTCTTCCAACGATTGAGCGAGGGCTTAAAAGGAGTCGACATACCGGATTTAACGTTTGAATTAATACAACACCGCTTTACGGGGCCTGCTAAAAGAGTGATTCAAAAAAATTATCCCAAAACAAAGTTGGAACTGGATGAAACCAAACGGAAATATAAATGGGGCCGTTATGGAATCGGTAAATACGTTTATCAAAATGAAGAAGCAAAAGAGTTGGAAACGACAATAAGAGAGTATATAGAGGAGTTTTTCCCGAAAGCTGTAGTTCAGTACTTTACTTAAAGAGAAAAGTTTCGCCAAAACAGTCATAATAAGCCCTGCTCCTGCTTAAAAATGAATAGACCGGGTGGGGAGGGCAGCTATGATCATTGACGGCGTATTTTCCGGAGGCGGGATAAAAGGCTATGGATTATTGGGTGGATTCCAAGAGTTGGAGGAACGTGGATTTACATTTCATAGAACTGCAGGAACAAGTGCGGGTTCTATTATAGCTGCCTTCATAGCAGCTGGGTATACAGGGGAAGAAATGGAGAAACTCTTTATTGATATAAACCTATCTGGTTTATTGGATAGGAGACACGGTCTTATACCGATTCCTTTTGCAAAATGGCTTTTAGTTTATTGGAAATTGGGATTATACAAGGGGGAGGCATTAGAAAAATGGGTAGCTCAAAAACTGGCTATCAGAAATGTGGTTACCTTCAAAGATCTTCCCCCTCAATCTCTTCGCATAATCGCTTCGGATATCACAAATGGGAAGTTGGTCGTCCTACCTGATGATTTGAAGAACTATGGGATTGACCCTCATACTTTTTCAGTGGCTAAAGCGGTAAGGATGAGCTGCAGCATTCCCTATTTTTTTGAACCAGTCAAGCTGAATGTAGGGAAAAGTACGGCCCTATTCGTTGATGGAGGAGTATTGAGCAACTTCCCCATGTGGTTATTCAATTCTGAACATGTACGAAAGGAACGACCCGTCATCGGTTTGCGATTGAGTGCGGATGAAATATGGAAGCCACATGAGGTAGGAAACGCAGTGGAGTTATTCTCGGCCCTGTTCAAAACGATGAAGGATGCTCACGATGCACGTTATATATCCAAAAAACATGTTAACAACATCGTGTTTATTCCGATGAAGGGTATTTCCGCGATGGATTTCAATATGAATGATGAGATGAAGGGGGAATTAATAGAACGTGGACGAATTTACACAAGGGAGTTTTTAAAACGATGGACCTATTAAAAAGAAAAAAATCGGGCTCCTAAAATGAGGCCCGATTTTTCTTTTTATTTTTTTTTCCTTCAATGACCGTCAAGTGACTCTCCGTTTTCTTACGTGCTAAACCTTTCTTGGACGTTTTCGCTGCCGAAAAGCTAGCCACATTATCCTTTTTCGAAGTTTTGCTCTTTAGCCGCTTTTTCGACTGACGTGCAGCCTTACGAAATGCCTGTTGCTCTTTTTTCACTGGCTTACTCTTTGTTAATCCGGTGTAGATCATATAAATAATCCCAGCGACCGCGGCAATAATCAGAATATTCTTTAGGAGTCCGATTGGGTCAGTAACCATTCTGCTTATCAGTCCGAAGACTCCGAGGGCGATGATTCCGTATATCAAAATAGATATGAAACGTTTCAACAAAGACACCTCCTTAAGAGCATCATAAGCATTTTTAGCTTATTTTAAACATTATCCATTCAAAATATTCCCAAAAAGTAAAGAGGGAGTAATACTTATCATATTATTCCGAAAGTCAGTTATAAGTGTTTTACACAATAACATCCGAGTCTAAACCTTCCTCCGTACTTTTTTCCATCTTTAAGAGCTCATTGAAGGAAGCGAGTGCAACCTCGACCTGATCGTCTGAAGGGGATTTTGTGGTTAACAATTGAAGCCAAAGACCAGGATATCCAAGGTAACGAAGAACAGGAATATCTCTCACTTTATTCGTCAACTGCAATACCTCAAAAGCTATGCCTAGGACGACAGGGATAAGTAAAACGCGATCCACGACACGGAGCCAAAGAGGATCGGTCGGGACGAGAAGGTACACAAACATGCCGACAATGACAGTAAATAGAATAAAGCTACTGCCGCAACGGTAATGAAGCCTTGAACTTGCCTGGACATTGGCCACATTCAATTCTTTGCCACTTTCAAAGCAATTAATCACTTTATGCTCTGCCCCATGATATTGGAACACGCGCTTGATTAATGGGGTCATGGATACTACGTAAATATATACGAGCAGTAGTATCAATTTAAATAAACTTTCCACTAGGATCTGGGCCAGGTGACTAGAGAAAATGGGTCTTGTCAATTCTGCAAGGAAAACGGGAACGAGGGTGAACAGCAATTTCCCGAATAGGAATGATAGAACACCGATAACAGCCACACTTAACCATACACTAAACCTTGAAGACTCCTTGACTTCTTTTTTCTTTTCTACTTTGGTTCCTTCAGCTTCCTCTTCATACTGTTCTGTGGAAAAATTAAGATGTTTAGAGCCATTTGCACTTGATTGTATAAGGGCAACGATTCCCCGTACAAATGGGATTTTTTTTAGCCGATTCATCACAGGCTTTGATTCTCGTGGTAAATGGTAATACACGATCGTTGAATCCTTGCGACGGACAGCGGTGACTGTGTGATGCTTGCCGCCAAACATGACGCCTTCCACGACAGCCTGCCCTCCATAAACGGGTTTTTGAACCTCAGACATTTCTACACCAACCTAAATAGTTTTTCACGTAGCTCTCTCATGAATGCTAACATGTATAGCCAAAATATGTTCAGGTTTTTATAAATCGACCTTTCATCAATCTATTGATGATGAGCGGGGAACTTATTCCTAAACACGAACATAAATGAACCATCTCAGGAAGAAACATTCTTATACATATAAACTTCAACATTGAATGGATATTATCCTTTGAGAAAAGTACATTATTTATGAGTTAATCATACAGAATAATAACAAAAACCTCTAGTAAATCTACCCTCGAAGGCCCAAAAAAGAAAATATTCCTATTTAAGAAAGGACATACTATATATCGGAGGTGTTTAAGGTGTCTACAAATGAAACAGGTAATCATCAGCAAGAGAATAAAAGTTTGTTGCTTGCCAATGTATTTGCCATTGGTATTTTTGGGGGAATCTTTGCTAGTTTAGCCGGAGTGGCGGCACATTATTTTAAGTTTATGGAGTTTAGTCCGAAATTCATCTTAACTTCCTGGTCGGATATGTCCTGGATTGACCGTTGGCAGGGAACGATGATGACTTTGCTAGTGTTCGGAATCCTCTCCATTGGTGTTGCTTTCATATATTATGGGCTTTTAAAAAAAATTAAAAGCATTTTTGCTGGTCTGATTTATGGTGTGATTTGTTGGGCATTACTGGTTTTTGTTTTCAAGCCAATGTTTTCAGATTTGCCCGCTGTTTCGAAGATGTCATCCAATTCCATCATAACCAGTGTTTGCATTTTTATATTATACGGTCTTTTTGTAGGATATTCTATATCCTATGACCATCAGGAATATCTGCGTCAAAAAGAAATCGCTGAAAATCAATCGGGAAGCTGATCGGGCCGTTTGTAAAAAAGTAGTAAGACAATTTGTAATTATGATAGAATATTCATGGAAAGCATTATTTAACCATGAGCAGGTGTTGGAAAGATGATAAAAATTTTATTAATTAATGGTCCGAACCTTAATCGATTAGGTAAACGGGAACCGGTTCATTATGGCTCCTCTACCCTAGAAGATGTGGAAGCCCAATTGAATGAGCAAGCAGAAGGGTTAGATGTGGACTTGAGCTGTTTTCAATCTAATCATGAAGGTGCGATCATCGATAAACTACATTGGTCAGAAGATCATGGATTCGATGGGGTCATCATTAATCCAGGAGCATTCACGCATTACAGCTATGCGATTCGTGATGCGATTGCCGGTATTGATGTTCCGGTTATTGAGGTGCATATTTCGAATATACATGCCCGTGAGAGTTTCCGTCACGAATCGGTTACTGCCCCGGTATCAGCTGGACAGATTGTCGGATTGGGAATACATGGATATGAATTGGCATTACAGGCCATTACGAAAATTGCAAGGGGGAGAATTAAATGAATAAACTGGAACGGTTGCGCGAATCAATGGAAAAAGTGAACGTTGATGGGTTATTAATTACAAGTACATATAACCGCCGGTTTATGACTAACTTCACGGGAAGTACCGGTGTCGTGCTGGTTTCACAGAAAGAGGCTAAGTTCATCACTGACTTCCGATATGTAGAACAGGCCGGGACCCAGGCTAAGGGTTTTGAAATCGTTCAACATAAAGGAACACTCCTTGAAGAAGTCGGGAAACAAGTTGAAGAGATGAAAATTACCAAATTGGGCTTTGAACAAGACCATATGACATTTGCCACATATAAGGCTTATGAAAAGGCTATCAAAGCTCAACTTTTGCCGTTGTCGGGAGTAATTGAGAATTTACGCTTGATAAAGACTTCTTCAGAGATTAAGATATTAAAGGAAGCGGCTGCTATCGCTGATGCTGCCTTTACACATATTCTTGATTTTATTCGTCCAGGCGTCACTGAGCTGGATGTGTCCAATGAACTTGAATTCTTCATGAGGAAACAAGGCGCAACTTCATCTTCTTTCGATATCATTGTCGCATCAGGTGTTCGATCTGCTCTTCCACATGGTGTTGCAACGGATAAGACTATCGAAAAAGGTGACTTCATCACATTGGATTATGGTGCGTACTATAATGGATATGTATCGGATATCACCCGCACATTAGCAGTCGGTAAGCCAAGTGAAGAACTTATTAATATTTATGACATTGTTTTAGAAGCTCAATTACGCGGCATGGCTGGGATTAAACCTGGGATGACGGGTAGGGAAGCGGATGCACTAACTCGCAATTTAATTGAAGAAAAAGGGTTTGGACAATACTTTGGACACTCGACGGGACATGGAATTGGTCTTGAAGTCCATGAAGGTCCCGCATTATCCGTAAGGTCTGATATCATTTTAGAACCAGGCATGGCAGTTACCGTTGAACCAGGGATTTATCTACCGGGCATTGGCGGAGTACGCATTGAAGATGATACAATCGTTACATTAAGTGGTAACGAAGCACTTACTCATTCATCAAAAGAGTTAATCATTCTGTAAACATGTACATGTAGGAGGACAAATTTATGATTTCAGTAAACGATTTTCGCACAGGTGTCACCATTGAAGTAGATAATGGAATTTGGCAGGTTATTGAATTCCAACACGTTAAACCAGGTAAGGGAGCGGCATTTGTACGTTCTAAATTACGTAATCTTCGTACAGGTTCCATCCAAGAAAAAACTTTCCGTGCCGGTGAAAAAGTGGCGAAAGCACATATCGAGAACCGTAAAATGCAGTATCTTTATGCAAGTGGAGACAGCCATGTATTCATGGATAACGAAACATACGACCAAATCGAACTTCCAGCATCAAGTATCGAACGCGAATTGAAATTCTTAAAGGAAAACATGGAAGTACATATCTTGACTTTCCAAGCGGAAACACTGGGCGTCGAGCTTCCTAATACAGTTGAACTTGAAGTTGCTGAAACAGAGCCAGGCATTAAAGGCGATACATCTTCAGGTGGAACAAAAACTGCTGTACTTGAAACGGGCCTTTCCGTTCAAGTGCCATTCTTCATCAACCAAGGCGACAAATTATTGATTAACACAAACGAAGGTTCATACGTATCACGTGCCTAAGTTAACCTAAGTCATAAGAAGTCCGGGATTAATCATCCCGGGCTTTTTTTTATGTTTTTTTAGTCACAAAGATGAATTCAGGCGATGCTTCTTTGATTAGCTTGTCATCATTATATGATTCCCGGCATACATTTTATTGAAAGTGGTGTATACAGGAGGATTGCCTAAATGGAAATGGTACTTTCTTTTCTACCGAAAAAACTATGCGCACATCTCCAAGGGATGACCCCGATGATGATAGAAAAAATAGAAGAGCTGAGGATTCGAGTCGGCAGGCCGTTAGAAGTGATAGTAGGGGGAAATCCTTTCTTTTTCCCTTATGAAGTGACCCCGAGTGATGCAGAGCAATTACTGAATTCTATAGGCCAATTTTCGCTATATACGCTAGAAGAAGAATTAAAGCGCGGTTATATCACCATAGCCGGGGGACATCGTGTAGGACTAGCGGGCAAGGTCATACTGGAAAATGGGATGGTCAAGGCGATAAGGGATATCTCGTCCTTTAATATTCGGGTAGCACGTGAAAAGATAGGGGCAGCTGAACCACTCACGGCTTATTTATATAATGGGGAATGGCAGCATACCCTTTTAATCGGTGCCCCCCAGTCAGGGAAAACGACCATTTTGCGTGATATTGCCAGAATGATCTCGAGTGGAATCGATCGGAAGGGCATCCCTCCTCAAAAAGTGGGGATTGTGGATGAACGATCGGAAATAGCTGGTTGTGTTCATGGAGTTCCTCAACTTGAATTCGGCCCAAGGGTGGATGTCCTTGATGGCTGCCCCAAAGCGGAAGGGATGATGATGATGATTCGTTCTATGTCCCCGGATGTATTGGTTGTGGATGAAATTGGACGGGCAGAGGATACACAAGCGGTACTCGAAGCCGTAAACGCAGGAATTAAACTGATCATCACTACGCATGGCCATACACTGGAGGAAGTGAAAAAACGTCCTTTTGTATCGGAAATCTTAAGACAGAATATTTTTGAACGCTTTATTGAATTACAAAGAAGTAAGACAGGAGACCGGAGTTATAGGGTGTTCGATGCGGCGGGTGGCCAATTATTCTTAGGTGGAGCCGTGAGTCCTCATGTTTAAGATGATTGGAGCGGCCATCATTATTTTAGCCACAACATGGGCGGGCTTTGAAGCCGCCAAGAAATTGAGTATGCGCCCCCGCCAGTTACGTCAACTGAAAGTCGCCATGCAATCGCTTGAAGCTGAAATCATGTATGGGCAGACCCCTTTGAAAGAAGCAGCCCAGAAGCTCTCCAAGCAAATGCCAAAACCACTTTCCCACTTTTTCCATACGTTTGCCAATCGACTTGAATCAGGCGAAACCACTGTAAAAGAGGCTTGGGACGCTAGCTTGAAAAAGATATGGCAGTCCCTTGCTTTAAAGCAAGGGGAGTTTGAAATCCTATCTCAGTTCGGTGAAACCCTCGGGAGAAGTGATAAATATCATCAGCAAAAACAAATCATGCTAACGATGGCACACTTGGAACGGGAAGAGAACGATGCACTGGAACGACAGAGAAAGTATGAAAAGATGATGAAGAGCCTAGGCTTTTTATCAGGATTATTATTAATCATTTTGCTGATGTAGGGCATATGCGGGAGGGATAAACATGGGCATTGATGTGGACATCATATTCAAGATAGCGGGTGTGGGGCTTGTCGTGGCGTTTCTTCATACGATTCTCGATCAGGTAGGGAAAAAGGAATATGCTCAGTGGGTGACACTTTTTGGCTTTATCTATATTTTGTTTATGGTAGCTTCCGTGGTAGAGGATCTATTTCAAAAAATTAAGTCCGTATTCCTATTCCAGTAAAGGGGGTAATCGCGATTGAAATCATAAAAATCGTCGGAATTGCCCTAGTAGCCACCTTTTTAGCCTTGATAGTCAAGGAGCAGAAGCCAAATTTTGCTTTTTTGTTAGTCGTTTTTGTAGGTTGTACAATCTTTCTCTTTCTGGCGGATAAAATATACGAAATCATTTTGATGCTTGAAAAGATAGCTGTGAATGCGAATGTCAATACAGTTTATTTAGAGACAATCTTGAAAATTATCGGAATTGCTTATATCGCTGAATTTGCTTCTCAAATCACAAAAGATGCAGGTCAAGGGTCATTAGCTTCCAAAATAGAACTGAGCGGGAAGATTTTGATCTTGGCCATGGCCATTCCCATTTTGACGGTCATTATTGAAACGGTAATACAGATGCTCCCTAGTTAATGGACTATTCCAACTAGTCAATTGAGGTGAATGTATGAAGCGGCAGATGCCTTTCTTATTCTTCCTATTCGTTTTATTCTTTTTCCTGCATACATCTGTTGGACATGCTGCCGAAAATGGTGAAATCAAGAATGAGCCCATTAAGCAATCTGAGGAAGAACAGACATGGAGGGATAACCAGGAACCAATCATGCAATCAGAACTGGTACAAGCCCAAATTGAAAGATTAGGCGTTGACGAGCTCAAGCAATATTGGGATGACATCGTAACGGAATATGGCGGTTTCTTACCGGAAAGCCAAAAGGGTAGTTTTATGGATTTTGTGAGCGGTGAGAAGAAATTTTCATTCGAACAATGGTTTAAAGGCATAATGAAATTCGTCTTTCATGAACTCCTTGTAAACGGTAAATTACTGGGATCGCTTATTCTTTTGACCGTGTTCAGCATGTTTCTGCAAGCACTACAGAATGCTTTTGAACAGAGCTCAGTGAGTAAGGTGGCCTATGCGATCGTTTATATGGTATTGATCATATTGGCACTGAATAGTTTCCATGTGGCCATTGAATATACAAAAGATACGATTGATCTAATGATTTCCTTTCTAATGGCGCTCCTACCTTTGTTATTAGCTTTAATAGCGGCTTCAGGTGGTCTTGTATCTGCTGCATTCTTTCATCCAATCTTAATGTTCCTGATGAATACCAGTGGGATCTTGATCCAATATGTCGTCCTGCCACTCTTATTCTTCGCTGCCATTTTAAGTATTGTCAGCACATTGTCTGAACATTACAAAGTGACCCAACTCGCGCAATTGCTTCGTAATTTTGCTATCGGGATTCTGGGTGCCTTCATGACGATATTTCTCGGTGTGATTTCCGTCCAGGGTGCCTCATCCGCCGTTGCCGATGGAGTGACGATCAGGACGGCAAAATTCATTACCGGTAATTTCATTCCGGTGATAGGGCGTATGTTTACTGATGCGACTGATACAGTCATTAGCGCATCAGTCCTTCTTAAAAATACGGTGGGCTTGGCAGGTGTCGTCATCCTTCTGCTTATCATTGCTTTCCCCGCCATAAAGATCTTAATGATCGCTTTTGTCTATAAGTTGGCTGCCAGTCTTTTGCAACCACTTGGAGGAGGACCCGTCATCAATTGTCTCGACATTATCAGTAAGAGTATGATTTATATTTTTGCAGCGCTGGCCATCGTATCTCTCATGTTCTTTTTATGCATCACCGTAATTATCGCAGCCGGGAATATAACGCTGATGGTCCGCTAGGAAGGATGAAGTGTGAGTGAGCTTTTTAGCTGGTTGGATAACAAATATTATCGTATTTGTATTGCTGGCAACCGTGATTGATATGCTGCTTCCCAGTTCAGCACTGCAAAAATATGCAAAAATGGTCATCGGACTATTATTGATCGCGATAATCCTTACTCCAATTTTGGGACTATTTCATACGGATTTTGATAAAATTCTTTCCACTGTGACAAGTGAATTTGAAAACCCAAATAAAAAAGATTTAGGAAATTTAACAGAAATGAAGAAAAAAGAAATACAAGCTACCCAAGGTGCATATATTTTAGAACAAATGGCTGTTGACCTACGGACAGAAGTGGAAGAGGAGTTGGTGGAGGAGTACCAAGTGAAGATCAGTTCGATTGAAGTCGGAGTCACGAATGAAGAAAGTCCGAGCTTAGAAGAACTACAGCATATCAATATTTCATTGGAGGAGGCGGAAAAAAGAGACTCATCCTCCGCGATAGAGACGGTGGCTAAGGTGGACATCAGCACCCGGGAAAAGACCACACCTACTATGTTGAACCTCGAAGCCGTCAAGAAGTTTCTGGCAGCAAGTTGGTCTGTCGATGAAGAAATCATTGAAATTGCCGGGGAGAGGAGTGACTGAGATATGAATAAAGATAAGGGTCCATTATCCTGGCTAAACAAACTATTGAACAAAGATCCGGACCAAAAAGATCCGCAAGATAAAAAACCTTCGATGTATATCTATGCCTTAATTGTTGTCCTTTTGGGTGTGGGAATCATGATGGCCGGGAATCTATTGACCACCCCGAACCAAGCCGGGAAGATAACGGGCGATAAAGCGGTATTCAGTAATAATAAGCAGGAAGAAGAGGATGTGGAAACATTCGGTCAGAAAAACCAGACCGACTTCAAGTCGACAAAAGATTACGAAGTATACCTGGCGAACGAAATGAAGGAAGCCCTGGAATCCATTGTAGGTGTGGAGGATGTAAAAGTCGTAATCTATGTGGATGCATCCGAGAAAAAAGTCTATGAAAGAAATAAAACCACTCAAAAACAAGTGACTCAAGAAACCGACCAGGAAGGCGGAAAAAGAACCGTCGAAGACACCTCGGTAGATGAACAGCTTGTCCTGATTAAAAACGGGGAAAAAGAGGGACCAATCATTTCCGAAACCCAAAAGCCAAGCGTACGAGGGGTCCTCGTTGTCGCTAAAGGGGCAGATAATATACAAATTAAGAAATGGATTGTCGAAGCTGTAACACGCTCGCTTGATGTGTCAAGTCACCGGGTTTCTGTCATGCCTAAAAAATAAGGGGGAAAACGAACATGTTATTGAAAAAACAAACGGTTTGGTTATTGACGATGTTAAGTCTAGTAGTGGTGCTCTCGGTCTACTATTTAACGGCTCCTGAAGAAAATGCAGCAGATTTGCCGGCAACGGAAGAACAAAAAAATCAGACAGAAAGTCAAACGGAAAGCAAAGGAGACAGTAAAGAAGAAAGCAAAAAGGAAACGGAGACTTCCACAGGGGATAATGGTTCTTCTGTAACCATCGCTTCCGGTGACGAATTTGAGGCATTAAGAATGCAAATTGAGGACGAACGTGCGAAATTGAATGAAGAGTTAACGGTTAAAATGGGGGATACCGATCTATCCGCTGAAGAAAGAGATGAAGCTTATGCTAAAATCGAACAATTAAGTGAAACGAAAGTGAAGGAAAATATCATTGAAAACTTAATTGTAGCGATGGATTATAATGCTGCGCTTGTCCGGGTTGATGGAACGGATGTAAAAGTGAGTGTAAAAGCTGATAAACAAACGAAGACGGAAGCTAATAACATCATACGCCTTGTACGTAAAGAAGTGGAGAATGCACAAAATGTAGTCGTGAATTTCCAACCGGAAAAATAATTTTAAAGTGAGTGGAAACTGATACACAACAGTTTTTCGAAAAAGGAAATATGCATGCTGGTTCTTTTCTTTAGTAGAAAAGGCCTTTTTTTTCGGAAAAAAATGGATGGTCGCGATTTGGCGGTTCCAAAAAACGGAGACAAAAAAATAAAAATACCTCCCCTCGGCATTATCCAATGTAATCCCTTTAAAGTAATAAAAAAGGCGGTTTTACATGGTTTTTACCGTTTTAATAGGGAGAAATTCCGAATTATATTTTAAAAATAGATTTAAAAAATTCACAATCTTAAGATAAAAGTGTAATATAGAACTGTAAATAGCAAGTCCCAACTAATCTATCATTGAATATATACAAGCTAATATTGTATGATATTAGAAGCAGGTATTAAAAAATTCAAAACTTCCTGCTAGACATATTTTTTGAGGGATTTACTTCTGTTATATTACAGAAGGGGTATGTGAAATGTCTTTCGGTGTTTTAAAAGAAACGGCTCCGGTGCTAGAGACGGCAGAGGCCAAAGACGATGGGCAAATTACATATACATATTGAATTGTCTCAAATTTCCATTAAATCAGACAAGGGGTGCCTAAAATGAAGGTCCAAGAAATTCGTGAAATTATTAAGTTAGTCGATCAATCTAACATCGGTGAATTTGTTTATGAAAATGAAGGAACCAAAATTTTGCTGAAGAAAACGGAAGCTGGTACAGTAGCTTATCCAGCACCTGCTCAAGAAGTCGTACAAGCTAAAGCGGCTGTGGAAGTCACACCTACACCAGCAGCCCAGCCAGTAGCTAAAGCGCCAGAAGCAGCAACACCAGCAACACCAGCAACTCCTATAAATGAGCAAGAAAACTTACATAAAATCACATCCCCAATGGTGGGAACGTTCTATCAATCTCCTTCTCCTGATGCTGATGCATACGTGAAAGTAGGCTCCAAAGTAACGGCGGACAAAATTGTCTGCATCGTGGAAGCTATGAAACTTTTCAATGAAATTGAAGCGGAAGTAAACGGGGAAATTGTAGAAGTACTTGTAAAAGAAGGCCAACTTGTAGAATATGGTCAACCATTATTTTTAGTAAAGCCTGAATGAGGAGCTGTTTCTAAATGATTAAGAAGGTATTGATTGCAAATCGCGGTGAAATTGCAGTCCGGATTATTAGGGCTTGCAAGGAGCTTGGTATTGAAACTGTAGCGGTTTATTCAGAAGCCGACAAAGAGGCACTACATGTACAAATTGCTGACGAAGCTTACTGTATTGGTCCTAAACTATCAAAAGATAGTTATTTAAATACAACGAACATTATCAGCACAGCCAAGAAAACAGGTGCGGATGCCATCCATCCTGGATATGGTTTCCTTGCAGAAAATGCTAACTTTGCGGAGCTATGTCGTGAATGTAATATTATATTCATAGGACCAAGTCCTGAGGCCATCAATAAAATGGGAACTAAGGACGTGGCAAGGGAGACCATGCGTAAAGCTGGTGTTCCTATCGTACCAGGTTCAAAAGGAATCATTAAGGACACGGATGAAGGTGTGGCACTTGCCAAGGAAATGGGCTACCCAGTCATCATTAAAGCTACAGCTGGTGGCGGCGGTAAAGGGATCCGTGTTGCGAGAACGGAAGAAGAGCTCGTCAAAGGCATTAATATCACGCAACAAGAGGCAGCAACGGCCTTCGGCAACCCGGGCGTATATATTGAAAAGTATATCGAGGACTTCCGTCATGTTGAAATTCAGGTGATGGCTGATAACCACGGGAATGCCATTCATTTAGGAGAGCGTGACTGCTCGGTTCAACGACGTTTACAAAAGCTTGTTGAAGAAACACCATCTCCGGCCCTTGATGGGGAGACTCGTGCGGAAATGGGACAAGCTGCCGTTACAGCTGCTCTTGCCGTTAATTATTCCGGTGCAGGTACGGTGGAATTCATTTATGATTATGTGAATAGGAAGTACTATTTCATGGAAATGAATACACGTATCCAAGTGGAACATCCTGTTACGGAAATGGTCACAGGTGTAGACTTGATTAAAGAACAAATCAAAGTCGCTTCTGGCGATAAGCTTTCTCTTTCACAGGAAGAAGTGACCTTTAACGGTTGGTCAATCGAATGCAGGATCAATGCGGAAAATCCTGAAAAGAATTTCATGCCTTCCGCAGGGAAAATCCAGATGTATTTACCACCAGGTGGATATGGCGTCCGTGTGGATTCTGCAGCATACCCAGGATATACAATACCGCCATATTACGATTCCATGATTGCTAAATTAATTGTCCATGCACCGACAAGAGAAGAAGCAATCGAGAAAATGAAACGAGCTTTAGGCGAGTTTGTCATTGAGGGAATTAAGACTACAATTCCTTTCCATATTAAGTTACTTCAGCATGAACAATTTGTTTCTGGAGAATTTAATACCAAATTCCTTGAAATTTATGATGTAATGAACTCATAATGTAAAGGAAGACAGGAGGTGCTTTTAGAATGAGTGAATTGGAAGGCAAGTTACTCGAAATGGATGAATACAATAGTGGACTTGGTAAAGTTGAGATTGCACCTGAGGTTATAGAAGTTATCGCGGGTATTGCTGCATCGGAAGTGGAAGGTGTAGCACATATGCGGGGGAATTTTGCGACAGGCGTAGTAGAAAAGCTTGGCAAGAAGAACCACGGCAAAGGTGTTAAAGTAGACTTAACAGGTGAAACGATCAAAGTCGATCTATATTGTGTGATGAAATTTGGTGTGTCTATTCCGAAAATTGCACAGGAAGTTCAAGACAATATTCGTGAAGCGTTACTAAATATGACTGCTATCGACGCGGGAGAAGTAAACATTCATGTTGTTGGAATAGCTTTCGAAAATGCAAAAAATGAAACGGATTACGAGCAAGAAGTGTAATCGGCATCATTCTAACTAAAACCTGCAAAAACCCGACTATATGTCGGGTTTTTGTTTTGAGTCTTTATTCAATGAATCCATCCCGCTCTCATAATATTCTGTTATACGAACATAATAAGGCGGTGTATGGAAGTTTCCCTTTAATTTACGTGGGTTTTCTGTTAGAGTGTAAAAGATGAAATATGATCATGAAAGCTAAGCAGGGACTTTTGGCAGTTTCGAAAAAATATAACATGATCCGTTGTACAAAAGTTAAATGGCGAAACATCCATTTAACGTGAATCCTCATGAGAAATTGCATAGAGGTTCATGTCATGGAGAGTATTTTGACGTTTTTGTTAGCGGAAAATAGATGAATCTATAGAAATTACGATAAAGAACTTAATATTTTCGATAAATTGTTGATTATTGTTCGTCTGTACTAGCATTTTCATATATAATAGTAGATGTCAAAGGAGTAAGATTATGAAAAGAAGAGTAGCCCGTGAAAAATCCCTTCAAGCACTATACCAAATAGATATCGCCAAGTCAGAACCGGAAGAAGCTATGGAAAGTGTGCTGAACGGTGCACCCACTGACGAGTATTTCGAAACATTAGTTACAGGGATAGCGGAAAAGCGTGAACAGATTGATGGAATGATCAGAGATAATTTGGAAAACTGGACATTGGAAAGACTCGCAAATATCGATCGGAATCTACTGCGTATCGCAGTTTATGAAATGATCCATTGTGAGGATGTCCCGGTAAGTGTTGCGATGAATGAAGCTATAGAAATTGCTAAGAAATTCGGTGATGACCAATCAAGCAGCTTTGTGAATGCCGTTTTATCCAAAGTCAAAGAAAAAGTCGGCAACTAAAGCTATTTTAGGTACTGATGGGTCTCCGCAATTTCTTTAGCAAAAGTTAACTTGGGAGGAACTACACATGTCAGCTCAAATCATTAATGGTAAAGAAATTGCAGAGTCGGTAAGGCAGGATATTAGCAAGGAAGTCCAACAATTACGTGAAAAAAATGTTGTGCCCGGATTGGCCGTTATATTAGTCGGTGACAATCAGGCTTCACAAACTTATGTGCGAAATAAGCAAAAAGCTTGTGAAGATTTAGGCATGCATTCCGTGTTAATCCAAAAACCTGCGGATTTAACACAGCAGGAATTAATACAGAACATCGATGAATTAAACCAGGATGACAGCATTCATGGGATTTTGGTGCAGCTGCCGTTACCTGGACATATTCAGGAAAAAGCGATTATTGAAGCGATTTCACCTGAGAAGGATGTTGATGGGTTCCATCCAATCAACATCGGCAGGATGATGACGGGACAGGATGCTTTCTTGCCGTGCACGCCGTATGGAATTATGGTCATGCTTGAACATATCGATTATAACCTTGAAGGCAAGCACGTCGTTATTGTCGGAAGAAGCAATATCGTAGGGAAACCATCAGGACAGTTGTTTTTGAATGCGGATGCAACGGTTACATATTGCCACTCTAAGACGAGTGACCTTGCTTACTTTACTAAACAAGCTGATGTGGTCGTGGTTGCCGTCGGTAAAAGAGATACAATCACCAGTGCCCACATTAAAGAGGGTGCCGTCGTGATTGATGTTGGCATGAACAGAAATGATGAAGGTAAGCTTTGTGGAGACGTTTCGTTTGAAGAAGTGAAGGAAAAAGCTTCTTACATTACCCCTGTACCTAGAGGCGTAGGTCCTATGACGATTACGATGCTCATGAAGAATACTGTTAAATCTGCTCAGAAAACACTTAACTTGGATAAACAAACAATGAAAAGTTAAAAAAAATGCCAAATTATTTTAAAGAAGCGGACCTCTTGTTTTATAATAACAAGAGACCGCTTTTTTCTATGTAAAGATTAACTGGGACTATAAGTCTGTAGTAAAGGCTGGTTCCCTTTATATCCGATTCTGTCGGAAGGAGACATTATATGAGCGACCAACAATATTTAAGTGTGTCGGCTTTAACAAAATATATTAAACGAAAGTTCGATGTGGATCCGCATTTGCAAAATGCATACATAAAAGGGGAAATATCCAATTTCAAACAGCATACAAGTGGGCATATGTACTTTACTTTAAAAGACGAGAAAGCCCGTTTGCTGGCTGTCATGTTTGCGGCTAACAACAAAGGGATGAAATTCACACCTGAAAATGGGATGAAGGTACTTGTAAGGGGAGATATATCCCTATACGAAGCCAGTGGACAGTATCAGCTCTATGTGAAAAGCATGGCTCCTGACGGTGTGGGGGATCTATACATTGCATATGAACAGTTAAAGAAAAAACTGGAAGAAGCAGGATTATTCCTGGCTAAACATAAGAAAGCGATTCCGCAATACCCCAAATCGGTGGGGGTCATTACATCACCGACTGGGGCAGCTTTAAGGGATATTATAACGACCATCAAGCGGCGTTATCCCATTACTAAAATCATTGTTTATCCAGCTCTTGTACAAGGAAATAATGCTGCTAAATCGATTGCACAGGCGATTTCACTGGCCAATGCAAGAGCAGAATCCGATGTGCTGATAGTTGGGAGGGGCGGTGGTTCCATCGAGGAACTTTGGGCCTTCAATGAAGAGATAGTAGCTGAGTCGATATATGATTCGGATATTCCCATTATCTCAGCAGTGGGGCATGAAACGGATTTCACGATTGCTGACTTTGTTGCTGACATGCGTGCACCGACTCCTACGGGGGCAGCAGAGCTTGCAGTGCCTCACCTGAATGAAATATTGGAAAGGTTGATGAATCGCAAGAATCGTTTGACACGTTCCATCCAGGAGCAAGTGAATGCCAATCGTACACATTTGAGTAGGCTTGAAAGGTCTTACGCATTCCGTTACCCTCATAAAATGTACGAACAAAAACTTGAACAGTTGGATAGGGCAACAGAGAGGTTAGGGAAAACCAGTACGCGATATTTCCTGAAGAAAAGGGATGAATTGAATCAGATGACTGAAGTTCTGAATAAACAGCATCCTGAGCAATTGGTCAGGACTTCAAAGGAAAACCTGCAGCAGTACGAAAAAGCGCTGCGTAAGACTATGGAAGCCATCTATCGTCAAAAATCACAGCGATTCGTTTCAATGACTGCCACTCTATCGGCTCTAAGCCCACTGAAGATCATGGAGCGGGGCTATGGGTTAGTCTTTACTGAAGATGAGACGTTAATTAAAAGCACACAGCAAGTATCCACTGGAGATAAGATAGCTGTTTCGATAAAAGACGGAACACTTGAATGTGAGATAACCGAAATAAAGGAGCGGATTGAGCCATGACTAACAAAAAGGATATTACATTTGAAGAAGCGATGGAGAACCTCGAGAAAATTGTAGAACAGTTGGAAGAAGGAGATGTACCATTGGAAAAAGCCATTTCCATTTATAAACAAGGAATGGATTTATCCAGACTATGCCATACCAAGTTGAAAACTGTCGAGGATCAATTAACGCAAATTTTACGCGAAGATGGAGAACTGGAAAACTTTGCGGTTCAGGAGGAAGAATAATATGAGTACGGCAACGTTCGAAACTTTTTCGAAAGAGTATAAAGCGTTAATAGAGAAAGAAGTCGTTGAATATGTGAAGAAATTGAACGCTCCAGAAAGTGTCAAAGAATCTATGGCCTATTCCTTGGAGGCAGGCGGAAAACGCATCCGTCCTTTATTGGTCTTTTCGGTATTGTCGGCATTCGGAAAAGATTTGAGGTTGGGGATTCCGGCTGCAGCGGCAATTGAAATGATTCATACTTATTCTTTGATTCATGATGACCTGCCAGCGATGGATGATGATGATCTCCGACGCGGAAAACCGACGAATCATAAAGTTTTCGGTGAAGCGGTGGCCGTACTCGCGGGTGATGCCTTACTTACATATAGCTTCCAATTGGTGGCTGAAATGTCTGACCCCGAAGTGAGTGCGGAGATGAAGTTGGATTTAGTAACTGAAATTGCAAAATCCGCCGGTGCAGAAGGAATGGTTGGAGGACAAGTAGCAGATATGGAAGGCGAAGAAAAGCAGCTGACCCTTAAAGAAATGGAGTATATTCATGAACATAAAACGGGGAAACTATTGGCGGCAAGCATCCTTTCAGGTGCCATCTTAGCTGGAGCCGATGCCAATCAACGTCAGCATCTCCGCGATTTTGCTTATCACTTGGGACTTGCTTTTCAAATCCGGGATGATATCCTGGATATTGAAGGTTCGGTCGAGCTTATTGGTAAGCCTGTCGGCAGTGACGCGGCGAACCACAAAAGCACCTATCCTTCCCTGCTGACGCTACAGGGAGCCAAGGACAAGTTGAATCATCATATCCAATTGGCGCATGCTTCCTTAGCGGAAACGAAATTACAAACGGGCCTATTGAATGAATTAACGGATCTAATAGCGAATCGAGATCATTGAGCATTACCAAATTTGTTATCAAACAAAGTTTTATGGTATACTCATTGTGAAAATTTATGCAACAGAAAATGAATTCATAAATGACGATACGTGATAAAATAGGTATATAAAGCCGCCGAAATCACCTGGGTGTTGGCGGCTATTTTTTAACTTAAAAAGAATTTTTCGGTCAAGCCTTCTATAATAGTCGCTTTTGAGGCTCTGATTATGCTTACAACCGGAAATGACAGAAAGTGAGTGGTCCTGTTTGGATCTTCTATCTATAAAAGACCCTTCATTTTTGAAGAAAATGAATAATGAAGAGCTTGTCGAATTAAGTGTGGATATTCGTAAATTCCTCGTGGAAAAATTATCGGTAACTGGTGGGCATATCGGTCCCAATTTAGGCGTGGTCGAGTTGACAATCGCGCTTCATAAAGAATTTGATAGTCCGAATGATAAAATTTTATGGGATGTAGGTCATCAATCTTATGTTCATAAAATCTTAACAGGAAGAGCCGGAGAGTTTAATACGTTAAAGAAATACAAAGGGCTTTGTGGTTTTCCAAAAATGATTGAAAGCCCTCATGATGTATGGGAAACGGGACACAGCTCGACCTCTCTTTCCGCTGCCATGGGGATGGCTGCAGCCCGTGATATCAAAGGTGAAAAGAGTTTTATCCTACCAGTGATTGGGGATGGCGCCCTTACAGGTGGAATGGCTCTTGAAGCCTTGAATCATATCGGTGATGAGAAAAAGGACATGATCGTTATATTGAATGATAATGAAATGTCCATTGCCCCTAATGTAGGCGCCTTGCACTCGGTACTGGGAAGATTAAGGACAGCAGGAAAATACAACTGGGCAAAAGACGAGTTGGAAATGTTCTTGAAAAAGATTCCCGCAGTCGGTGGCAAACTAGCAGCAACGGCCGAACGCTTGAAAGACAGTATGAAATACCTGTTGGTGTCCGGCATGTTTTTCGAGGAGTTAGGTTTTACCTATCTTGGACCAGTAGATGGCCATAATTATGAAGAACTGTTAGATAACTTGAGATTTGCCAAGAAAACTAAGGGTCCTGTCCTATTGCACGTAATTACCAAAAAAGGAAAAGGGTACTCACCTGCTGAGCTTGATACGACAGGCAATTGGCATGGAACAGGCCCATACAAAATTGAAACGGGTGACTTCGTTAAATCACCTAGTAAAGGGCCAGCTTGGAGTGCGTTAGTAAGTGAAACGGTACGTAAGCTTGCACGAAATGACGAACGTATCGTCGCGATAACACCTGCGATGCCCGTTGGATCGAAGTTAGTCGGTTTTGCGAATGAATTTCCTGAGCGTTTTTATGATGTTGGAATTGCTGAGCAGCATGCAGCTACTTTCGCAGCCGGGTTGGCAACCCAGAAAATGAAACCGTTTTTGGCGATTTACTCAACCTTCTTGCAAAGAGCGTATGATCAGGTGGTACATGATATCTGCCGTCAAAACTTGAATGTCTTTATTGGCATTGACCGTGCCGGTCTTGTCGGTTCTGATGGGGAAACGCATCAAGGTGTGTTCGATATCGCGTTCCTACGCCATGTTCCTAATATGGTATTGATGATGCCTAAAGATGAAAATGAAGGTCAGCATATGGTCAATACAGCCATTAATTATGATGATGGTCCCATAGCCATGCGTTTTCCGCGCGGAAATGGACAGGGAGTCGTCATGGATACAGAATTACAACAAATCCCGATTGGTTCATGGGAAGTATTGAAAGAAGGATCGGACGTTGCCATTTTAACATTTGGGACAACTATTCCGATGGCTCTTGAAGCAGCAGCCCAACTTGAAAAAGAGGACTACTCTGTAAAGGTTATCAATGCTCGTTTCATAAAGCCTCTTGATGAAAAGATGCTTAGCAGCTTACTTGGCGAGAAAATGCCAATATTGACAATTGAAGAAGCCATTCTTCAAGGTGGATTCGGTAGTTCAGTACTTGAATATGCACATGACCAAGGGTTCTACGGGGCAATCATTGACCGAATGGGCATACCAGATTACTTCGTTGAACACGGTAGTGTGGACGAGTTACTGGAAGAAATCGGCCTAACAACGGATACGGTTAAGAAAAAGATTAAAATGATAACGCCAAAAAAAGAAAAAAGGGCCTGACAATATGAAAGTAGCGAAAGAAAGATTAGATGTTTTATTAGTAGAACAAGGATTGGCCGAAACGCGTGAAAAAGCAAAGCGTATGGTGATGGCTGGGCTTGTCTATGCAAATGAAGAAAGATATGAAAAACCAGGGGAAAAAGTGCCGGTTGATCTTGAATTGACGATAAAAGGGAAAGTGATGCCTTATGTATCAAGAGGTGGTCTGAAACTTGAGAAGGCATTGAAAGAATTTGATTTACACGTCGATGGAAAGATCCTTCTGGATATCGGCTCATCCACTGGGGGCTTTACCGATTGTGCTTTACAGAATGGCGCCATCATGTCTTATGCTCTTGATGTTGGCTATAATCAACTTGCATGGAAGTTAAGACAAGATGAGCGGGTTAAGGTCATGGAACGGACTAATTTCCGCTATGTCACACCTGCTGATTTAGATGGACAGATGCCTAACTTTGCAAGCATTGATGTATCTTTCATCTCGCTCACTTTGATTTTACCTGTGTTAAAAACCTTGCTTGTTCCAAAAAGCGACGTCGTGGCACTTGTAAAACCTCAATTTGAAGCGGGGAAGGGTCAAGTTGGCAAAAAAGGGATTGTCCGTGAACCTAAAATTCATAAAGAAGTGTTGAACAAGATTATTTCCTTTGCACAAATGGAAGGATACGATATTAAAGATGCTTCCTTCTCTCCTATTACTGGTGGGGACGGCAACATAGAATTTCTGCTCCATTTATTTTGGGAGGGCCCAAAAGAAGTGGGAGATATGCTACTATCCAAAACGGTGGATGATATCGTTGGGGAAGCCCATGCCCAATTTAAAAAAGAATAGATAAGTCTTCGTATGGCTCCTTTGGCTGAATGGTTAGCTAAAGGAGCTTTTTTTCTTGAAATGGTTCATGTTCATGCACCAAGGTTTAGAAAAAGTATGCAAAGAAAGTTTTAGTACAAAATAAGGGATAAGAAATGTATATTAGAGAAAAAAGTTGTACAATTGTATAAAAATCCGCTAACATTAATATTAGCCTCTTTCTTCGACGGTTTTCTTGTGTGTTAGGGACGTTTGTGAGGATTAGGAAAAGTAAAGCAATTACATATGGTCAGCTTGCTAAAGTTAGGGCAACGATGATAATTAAAATGAGCAACAGTTGAGAGGTGCTTCTACTTATGAATAAAGGACAGCGTCATATAAAAATAAGGGAAATAATTACGAATAATGATATTGAGACACAGGACGATTTAGTGGAAGAACTTAAAAATGCGGGGTATAACGTTACACAAGCAACTGTTTCAAGAGACATTAAGGAACTTCACCTTGTAAAGATACCGTTATCTGACGGCAGGTATAAATACAGCTTACCGGCTGACCAACGTTTTAATCCATTACAGAAATTAAAAAGAATGCTGGTTGATGCTTTTGTTCGCATTGATGCTGCAAATAATTTGCTAGTCATGAAGATGTTACCAGGAAATGCCCAAGCAATTTGTGCACTGATAGATAATTTGAATTGGCAAGAAATACTCGGAACCATCGGCGGTGATGATACATGTTTAATTATTTGCCGTTCTGAAGAAGACGCAAAGATCATTTCCGGCAAATTCTTGGACATGCTCTAATATTTTGAAGAGGTGATCTAGATTGTTAACAGAACTTTCGATTAGGAATTTTGCGATCATTGATAGCCTGTCCGTCTCTTTTGAAACAGGATTGACGGTATTAACGGGGGAAACAGGGGCAGGTAAATCCATTATCATTGATGCCGTGCATCTATTGGTTGGAGGGCGTGGTTCGGCAGAATTCATACGCCATGGTGAATCGAAGGCTGAGATAGAAGGCCTATTTCAAATAGAAGATGATACCCATCCGGTATTTGTTAAGGCGAAAGAATTTGGCATCGATATGAATGATGGAATGGCTATCCTGCGAAGGGACATTTCACTGAGTGGTAAAAGTGTATGCAGGGTCAATGGAAAATTGGTTACGATTGCGATATTGCGAGAGATAGGGCGAACATTAATCGATATTCATGGTCAGCATGAACATCAGGAATTAATGGATGAACGACTTCATCTTCCATTGCTGGACCAGTTTGGCGGGGAAAAAATCGCGGCCGCACTTGCTGAATACCAAAAGCTATATAAGAATTATGAAATGACATCCAAGCAGTTAAATAATTTGAGTCAGAACGAACAGCAAATGGTCCATCGATTAGATTTGATCCAGTTTCAGGCCGATGAAATCCAAAACGCGGAGTTGAAGCTTCATGAAGATGAAGAATTGATGGAAGAACGAAAAAGGATTAACAATTTCGAGAAGATTCATGAGGCCCTCCAGACGAGTTATAATGCCTTAAATGGAGAGCAACATGCCGTGGATTGGCTTTCAGTTGCCATGAGTAATATGGAGGAAGCGGCCAACTTGGATGAAGGACTGAAGAAAAGCTCCGAAACCGTCTCAAATAGTTATTTCTTGCTTGAGGAAGCGGTTTCTACTATTAGAGATCAATTGGATTCCTTGGATTACGATACTGAACGGGTGGAGTTCATCGAAAGCCGTCTAAATGAAATTAACCAATTGAAGCGAAAATATGGGCGCAGCATCGAAGAGATTTTAGAGTATGGTGCAGGTATTGAAGAAGAAATCGAAAAGCTTCAAAATCGGGAAAGTCATATCTTAAAACTGGAAAAGGAACTTAAATCAATAAAGGCGGATTTGATTATTGAAGCGAAAAATCTGTCTGAGCTCCGACAAACATTCGCCCAGCAATTAACGAAGAGCATTCATCAGGAATTAAAGGATCTATATATGGAAAAGACCATATTCGAACCACATTTTCATCAAACGGCCTATACTTTTGATGAGCTGTCAGAACGTGGGATTAATCAATCTGGTCTCGATCACATGGAATTTTATATATCCACCAATCCTGGAGAACCTTTAAAACCATTGTCAAAGATTGCATCTGGAGGAGAGTTGTCCCGGATTATGTTGGCGATGAAAAGTATTTTTTCCAAGCACCAAGGGATTACATCCATCATTTTTGATGAGGTAGACACAGGTGTAAGTGGTCGGGTTGCTCAATCCATTGCCGAAAAAATTTACAAAGTGGCCACGGGTTCCCAAGTGCTTTGCATTTCTCATTTACCTCAGGTTGCCGCGATGGCGGATACTCATCTATTCATCGCCAAGAATGTGAAGGCAGGTCGTACCAACACTTCGGTGAAGCCTCTGGTAGAAACCGAGAAAATCCGAGAAATTGGCCGGATGATATCCGGTGTCGAGATAACGGATTTAACCAAACAGCATGCCAATGAATTGATTCAGCTTGCTAAAAAGATGAAAATCACTTCATGATGTTTCTAAGTAAGAAGGTATCAGAACTTATCATAAGCATTCATTGTAAAGCTATCCAAAAACGGATAGCTTTTATTTTGTCCAGCTGTTATAAATGATTGTCATGAGGGCTAAATTAAAGGGGTAGCCATAAAGTTTTAGAGAGCGAGGAGAGTGAATGGATTGAAATTAGTATGGATCAACAGAATCATCGGTGGAATTCTCCTTGTTTCGCTATTAACATTAGGGTTATACCAGCCATTTCGTGAATATTTTTTAATTCCAAATCAGCTTGTACTCTTTGAGGGTAGTCACTATAGTATTTCCAAGTCATTACCTGTTTCAGCAAAAGCTTCAGATTCAAGTCAAGGAATTTCGGTCCATGATGAGAAAGCCTCCATTACACTAGGTGCCGAAAAGCCAGGTACGAACGAAGTGTTGCTTGATGTGGCGGGCTTACCTGCCAAGAAGGTTGATATAAGAGTGCTGAAAGATTTTAAAGTCATCCCCGGTGGGCAGTCCATAGGGGTTAAACTTAACACGTTGGGTGTGCTCGTGGTCGGTCATCATCTTGTTGATACACCTCAAGGAAAAAAATCCCCTGGTGAAAAAGCAAAAGTGGAAGTCGGGGACATCATTACGGAAATCAATGGCCAAACCATAAAAAAGATGGGCGACGTCACTCCTTTTGTCCAGCAGGCAGGTGAAAAGGGAGAACCGTTGAAGATCGTGATCAATCGTGATAATGAAGTGCTTCACAGTTCGCTCATGCCTCTAAAAGATAAAAATGAAGGAATCTTCAAATTAGGTCTGTATATCCGTGATTCAGCAGCGGGTATCGGGACGATGACATTTTATCACCCGGATACGAAAAAGTATGGAGCATTGGGACATGTCATATCGGATATGGATACAAAAAAACCAATCGTCGTGAAAGATGGGCAGATTGTACAATCAATGGTCACTTCCATCGAAAAGGGGAGTAATGGGGACCCAGGAGAAAAATTGGCTCGTTTTTCGGCTAACAGAGAAAAAATAGGTAACATTAATCGTAATAGTCCTTTTGGGATTTTTGGGAAACTAAATCAAGATTTCAAAAATGGTGTTATGGATAAGGCATTACCCATCACCCTTTCTCACCAGGTGAAGGAAGGGCCAGCCAAAATTCTTACGGTGGTGGATGGTTCAGAAGTAGAAGCCTTTGATGTGGAAATAGTCAGCTCCATTCCACAAAAGTTTCCTGCAATTAAAGGAATGGTTTTAAAAGTGACTGATAAAGAATTACTCAAAAAAACGGGCGGGATCGTTCAAGGAATGAGCGGTAGCCCAATCATACAAAATGGTAAATTAATCGGTGCCGTTACCCATGTATTTGTCAATGATCCTACAAGCGGGTATGGAGTCCATATTGAATGGATGCTAAACGAAGCCGGTATCAATATATATGACAAAGAGGATTATGAGAAAGCAAGCTAACCATCGAAGGTATCCAACTGGATACCTTTTTTTACTTGGTTCAATATCAATAGCAACTAAAATGATTTATCTTGGAAAAGAGGTTTTTTGAAAGAATTGTGCTAAAATGAAAATAAATGAAGATTTTTCGACAAAGCAGTTCTTCAGGTAGCAAACGAAGTCGAAAACAAGAGATATCCGGAGAAAAATATTGAATTCCTTTTATTTTTTCGAAAATAAAAGGAATTTAGTTTCCATTGTCGAAAAGTTCAATTACAATAGAATTTAGTCATATAGAAAAAAGACCATTGTAGTTGAGGAGGAAATCAAGAGTGAAAAAAATCAAGGTATGCGTGGTAGATGATAATAGAGAGCTGGTTGGTCTTCTGGAAGAATACATTTCTGCACAAGATGACATGGAAGTAATCGGTGTTGCACATAATGGTCAAGATTGCATGGGGATGCTAGAAAGCGTTGATCCGGATATTTTGATTCTTGACATTATTATGCCTCATTTAGACGGATTAGGGGTATTGGAAAAACTTCGTGAAGTTAAACGGGGAAACATGCCTAATGTAATTATGCTTACTGCATTCGGTCAAGAAGATGTTACGAAGAAGGCTGTGGACTTAGGTGCTTCATATTTCATCCTGAAACCTTTCGATATGGAGAACTTGTCCAACCATATACGTCAAGTGAGCAACAAAGGACAGTCAGTTCTAAAGAACCATAGTCAGTTTAGTTACCGTCCTCAAAATGAGTCAAAACCGAAAAACCTTGATGCAAGTATCACAAGCATTATCCACGAAATTGGAGTGCCGGCACACATTAAGGGATATCTATATTTAAGGGAAGCCATTTCAATGGTTTATAATGATATTGAGTTATTGGGATCCATAACAAAAGTGCTGTATCCGGATATCGCGAAAAAATATAATACAACGGCTAGCCGGGTTGAACGTGCCATCCGTCATGCCATAGAAGTGGCATGGAGTCGTGGGAATATCGAATCGATTTCGTCTTTATTTGGTTATACCGTCAGCATGACAAAGGCGAAACCTACGAATTCGGAATTCATTGCGATGGTCGCAGATAAGCTACGTCTTGAACACAAAGCTTCTTGACAGGGTTAGGGGATACGGATTGTTTTTAATGAACAACTGACCATAAAGAGGCTAGAGCCGCTAAATAAAATATAGTAGAACTCGTGGCGCTTTTAAGTTGATAAGGTGTAGTTGCCTTTTTTTAGGCAAGTATGAGTAAGTCCATGAGTTTTTTATAAACGCCTTTTATTTATTGGATTATTCCTGAAGAATCCAATAAATAAAAGGCGTTTTTGTTTGGATATAGGGCTTTATATAGGATGAATTTTTGCAAATATCAAATTACTTAGTAAAATATGTATGTTTTTAGATTTTTTTATGAGATCATGGCTTATAATTATAGGTATATATTCGTAGGCACGAGGAGGAAAGTTTGTGATTTATGAAGAAAATCAATATTTCATCTTGGAAATGGAAGAAGAAATAGTATATATGACCGTTTTTCAAAAAGGTTTTTCCATTCTGCAATTGAATCCAATCCTGAATAAATATCCACAAATCTCACTGGATAATTTTAAAGATTTAAAGGATGCACTTATACAGGCTAGCGGGGAAAAAATCAAAGTGGGTAAACAAAAACCACTCTTGGAGTGGAAGATAGCGGAAGACAAGCTGACAGCAAGTGTAAAGATTAATTGTTCTGCGGATTATTTGATGAATCACCAGTCAGAAATAGTGGGGATGATTTTACAGGATCTACAACGTGAGAATATTTCAGAAGGAATCTTAATGCATGTCATGCAAAATCAGTTACAAGTGAAAGAATCAATTGTTGTGGCTAAAGGCATTGAGCCGGTTCATGGAACGGATGCTGTTGTCACCTATTACAAAAGGTCGGATAGAAAGCCTGCGATACGTGAGGATGGAAAGGCCGATTATTACGATATGAATTTCCTTGATGAAGTAAAAAAGGGAGAGTGGCTTGGTGAAAAGACCCCTCCTACAGAAGGGACGATGGGAAGGTCCATTACAGGGGACTTTGTTCTCGCACAGAAGGGGAAAAATAAAAAGCTTCAATATGACCAAAAAACTGTGGAGGCAATTGAAAGTGAAGGTAAAATCGTTCTCAGGGCCATGACAGATGGAGTGGTGGAGTTCAAAGGCGGGAAAATCAGTGTAGGAAATCACCTTGTCATTGAGGGGGATGTCGGAATCGAAACAGGTAATATCGAATTCGAAGGAAGCGTTACCATAAAAGGATCGGTTCTTGACAATTTTTCGGTAACGGCAACCAAGGATATATCCATTTTAAGTGAGCTGGGGATAAGTAATGTAAAAGGAATTTATTCGAAAAAGGGGGATGTATTCATTAAAGGCGGTATTTTTGGAAAAGGGGTTTCCGAAATCTCTGCAGGTAGAAATATTTACGTAAAGCATGCTAATGAAAGCCATTTACATGCAGGGGAAAGCATACATATCGGATATTATTCGCTTGGAAGTTTTCTGAAAGCAAAAAATATCTATACTGATGAAAAGAAAGGAAAATTGATTGGGGGCGTTATTGAAGCTCATGGAAAAGTCAGGGCTGCCGTCATCGGGAATAGAATGGAACGGAAGACCATCGTAAATGTACAGGGCTTTAATCGTATGAATTTAAAAGAGGAATTGAATGAAACTTTACTCCGTTATAAGGCAAAGGTTCAAGAGCTGGAATTAATGAAGGAAAAGCTGGAGGTCTATGAAATGTTCGTCGGACAATTGAATGTTTCGCAAAATTATCAATATGAACATACCAAAGATCAGCTTGAACGCTTGAATGGTGAGATTTTTCAAATCGATGAAAAACGTAAATCATTGATGGATACACTTGAATCCAAGGGGGATGGGGAAATTACCATCGGGCAAATGGCATTTCCTGATACTCGACTGCAAATTAAAAGCATGGAGAAAAAATTGAACGACTTAACAAAAGGAACGTTCTATGCGGAAAATAATTATTTGCATTTTGATTAATCTTAAATTAATATCCGACTGCGCCTATTCATAAAATTGAAGATCTACTGAAATTTTTGTGGGGGGCAGTTTTTATGACGTTAATTTTCGCACACCGGGGATCGGCAGGAACCCATCCTGAAAATACGATGGTGGCTTTCCGAGAGGCTGCTCGTGTTGGAGCGGAGGGAATTGAAATGGATGTGCAGCTTTCAAAGGATGGCGAAGTAGTCGTTATTCACGATGAAAAGCTTGATCGAACCACAGGTGTCTCTGGCTTTGTGAAAGACAGGACATTAAAAGAGTTGCAAACCTTGAATGCGGCTTCATCCTATGCGGGTAAAGGGTGTGAAGAGCGAATTCCTACGCTTGATGGACTGTTGAAGTGGTTGTACCATACCCATCTATTTTGCATTATTGAGTTGAAGAACACCTTTTTTATGTATCCGGGACTAGAAGCAAAGGTCATTAGGCTCATCCGGGCGTATGAGCTGGAAGAACGAATCATTATTTCTTCCTTTAATCATTATAGTCTGGTTTTTTGCCATCAGTTGGCACCAGAAATAGAAACCGCACCATTGTACCGGGAATTTATGTATATGCCCTGGGTATATGCACGTGCGATTGGTGGAAGTGCGATACATCCTAGTATCCGATCAGCCCCAGACTCGATCATTCAATCTTCCATGGACGATGGGATCCTGGTTCGGCCCTATACCGTTAATAAAGAAGAAGATATGAAGCGGTTATTCAAATTGGGTTGCAGTGCCATCATCACCGATTTTCCGAAAAAAGCAAAAATAGTAAGGGCAAATTATGAAAAGTAAAAAAACAGGGGGCCATGTGATTCATGCCCCCTTGTTCGACGTGTTTAAAATTTGTTAAATCTACTTTGAACTTTGTCTTTTTTACGATCCCGGTGAAGAATAAACCCTGCGATAAAGGCTATCCCTCCTATCGTTATCAGCAGTCCAATTAAAAATTGGATCCAAAGCATGGGATAGGGAGGTTGGAGAATGCCGAATACCATATCCCGCATTATCTTAATTCCGTACGCGGCAAATGCTCCCGGGATAAAAAGGATGGAAAAAGCGATTAAACGTTTCATGTGTCAAGTCCCTTCCAGAAATTCCATATAAAAAATGATAAAGGATAATATATTTTTGTCAAGTATGGGTAATTGAGAAAATCATTGGAATGTGTGAACGGTCATTTTGGAATCAATATGGTAAAATCAAAGATATCATAGGCGGGAACTTACTATCGCAGAAGGAGGAAGTCATGCAAAAGGTGATGATCGTTGGTGGAGGAAAAGGGGGCAGTGCTGTATTGGAGCTCCTACTGGAAAGCAAAACCCTTTTCATTGATTGTATGGCTGATACGAATGAGGCTGCCGAAGGGATCCTGGCTGCAAAGGCACGAAAAATTTGTACAGTATCAAATTGGGAAAGTGCGATGGATAGGGAATTGGATATCATTATTGATACAACTGGTGACCCTGCTGTTTTTAAGGAGATAAAAAAGAAGACAGGACAGCAAACAATCCTGGTTCCTGGTAGTGTAGCCCATATTCTTGTTAATCTCATCGAAGAGAAGAATCATCTGATTAATAAGTTGGAAAATTCATCCTCCATAATGGACTTGATATTGAATGCAGCGAGTGAGGGCATGTTAGTGATCAATAAGGACGGCTATGTCACCTTATTCAATCATAATGCTGAACGAATAACCAATACAAAACGGGAAACGGTAATTGGCCGACATATCCTCGATCTTGTTCCTTCCAGTGGGTTATTAAGGGTGATGGAGACGAGGGAACGAGAAGAAAACCAACATATTTCCATCAGTAAATCGGGTATGGATTTCATTACGTCCAGGATTCCCTTGGTAAGTCACGAAAATGAAATGATAGGCGCATTCTCGCTGTTTAAGAAAAGAACGGAAGCGGAAGCGGTAAAATTAGCTGAACAAATAACGGATTTAAAAGAGATTCAGACCATGCTTGAGGCCATCATTCAGTCTAGTGATGAAGCAATATCGGTGGTGGACGAACGGGGATATGGTTTATTGATCAATCCAGCCTACTCTAGGATAACAGGATTGACGAAAAATCAAGTAATTGGCAAACCGGCTGCCATTGATATTTATGAAGGGGAAAGCATGCATATGAAGGTCCTTAAGACTAGAAAGCCTGTTCGCGGAGTTAACATGCGTGTTGGTCCTAAACATAAGGAAGTAATTGTGAATGTTGCACCAATCATTGTTGAAGGAGTATTGAAAGGAAGCGTTGGAGTCATTCATGACGTTTCTGAAATTCAATCGTTAACTCATGAATTGAACCGTGCAAGGCAAATCATCCGTACTCTTCAGGCAAAATATTCTTTTGATGATATCATTGGCACTTCGGAAGAGATGAAGTTACCTATCGATCAGGCTAAATTGTCTGCGAGAACCCCTGCTACCGTTCTATTAAGAGGTGAATCAGGAACAGGCAAGGAACTGTTTGCCCATGCTATCCATAATGAAAGTGATCGAAAGTTCAATAAATTCGTCCGTGTTAATTGCGCAGCAATTTCGGAATCTTTGTTGGAAAGTGAGCTATTCGGGTATGAAGAGGGTGCTTTTACGGGAGCAAGAAGAGGCGGAAAAACTGGACTGTTTGAGGAGGCCAACCATGGAAGTATATTTTTGGATGAAATCGGTGAGTTGCCGGCGAGTATCCAGGCTAAATTACTTCGGGTTCTCCAGGAACAAGAACTGATAAGGGTGGGTGGTACCAATCCCATATCTATTAATGTCAGGGTGATCGCTGCAACCAACATTAACCTTGAACAAGCCATAGTAAAAGGGACATTCCGTGAAGATCTTTATTTCCGTTTGAACCGGATGCCCATTTTCATTGCCCCATTGCGGAAGCGAAAGGGAGATATAAAAGAACTGGCAGAACATTTGATTCACAAGATCAACCAGGAATACGGGCGAAGCATCGAAGGAATTACAGATGAAGCAATTCATAAAATGCAAATGTATAATTGGCCAGGTAATGTTCGGGAACTGGAAAATATCCTGGGTAGAGCAATTATCTTCATGAAGTTAACCGAGACCATCATGGATGTCCAACACATTCCGGACTTTATTGAAGATAACATTCCTTTAATACAAGAGAAATCATTAAGAAATGAAGCGTACGTATCGGGAGAAACGCTCATGGAAATAATGGACAGGTATGAAGCGAAGGTTATTCAAGAGGCGATATATACGTATAAGGGGAACAAAACCCTTACAGCAAAGGCGCTTGGCATTTCAGTCAGAAGTTTATATTACAAAATGGAGAAAATGGGAGTGTGAAAAAAAATGCATGCAAATAATTGCACAGTGTGCAAAAAAATGCACGTTCTTGGCGTTTATTATTCTTCGATAAGCAGATGGAATGTATTAAATTAAAAAACTTATAGGATTGGATTTCTCTTCTGCTTCCACGTTTTACATCAATCCCCACTCCCTTTTCACAGGAATATATCCACCATATTTATTTTGTTGGCATGTAATTTGCATGTTATTGAATGGAATATGGATTTTTTGGGTAACAAATCGCGAAATGCGCACTATCATATAGGCAAGAGAACACTAATTAACAATATGAATTTAACCTTTATATGTCAGAAAAGAATGAGGATACAGGATGAGCCTCTCTTTTTTGGCAACTTTGAAAACATCTGAGGGGGATTCCATTATGGAAATTTTCAACTATTTAGAACGATATGACTATGAGCAGCTATTATTTTGTCAAGATAAACAATCAGGTTTAAAAGCGATCATCGCGATACATGATACGACACTTGGCCCAGCCCTTGGTGGTACTCGCATGTGGACATATGCTTCAGAAGAAGAAGCCATAGAAGATGCGCTAAGACTTTCAAAAGGAATGACTTATAAAAACGCGGCAGCAGGCTTGAATCTAGGTGGTGGAAAAACCGTGATTATCGGAGATCCACGTAAAGACAAAAATGAAGAAATGTTTAGGGCATTCGGTAGGTATATCCAGGGATTGAATGGCCGCTATATTACTGCCGAAGATGTCGGAACCACAGTGGAAGATATGGACCTTATCCATGAAGAAACAGATTATGTCACAGGCATTTCACCTGAGTTCGGTTCATCGGGGAACCCTTCGCCGGTCACCGCTTATGGTGTGTACCGGGGCATGAAAGCAGCGGCAAAGGAAGCATTCGGAAGTGATTCTTTGGAAGGAAAGGTGATTGCCGTTCAGGGGGTAGGGAATGTAGCTTATAATCTATGCCGTCACCTGAATGAAGAAGGAGCGAGACTGATTGTCACTGATATTAATAAAGAGAGTGTAAATCGTGCTGTTGAGACATTTGGTGCCAAAGCTGTAAACCCCGATGAGATTTATGGAGTGGACTGTGATATTTATGCACCTTGTGCATTGGGCGCTGTCATAAATGATGGAACGATTGGTAAAATCAAGGCAAAGGTGATTGCAGGTGCGGCCAATAACCAATTGAAGGAACCGATTCATGGGGACCAAATACATGAAAAAGGAATCATTTATGCACCTGATTATGTCATTAATGCGGGCGGTGTCATAAATGTTGCGGATGAACTGAAAGGGTACAATCGGGAAAGAGCCTTGAAAAAAGTTGAAGGTGTTTATGATAGCATTGAACGAGTCATTGAAATAGCAAAACGGGATAAAATCCCGACCTATAAAGCAGCTGATAGAATGGCAGAAGAGCGGATTGAAAGAATGAGAAATTCCAGAAGTCAATTTTTACGAGACGAGAAACATATCTTGAACCGACGTAGATGAGTTAAAAAACAACTTGGATTCCTGTGTTATCAGGATTGACATAGGAATTTCCAACAAGGAGGGATGAACATGGCTGAAGAATATGATCTTGTCATTCTTGGCGGAGGAACCGGAGGGTATGTTGCAGCAATCAGGGCGGCACAGCTTGGTTTAAAAACGGCAGTCGTTGAAAAAGAAAAGGTAGGCGGGACATGTTTACATAAAGGCTGTATTCCTTCCAAAGCTTTGTTAAGAAGTGCAGAGGTTTACCAAACGGCTATCAAAAGTGAGGAATTCGGTATTTTCACAGAAAACGTGAATGTGGATTTCAGCAAAGTCCAGGAACGGAAAAACAAGGTGGTCGACCAGCTTTATAGAGGGGTCCAGCACTTGATGAAGCAAGGGAAGATCCACGTTTACGAAGGAATAGGCCGAATACTTGGACCTTCCATCTTTTCACCAATGCCAGGAACAATTTCCGTGGAAATGAATAATGGTAGTGAAAATGAAATGCTGATTCCACAAAATATCATCATTGCTACCGGTTCACGCCCAAAATCATTACCAGGTTTATCAATCGATGGGGATTTTGTCCTTTCTTCTGATGAAGCACTTCAGCTAGACAGCTTGCCAAAATCAATCATTATAGTTGGTGGAGGCGTGATAGGTATTGAGTGGGCCTCGATGTTAAATGACTTTGGCGTGGAAGTAACGGTACTAGAATATGCAGATAAAATCATTCCCACAGAAGATCATGAAATTTCGGAAGAAATGCTTCGCCTATTGAAGAAAAAAGGCATTACTTTTCATACAGGCGCTAAGGTGTTGCCAGAGACGCTGAAAAAAGATAAATCAGTGTCCATCACTGCAGAAATCAACGGAAAACTCGAGGAGTTCGAGGCAGATAAACTATTGGTTTCCGTTGGAAGAATGGCTAATCTTGAATCGATTGGTTTGGATAATACGGATATCGTCATTGAAAATGGATATATTGTCACCAATGAATTTTTCCAAACGAAAGAAACACATATGTACGCGATTGGAGATTGTATCGGCGGCTTGCAGTTGGCCCATGTTGCTTCACATGAGGGATTGACGGCAGTTGAACACATGGCAGGAAAAAAACCGGAAAAGATCGACTATTCGCTTATATCGAAATGCATCTACTCCAGTCCAGAAGCGGCAAGCGTCGGCATGACAGAGGAACAGGCCAAAAAAGATGGATATGAATTGAAAATTGGAAAGTTTCCATTCCGGGCTGTCGGTAAAGCCCTTGTTTATGGTGAATCGGATGGATTTGTCAAAATCATTTCGGATAAAAGAACGAATGATATTCTGGGTGTCCACATGATTGGACCGCATGTTACGGATATGATTTCCGAAGCTGGCCTGGCAAAGGTACTGGACGCCACCCCTTGGGAAGTGGCAAAGACGATTCATCCCCATCCAAGTCTTTCGGAAGCAATCGGAGAGGCAGCTCTCGCAGTGGATGGCCTTGCCATTCACTCATAAAAAAGGAGGAGGTTTTTTGATAATGGTGGAAACACGTCATGAACAATTGGGTTTGAATGATGAAACCGTATTAGATATTTATCGGACCATGCTGCTGTCACGTAGGATGGATGAGCGAATGTGGCTGTTGAACCGTTCAGGGAAAATTCCTTTTGTGATTTCCTGTCAAGGGCAAGAAGCTGCACAGGTTGGAGCGGCATTTGCCTTGGATCGTCAAAAGGATTACGTATTGCCTTATTATCGGGACGTCGGTGTCGTTTTGTCATTTGGAATGACGGCGAAAGAATTGATGCTATCAGGATTTGCCAAAGCCGAGGACCCCAATTCCGGGGGGAGGCAAATGCCAGGTCACTTTGGACAAAAGAAAAATCGGATCGTGACGGGTTCTTCTCCAGTAACTACACAGGTACCACATGCAGTGGGAATCGCCCTCGCAGGGAAAATGGAAGGAAAGGACTTGGTGACATTCGTCACATTTGGGGAAGGTTCATCCAATCAAGGTGATTTTCATGAAGGGGCCAATTTTGCCGGTGTCCATAAGCTTCCAGTCATCTTCATGTGTGAAAACAACCAATACGCCATATCCGTTCCTATATCCAAACAGCTTTCCTGTGAAAAGGTATCGGACCGGGCCATTGGGTACGGCATGCCTGGAATCACGGTGGATGGCAATGATCCGTTGGAGGTATATAAAGCGGTTAAAGAAGCGGCTGATCGCGCTCGTAGAGGAGAAGGCCCCACTTTAGTCGAAACCGTTTCATATAGGCTGACTCCCCATTCAAGTGATGATGATGACCGCAGTTATCGTGAAGCTGAAGAAGTGGCTGAAGCGAAAACGAAAGATTCCATCATGACTTTTGGAGCGTATTTAAAGGAAGCGGGTATCATGGATGAAACCCTTGAAAAACAACTTAATGATGAAGTGATGAAAATAGTGAACGAAGCTACAGATTACGCCGAACATGCTCCATATCCAAAAGCTGAAAGCGCTATGGATCATGTTTACGAACAAAAGTAAGGGGGGAAAAGGATGTCGGTAATTTCTTATATAGATGCGGTGACAATGGCAATGCGCGAAGAGATGGAAAGAGATTCGCGAGTATTCGTTTTGGGGGAGGATGTCGGGAAAAAGGGCGGAGTCTTTAAGGCGACAAATGGTCTATACGAGCAGTTCGGTGAATCAAGGGTCATTGATACGCCCCTTGCAGAGTCAGCGATTGCTGGTGTAGGAATTGGGGCCGCCATGTATGGATTACGACCTATTGCCGAAATTCAATTTGCGGATTTTATCATGCCCGCTGTAAATCAAATTGTTTCCGAAGCGGCAAAGATCCGTTATCGGTCCAATAATGATTGGAACTGCCCAATGGTCATTCGTGCTCCGTATGGTGGCGGAGTTCACGGAGCGTTATATCACTCCCAATCTGTGGAAGCTATGTTTGCGAACCAACCAGGATTGAAAATTGTGATGCCTTCCACCCCATATGATGTAAAAGGCTTGCTTAAAGCTGCCATTCGCGACGAGGATCCGGTACTTTTCTTTGAACATAAGCGTGCGTACCGTTTGATTAAAGGTGAAGTTCCAAATGATGATTATGTACTGCCAATCGGTAAAGCTGATGTGAAAAGAGAGGGAGAGGACATTACGGTCATAACCTATGGCCTTTGTGTTCACTTTGCTCTCCAAGCGGCAGAAAAACTAGCCATGGATGGTATTTCAGCGCATATTTTAGATTTGCGCACCGTATATCCGTTGGATAAGGAAGCCATCATAGAAGCGGCTTCCAAAACGGGTAAGGTCTTATTGGTTACAGAAGACAATAAAGAAGGTAGCATCATGAGTGAGGTTGCAGCCATCATTGCCGAGCATTGCCTATTCGATTTGGATGCCCCAATCAAGCGACTGGCTGGTCCGGACACCCCCGCAATGCCTTATGCACCTACAATGGAAAAATATTTTATGGTGACCCCTGATAAAGTGGAGAAGACGATGAGAGAACTGGCTGAATTTTAATAGAAAAGAAGGAGGATTAAATGATGGCGATAGAACAAATGAAAATGCCCCAGCTTGGTGAAAGCGTGACAGAAGGGACCATAAGTAAATGGCTTGTTCAGCCAGGAGATCACGTGACGAAGTATGATCCACTGGCTGAAGTGATGACAGATAAAGTAAACGCTGAAGTTCCTTCTTCTTTTACGGGGATTGTTAAGGAGTTAAAGGCGGATGAGAATCAAACGCTGGCTGTGGGGGAAGTTATATGTTCCATTGAGGTCGAATCAACCAAGCCCAAGGAAGAGGAAAAAGAAGACCCAGCAGAGAAAAATGATGATGCAGTTCATAGCACGAAGCCTAACATGGAAACTCCGACTCCGAATAAAGTCCGGTTTTCCCCCGCTGTACTAAAGCTCTCCCAGGAACATGATATCGATCTCTCTCAAGTGAATGGGACGGGGAATGAAGGAAGGATAACGCGTAAAGACTTATTGAAACTCATTGAGTCCGGAAATCTGCCTAAACCGGCAGCTGATGTAAGAACTGCTTCCGAGCCAAAAGAACTTCTGCCCCAATCATTGCCATCAAATGAGAAAGAAACCGTCGTTCCTAGCATGACTGGAGATAGAGAAATACCCGTAACTGGGGTAAGGAAAGCGATTGCTTCGAATATGTCGAAAAGTAAGCATGAGATTCCACATGGATGGACAATGGTTGAAGTTGATGCGACGAATATGGTTAAACTTAGGGATTCACTTAAATCGGATTTCAAACAAAAAGAAGGGTACAATCTAACCTACTTTGCATTCTTTGTTAAAGCGATTGCGCAGGCTCTTACCGAATTTCCTCAAATCAATTCAATGTGGGCAGGCGATAAAATTATTCAAAGAAAAGAAATTAATATTTCAATCGCGGTTGCAACGGAGGATGCTTTATTTGTTCCGGTCATAAAAAATGCAGATGAAAAGTCGATCAAAGGGATTGCTAGGGAAATCAATGACCTGGCATCAAAGGTGAAAGCAGGAAAGTTAAGAGTCGAGGATATGCAAGGCGGTACCTTCACTGTCAATAATACTGGTTCATTTGGTTCGGTCCAGTCCATGGGAATTATAAATCATCCCCAGGCAGCGATTCTACAAGTGGAGACCATTGTAAAAAGATCTGTCGTCATCCATGACATGATAGCAGTCCGTGATATGGTCAATCTATGTTTATCACTAGATCATCGGGTATTGGACGGTCTTGTATGCGGCAGATTCTTAGCCCGAGTAAAAGAAATCATTGAAAAAATAACCTCGGATAATACATCTGTTTATTAATAGGGAAAAAGAAGGAGGTAACCATAAAGGTGCTTCCTTTTCTCTGTGCCTCTGTAACTGTTTATGAATAGAAATATAAGAGTATTTAGAAAATAGTCGACAATATTTTTATTTTTGCTATTATTTTATAGAGGCTCTTCTCATAATTATTCTCCATCTTCTATCATATGGTTTTTTTAACAGGTTTTGATAATAGCTAAAATTATAAGAATATTATGATAGAATATATATAAATTGATGGGAGAGTGTTTTTCTTATGTAATTGACTGAGCGTTCGGTCTACGTATTGACGATTGAACCAGTAGGAAAGCAAAATATAAGGGAGCGATTAAAATGGAATTGAAAGATGTAAAAAACATATCCTTTCCAAAACCTTCATTAGAAGAGTGGAAGGAAGCGGCAGAAACTAGTTTAAAAGGCAGAAGTGTCGAAAAATTAAAAACGAATACATATGAAGGCATTACTTTAAATCCCCTCTATACAGAGGAATCTGTTTCAGATGGAGAACAAACAGAGCTTCCCGGATTTGCTCCCTTTACACGTGGAATTGCTCCGACCGGTTATTACGAGCAGCCATGGTTTGTCGTACAGCCTGTAAGCGGTATCACGGCTGACGAGGCAAATGAAAAGATGCACGCCGCACTAGAGCGCGGTCAGAATATTATCGTCTATCCAGCTCATCTTCTTGCGGAGGGTGCGAGGGTTTCAAAACTTTTTAATGGCCTATCATTAAATGAACTTCCCGTTTTCATTGACCTGAAGGGAAAGCAAAAGGAACTATTCCCTCAATTCAAAGCTGTTGCAAATCAACAAAATGCGCAAATTAAGGGTGTGCTTGCAGAAGATCCGATTGCAGAATGGTTAGTCGGTGGTCAAGTTCCTGAAGATACAGAAACATATTTTGCAGAATGGGCAAAAACAATCCAAGATTATCAACAGATTGGTCCGGACTTAAAGTCAATTCTTGTTAACACGGCTAGTTTTCATAATGGAGGAGCCAATGCAATTCAAGAGCTTGCCTATGGATTGGCAGTTGCTGTCCAATATATATGGGAAGGGCAAAAACAAGGGATTTCCGTACGGGATATTATCGGAAAGATCGTGTTTTCCTTTGCAGTGGATTCCAATTACTTTATGTCGATTGCGAAGATACGGGCGGCTAGAAGACTTTGGGCTGGTCTAGCGGAAGCTTTTGAAGAGGATGCCGAGTATTTTAAAATGGTTATACATGCAGTTACATCCGAGTTGACAGAAACGCTCTATGATCAACACGTGAATATTCTGCGGACCACGAATCAAGCATTTGCTGCAGCAATTGGAGGGATTCAGTACTTGCAGATCCATCCATTTAATCATGCTTCAGGTGAGTGTAATGAATTTTCGGAAAGAATAGCACGCAACACGCATTTAATCCTTAAAGAGGAAACGAATATCACAACGGTGGTCGATCCTGCCGGCGGATCTTGGTATGTCGAGCAATTGACGGATGAATTGGCTGATAAAGCATGGGTGAAGTTCCTTGAGATTGACGAGGCAGGCGGGGTACTTGATGCCATTATGCAAGGGGCTTTACAAGCAGACATAGCAAAAGTCTACGAGGAAAGGGTCCAGAATGCGGCACTACGGAAAGAAAGTATTATTGGTACCAACGTTTATCCGAACCCTACCGATAAAATCAAAGTTCCTACAACTGAAACACAGAGATCATATATGGTGGTTCAGGGGCCAGTAGATATTACACCAATCAAGTTAGATCGTATATCATCCCAATTTGAACAGTTAAGATTACGAAGTGAAGAGTGTAAACAAAATGGCGGGAAAGCACCGACAATCGGCCTTATTAACTTGAATGAACTTAAATCTTATAAGCCTCGTGCTGATTTTATAAAAGGCTTTGTTGCAGCCGGTGGAATTGAAACGATGGAAAGTGAAGGATGCCATGATAGTAAGGAAGCGGTGGATTATATAGCTGAAACTAAGCTTTCCATATACTGTGTATGTGGAAGTGATCTTGATTACTCGGATAAGGCGGAATCCATCATAAAAGAGATTAAACAGCAATACCCACACATCAAGCTATATGTCGCTGGAAAGCAATCGGCAGAATTGGAGACTGTTTTATTGGAGTCTGGAGCGGACGACTTTATCCATGTTAAAACGAATGTTGTGGCGGTCTTGACAGAACTACTACAAGAGCTAGGGGTGAATGAACAATGAAAAAACCAAATTTCTCTACCATAAATCCTGCTAAGTCTGAGCGTAAAGGAACAGTTGAATTATGGAAACAAGAGGCAGAAGCAGCAGTTGGACAAAACATCGAGGAACTTTTATTCGAAACGAATGAACAAATCAAGGTTAAACCATTATATATGAAAGAAGATAGTCAGAATTTGGAGCACATGGAAAGTGTACCGGGAATTGCTCCATATACAAGGGGACCCTATCCATCCATGTATGTGAACCGGCCATGGACAGTACGACAATATGCAGGGTTCTCAACTGCAGAGGAATCCAACGCATTTTACCGCAGGAATTTAGCGATGGGTCAAAAGGGTCTCTCGGTGGCCTTCGATTTGGCAACACATCGCGGCTATGATTCGGATCATCCTCGTGTTGTTGGGGATGTAGGAAAAGCGGGTGTGGCGATAGACTCGATTTTGGATATGAAGATCCTATTTGATGGAATACCACTCGATCAAATGTCGGTATCCATGACAATGAATGGAGCGGTTTTACCTATTCTTGCTTTTTATATCGTTACAGCCGAGGAGCAGGGAGTCACCCAGGATAAGCTTTCTGGTACCATTCAAAATGATATCTTAAAGGAATACATGGTTAGGAATACGTATATCTATCCACCCGAGATGTCGATGAAAATCATTGCTGATATATTTGAATATACTTCAAAATATATGCCAAAGTTCAATTCTATATCCATTTCCGGTTATCACCTACAAGAAGCTGGAGCACCTGCGGATATCGAGCTTGCTTATACGTTGGCGGATGGCCTGGAATATGCAAGGACAGGAATGAAAGCCGGTATCGATATTGATAAATTTGCCCCTCGTTTGTCGTTCTTCTGGGCTGTTGGAATGAACTATTTCATGGAAGTGGCAAAAATGAGAGCGGGACGGTTCATATGGTCAAAACTAATGAAACAGTTTGAACCGAAGAATAAGAAAGCGATGGCTTTACGAACACACTCCCAAACATCGGGGTGGAGCCTTTCAGAGCAAGATCCTTTCAATAATGTAGCACGAACACTGATCGAGGCGCATGCAGCTGCCTTGGGCCATACCCAATCTTTGCATACGAACGCATTGGATGAGGCCATTGCCCTTCCAACCGATTTCTCAGCACGTATTGCCCGGAATACACAGCTTTATCTTCAAGAGGAGACTGGCATTACAAAGGTCATCGATCCATGGGCAGGTTCTTATTATGTCGAATCGCTAACAAATGAACTGATTGAAAGGGCTTGGGCTCATATCGAAGAAATTGAAGGTCTTGGGGGCATGGCAAAGGCGATTGAAACCGGTCTTCCGAAAATGAGGATTGAAGAAGCGGCAGCAAAACGTCAAGCTAAAATCGATTCTCAAGATGAAACAATCGTGGGTGTCAACAAATATCGCCTGAAAAAAGAAGATGCGATTGAAATCTTGGAGATAGATAATACCGCCGTCCGCGAAAGTCAACTTAAGCGTTTAAGCATCCTTAAAGAAAAAAGAGATCAGTCGAAAGTCGATGAAGCTCTTCAGGCATTGACGCAAGCGGCACGAACTGGTGAAGGTAACTTGCTTGAATTGGCAGTACAGGCAACTCGAGTCCGCGCTTCACTTGGGGAAATTTCCGATGCAATTGAAGAAGTGGCTGGTCGTCATAAGGCCACCATCCGTTCTATTAGTGGTGTTTATAGCTCAGCTTATTCGAAAGAAGCGGAAATTGAAGAAGTAATTGCCATGACTGACGAATTTCTTGAAAATGAAGGCAGACGCCCTCGTTTATTGATGGCTAAGATGGGGCAGGACGGCCATGATCGGGGATCGAAAGTGGTTGGTACGGGGTTTGCTGATTTAGGCTATGATGTTGACATCGGACCACTATTCCAAACACCGGAGGAAACCGCTCTTCAGGCTGTGGAAAATGATGTGCATGTTGTTGGGATGAGCTCGCTCGCTGCCGGCCACAAAACACTATTGCCGCAATTGATGGCCGAGTTGAAAAAATTGGGCCGGGAAGACATTATCGTCATTGTCGGTGGAGTCATCCCAGCACAAGATTATGATTATTTAATGCAAAACGGCGCATCAGCGATTTTTGGACCTGGCACGGTTATCCCGCAGGCAGCTAAAAAAGTGCTACAAGAAATATACCATCGCCTAGGATATGAGGAAGTGGCACAGTAATGAGTGAAGATAAGAAGCCGGAATGGGTCGATCCTAACAATCAGGATGGTTTTGCTTCTTCGTTAAAGCCTGGTGTGGAATTGGATGCTGGTCATAATAAAGCATCAAAAAGTAGATTTATCAAAAAGAAAAATGAGAGAATCTCGATACCGCAATTGAAAGATGGAATCTTGACAGGGGAGAGAGCAAAGCTTGCTAAAGGGATCACATTAGTGGAAAGCAATGCCGAACATCATTTCGAGTTGGCACAAGAACTTTTGCACTCAATTCTCCCACACACAGGTGCTTCGCTCCGCATCGGCATTTCAGGTGTCCCTGGGGCTGGTAAAAGTACATTCATCGAAACCTTTGGAACGTTTTTATGTAATAAAGGATATAAGGTTGCGGTACTCGCTGTCGATCCAAGTTCCTCGATTAATGGAGGGAGCATCCTTGGGGATAAGACGAGGATGGAGGAACTGGCACGGAATCCTCAAGCTTTTATCCGACCTTCCCCATCAGAAGGAACTTTGGGTGGGGTGCATAGGAAAACGAGGGAAACGATGTTACTTTGTGAGGCGGCCGGTTTTGATGTGATTTTGATTGAAACGGTGGGTGTAGGGCAGAGTGAAGCGATTGTCCGAAGTATGGTCGACTTTTTCATGTTGCTTGTCCTAACAGGAGCCGGAGATGAATTGCAGGGCATGAAAAAAGGAATCATGGAACTTGTTGATGGTATAGTGGTCAATAAAGCAGACGGTGAAAACATTCCGCTTGCGAACAGGACAAGGTCGGAATACAGTCGTATTCTCCATTTCCTTCAGCCTGCCACTAAGGGGTGGGCTGGAAAAGCGTATACATGTTCTTCTGTTACAGGAAAAGGGATTCCTGAAATTTGGGACGTATTACAGGACTTTTCGCAGACAACAAAGTTATCGGGTGTTTTTCAGGAACGGAGAAGAATGCAATCCAAAGAGTGGTTGTATTCATTAATAGACCATCAGCTTAAAACCATGTTCTATAAAAATGATACTGTCAAAGGCTTACTGCCCAAGCTTGAAAATGAAGTGATGTCCGGTAATAAAACAGTCACTAAAGCCGTACAACAAGCATTTCAATCGTTCTCTGAATCCTTAAGTTCGAATGAGTGCGGTCCCACAGATAACGAACGGATATAGCTCTCCTTTTCTTATCACCAATTGGAATCTTGATGTTTTTAATCATGGCCAGTTAAATTGATTGAATCCGGCTTCGTCAATTGTTATGATAGTGGTGAAGAGAAAAAGCTGGAAGGAGCACTATACTATGAATATGGATTTCAATTTTTTAATGAATGACGTGGTCAAACAAGCTCGCGATGAGATTAAGACTGCTGGATATACAGAACTGACGACTGCTGAGGAAGTAGAAGATGTATTGGCCCAAAAGGGTACGACGCTAGTTATGGTCAATTCCGTTTGTGGTTGTGCTGGGGGAATTGCTAGACCAGCTGCAGCCCATGCGATTCATAACGATAAACGTCCTAATCAGCTTGTAACTGTTTTTGCAGGTCAAGATAAGGAAGCGACTGAGAAGGCCCGTGATTATTTCGAAGGATATCCACCATCATCACCATCATTCGCTCTTCTGAAAGATGGAAAAATCATCACGATGATTGAGCGTCATGAAATCGAGGGTCATCATCCAATGTCTGTAGTGGAAAAATTGCAAGCTTACTTCGATGAATATTGTGAAGAAGTGTAAGACTTTGCTTATGCATTAAGCTTACTAGTATCTTTTAAGAAAACCGCCGAGTTTGGCGGTTTTTTTATTGGTGAATTTGCTTGGAATCGCTTGGGTGCGGAAGAAATTGGGTAGTAAATCAGGTGTATTTTATAGTAGGTAGAGTATTATATTAGAATTTGGTTAAAATAATATTCTAAAAAATAAATTTTTCATTAAGCTTATTGAATAATTATAAGAATGTGTTAAAATACACAAGAGTGCATGAATATTAGTTCGCATACGAGTTTAAGTTTATCGTAATTTGGCCATTGGCTCATACAAGAATCAAAAACTACTTGGAGGAATAATGATGAAATTGAAAAAGCGGGTAGCATTGTTGCTTACTTCTGTTTTATTAGTAGGTATTTTAGCAGCATGTGGAACCTCAGAGAAAAAAGAAGAGAATACATCAGGTAATAAAGATAAAAAAGTACTAGTAATGGGAACATCTGCGGATTATCCACCGTTTGAATATGTTGAAACATCCAAAAGCGATGAAATCAAAGGATTTGACGTAGATATCGCTAAAGCGATCGGTAAGAAATTAGGATATGAAATCCAGGTGAAGGATATTGATTTTAACAGTCTTGTTCCATCACTTGAAAATAAATCGGTAGATTTTGTTATCTCTGGAATGACTCCAACACCGAAACGTGAGAAATCCGTTGATTTTAGTGATATTTATTATACAGCGAAAAACATGATCATTACGACAGATGGCAGCAAGATAAAAACGGTAGATGATTTAAAAGGGAAAACGGTAGGCGTACAGCTTGCTTCCATTCAAGAGACATTGGCAAATGACTTGAATAAAAATGAAAATATCGGGATGAAGATTGAAAAACGGAATCGTATTCCTGAAATCATCCAGGAAATGGTTGCGAAACGTTTTGATGCCGTGATTATTGAAGATACAGTTGCTAAAGGATATTTGAAAGACAATCCGGATTTAGTAGGATATGAGATGGAAACTGGGGAAGAAGACGCTGGTTCCGCTATTGCATTCCAAAAGGGCAGTGATTTAACGGAAGATTTCAATGCTGAACTGAACGAAATGTTGGAAAATGGTGAAATGGAAAAATTAATTCTAAAATGGTTCGGTGGCAGTGAAACTAAATAATACAGAGAAAAGGGAAAACGTTCAGAAGTGATAAAATACGCCTTCTGAGCGTTTTTCCACGCTTTATTGAGTATAAAGTGAATAAGGAAGGCCTTTATAGGTCTTTATAAGAGAGGATGAATGGAGTGAATCTGGATTTTGAAAGGATTATGCCTTCCCTTCCATATATCATGGAGGGAATACCGACTACACTAAAAGTTGTGGCGGTTGCGGCTGTAATCGGTTTTGTTTTGGGGATCATCTTATCCATACTGAAAATCAGCAGAATTAAGCCGTTAAATTGGATTGCTGACTTTTATACATCGATTTTCCGCGGTACACCATTAGTTTTACAATTAATGCTTATTTATTTTGGTTCCCCACAAATTTTAGGGATTCAAATCGAAGCGTTTCAGGCTGCTTTCTTGGCTTTCGGCTTAAACTCTGCCGCGTATATCTCGGAAATCATCAGGGGTGGTATATTAGCGGTCGATAAAGGGCAACGGGAAGCCGCGCTTGCCCTTGGGGTTCCTTATTCAAGTATGATGTTGAATATCATCTTGCCACAGGCCATCAAGAACATTCTCCCTTCTTTAGTGAATGAAATCATTTCCTTAACGAAGGAATCCGCCGTGGTAACCATCATCGGTTTAGGCGATATTATGCGCCGTTCTTATATTGTCGGTGGTGAGACCTATAAATTCTTCGAGCCGATATTATTTGCCGGTCTCATTTATTATGTGATGGTCATGATTCTCACTATCTTAGGTAAAGTAATTGAAAGGAGAATGAGACGCAGTGATTAAAATAGATCAGCTTCAAAAGAGTTATGGCAAACTTAGCGTTCTAAAAGGAATCAGTACTGAAATTGGACAGGGTGAAGTCCTAGCGATAATCGGTCCCTCCGGATCAGGAAAGTCGACTTTCCTCCGGTGTATCAATATGCTTGAAACACCTACTGATGGTCAGATCTGGTTCAAAGATCAAAATATTACGGATAAAAAGACTAATATTATGAAAGTCCGGGAGAATGTCGGGATGGTATTTCAACATTTTCATTTATTCCCACACAAGACAGTGCTTGAGAACCTGACATATGCACCTATGAAGGTGAAAAAGTTATCGAAAGCAGACGCTGTGAAACAGGCAAGAGAGCTTTTGAATAAAGTCGGATTGGCTGATAAGGAAACAACGTATCCAAATCGTCTTTCCGGCGGGCAAAAACAAAGGGTTGCCATAGCACGTGCATTGGCCATGAATCCAGAAGTCATGCTGTTTGACGAGCCGACTTCCGCATTAGACCCGGAAATGGTAAAAGAAGTATTGGACGTTATGAAGTCACTGGCCCATACCGGGATGACAATGTTAATTGTTACGCATGAAATGGGATTTGCTAAAGAAGTGGCCGATCGGGTTCTATTCTTGGATGGCGGCTTGCTTGTTGAGGAAAGTGCTCCGGAAGAGTTCTTTTCCAACCCTAAAAGCCAGCGTGCCAAAGATTTTCTTCAAAAAGTGCTTTAGAATGAAAAAATGAACATGTAGTGAAAAAAGGTAACTTTAGTTACCTTTTTTATTTTATCCAAATAATGTATCATAGGTATAACGAATTATTAATAATTTAGAATTTTCCTTCATAAAGGACTGTAAAATTATCTGAATAGCTGATAGTATTATAATAGAAGTGAAAGAAGCAGGGTGATACATAACAATGTTCAAAATCGGGTATAGAACGATTAAAACTGCTATGGGGGCATCCATCGCAATTATTATTGCACAATTGCTGGGTTTGAATAATTTCTCTTCTGCTGGCATCATAACGATTTTATGTATACAGGTTACAAAAAGGAAATCGGTATTTGCCTCCTGGCATCGATTTTTGGCTTGTATGATCGCAATGCTTTATTCTACTTTACTGTTTCAGGGTATAGCTTTCCATCCCCTTGTAATCGGGCTAATCCTTCTCATCTTCATCCCGACTACAGTTGCCTTGAATGTTAGCCAGGGAATAGTTACAAGCAGTGTCATCATCCTACATCTCTATGGCTCTGGAAAGATTACTATTGCACTGCTCGTCAATGAAACGATTTTGATTGTCGTTGGAGTGGGTGTGGCACTTATCATGAATCTATACATGCCTAGTGTGGAAAAAAAATTAATTGCTTACCAGGATAGAATTGAGATGAATTTTAGTGCTATCTTAATGGCAGTTGTCCGCTATTTACGGGATAATGACCATACATGGGATGGAAAGGAAATTACAAAAACAGCAAATCTTCTTAATGAAGCCAAAAGTCTTGCCTTTAGGGATGTGGAGAATCATTTTCTTCGGGAAGAAGATCTCCATTATCATTATTTCAAAATGAGGGAAAAGCAATTCGAAATTATTGAGAGGATTCTCCCTTTGGTCACAAATATTCCTTTAAGAGTGAAGCAAAGCGGTATATTGGCAGACTTTATAGAGGATTTGGCTGAAAATGTTCATCCTCAAAATACGGCGATCCTTTACTTGAGGAAACTTGAGGAAATGGAAGAGTTTTTTAAGGGGATGGAACTTCCTCAAACCCGGGAAGAGTTTGAATCACGTGCAGCTTTATTGCAGCTTATGAAGGAAATGGAACGCTATTTATTGCTTAAGCATTCTTTCAAGGGATTCCCTAAGGAGAGTCATAATAGAATGAAAAAGAGGCCGTTGGCTTAAACTAAGCAAAAAAGTAAAGGAACTGATAGAAATGAAACGAATCCTTTCTTTATTGTTATTGCTTGTCTTGTCAGCTGTACCATCTCAGGCCCTTGCTCAAACCGTAAATCACGGAGAGCCATTCATTATTATCAATAAAGCGAATAATAAACTGGCTTTCATTGACGACAACGTGGTACAAGAGATACTTCCAGTCGGAACAGGCAAGAGTCAGGAATTGACGCCTGAAGGGTTATTTACCGTCAAAGTAAAAGCGGTTAATCCTTACTATCGAAAAAAGAATATCCCTGGTGGAGATCCCAGAAATCCGCTTGGGTCAAGATGGATTGGTTTTGATGCCAGGAATACAGATGGCAGGATTTATGGGATACATGGAACCAATCAACCATCCTCAATCGGGAAATACATTTCCAATGGTTGTGTGAGGATGCATAAACCGGATGTAGAGCGGTTATATGACAAGGTTCCGATTGGGACAAAGGTTCTAATAACTCTATCAAATGAAAGTTTCAACACGTTAGCCAGAAATATAGGGGCTATCAAATAAGAAAGAGGGAAGCTTTTAGCTCCCCTCCTGCAGCCTATTACAATAAAAATGCGATGCCTGATAGTAAGGTCGTCAATAACATCGAGATAAGCATGAGATAGACAACAACTTTTCTTACTTTTTTATTTTTCATTATGTTCTCTCCTCAAACAGTATGATTATTTTCATTTTAACTTGAACATATAGGAGAAACAAGCAAAAGTGCAATATTCTCATTATTCAAAAGAATGATATAGTTACATAATGAATTGATAGAAAATTCAATAGAGTGAAAATAGTACATAATATGGGGGAATAGTAAAATGATTAAGAATATTGATCATATCGGGATTGCGGTTAAATCAATACATGAAGCCTTGCCGCTTTACACTGAAACATTGAAATTGAAGCTTGAAGGAATAGAAACGGTTGAGAGCCAAGGCGTTAAAGTGGCATTTATCCTAGCAGGGAATACTCGTTTAGAGTTATTGGAAGCGTTATCTCCTGATAGTGCCGTCGCTAAATTCATTGAAAAACGGGGTGAAGGGATTCACCATGTGGCTTTGGGTGTAGAGCAAATAGAGGATCGAATCCAGGAAATAAAAGAATCCGGTCTTCGTATGATTGATGAGACTTCAAGAAAAGGGGCACATCACGCAGATGTCGCTTTTATCCATCCTAAATCGACGTCGGGTGTCCTATATGAGCTATGTGAAAGAACTGAATTAAAGGAGGAGCAAAAATGACTGATATCTATGAAACTATCAATGACTTGTACGATCGACGCCGAAAGGTAGAAATGGGCGGAGGGGAAGATAGAATTGAAAAGCAACACGAAAAAGGAAAACTAACGGCGAGGGAAAGAATCGAACTTCTAGTGGATGAGGGTACCTTCGTTGAGCTGAATCCCTTTATCAAACACCGGAACACCAATTTTGGCATGGAAAAAGCAGAAGGACCGGGAGAAGGAGTAGTAACTGGTTATGGGAAAGTCAATGGTCGTGACATTTACCTGTTCTCTCAAGACTTTACAGTATTTGGTGGGGCGCTCGGAGAAATGCATGCTCTGAAAATTGCCAATGTTATGGATTTGGCTGCGGAAAATGGTGCTCCCTTCATCGGGTTGAACGATTCTGGCGGAGCTCGGATTCAGGAAGGGGTTGTCTCCCTTGATGGATACGGTCAAATTTTCTATCGTAATTCGATATATTCTGGTGTGATCCCTCAGATTTCTGTCATATTAGGTCCATGTGCAGGTGGCGCGGTTTATTCACCAGCCATTACGGATTTTGTTTTCATGGTTGAGAAAACAAGCCAGATGTTCATTACAGGACCGAAAGTTATCGAAACGGTGACAGGGGAAAAAATTTCATCTGAAGGATTAGGTGGAGCGAAGGTACATAACACGGTCAGTGGTAATGCTCATTTCATGGGTGCTTCGGAGGAAGAGGTTTTAGCTGATGTTAAACGTCTTTTAAGCTATCTCCCGCAAAACAACCAAGAAAAGCCACCGGCTCTTGAAGCGACAGATGAAGACGACTATCGTCCAGATCTAACGGATGTTGTCCCATATGAAGGCATTCGTCCATACGATGTCCGAAAAGTGGTCAATCAAATTGTCGACGAGGATTCATTTATGGAAGTGCAAGCAGGGTTTGCGAAGAATATCGTGGTTGGTCTAGCACGCATTAAAGGAAAATCAGTGGGACTTATTTGTAACCAGCCTAAAGTGTTGGCTGGTGGACTCGATATTGATTCATCTGATAAAGCTGCCAGGTTCATACGATTCTGTGATTCATTCAATATACCATTGATCACTTTTGAAGATGTTTCTGGATTTTTCCCTGGCGTTAAACAAGAACATGGTGGGATCATCCGCCATGGTGCGAAACTTTTATATGCCTATTCAGAAGCAACTGTGCCAAAGTTAACGATCATACTCCGTAAAGCCTATGGTGGTGCTTATGTGGCCCTCAATAGTAAATCCATCGGGGCAGACCTTACGTTTGCTTGGCCAAATGCTGAAATTGCGGTGATGGGATCAGCTGGAGCTGCAAACATCATATTTGCCCGTGAAATTAAAAATAGTGAGAATCCTGAAGCCACACGTGCAGAGAAAATTGAGGAATATCGTGAAAAGTTTGCAAATCCATATGTAGCGGCAAGTCTTGGAATGGTTGATGATGTTATTGACCCTCGTGAAACAAGAATTAAAATCATCCAATCGCTTGAAATGCTACGTAATAAAAAAGAAACCCGTCCCTGGAAAAAACACGGGAATATTCCGTTGTAAGTACCAGTATGAGGGGAGCCTGAAACCAGGCTCCTTTTTTTGCTTTTATATGTTTTTATTGAAAGGAGATCTTCCTATCGGATTATTTGCCGGGTAACGGCTTTAGAGATATACTTATAAAGGATTACTTTTATGGAGGTTTAAATGATGATTAATGAAGAACGGTTAGTTAGTGAATTCTTTGAATTGGTGCAAATTGATTCAGAAACTAAAAATGAAGCAGCAATAGCTAAAGTTTTAAAAGAAAAGTTCACGGCACTTGGCGTGGATGTTTTTGAAGATGATACAATGTCTGTTACAGGTCATGGGGCTGGTAATTTAATTTGTACGCTGAAAGGCACGAAACCTGGCGTAGATACCATTTATTTCACATCACATATGGATACGGTCGTACCAGGTAACGGTATCAAACCGTCTATTAAAGATGGATACATAGTGTCAGATGGAACGACAATTCTAGGGGCAGATGACAAAGCAGGTTTATCTGTTATGTTAGAAACGTTGAAAGTGATTAAGGAGCAGAATATTGAGCACGGAACAATTGAGTTCATCATTACCGTTGGTGAAGAATCAGGGTTAGTAGGAGCAAAAGCTCTAGATCGTTCTCTTGTAACTGCAAAATACGGCTTTGCTCTTGACAGTGATGGTAAAGTTGGGAATATCGTCGTTGCTGCCCCTACTCAAGCAAAGGTAGCCGCAACCATTTTAGGCAAGACTGCCCATGCTGGCGTAGCTCCTGAAAAAGGGGTTTCTGCCATTACGATTGCTGCCAAAGCCATTTCAAGAATGCCTTTAGGCCGCATTGATGATGAAACGACAGCCAATATCGGACGTTTCCAAGGTGGACAACAAACGAATATCGTTTGTGATCATGTGGAAATTTTATCAGAAGCAAGATCATTGGTTCCTGAAAAAATGGAAAAACAAGTAGCAAGAATGAAAGAAGCTTTCGAGACTGCTGCCATCGAAATGGGCGGACGGGCCGAAGTGAAAGTCAATGTCATGTATCCAGGCTTTAAATATGGAGCAGGTGACCATGTGGTGGAAGTTGCAAGAAAAGCGGCAGAGAAAATTGGCCGTCCATGCGAATTGGTGAAAAGCGGCGGCGGTAGTGATGCAAATGTAATTGCTGGATTTGGCATTCCTACGGTTAATCTAGCAGTCGGCTATGAAGACATTCATACAACGAATGAAAGAATTCCAGTGGAAGAATTGACAAAGTTGGCTGAAATGGTCATCAGTATCATTCAGGAAGTTTCCGCAGAATAATTACGCGAAGATGGATGAAGCCATTTTCCCCGAGAATATCGTAAATTGGCTTGTTAGCCACAAAAAACCCAATATAGGTAGTGTGTAGCGAATATTGGAAGTCACTTGTCACATTAATAATGATCCCAAAAACTCGTTCATCTTTAGTTGACATAAAAGGGCTACAGGAATATATGTACAGTCATCAGTAATATGATGACTGTTTTTCTTAGAATGAAGCACTACTTCAATGGTTATCAAGGTTAGATTGGGGTATCTTAATGAAGAAGATTTAGTTTATATGGACCCAATTTCCTGAGATTTGTACCAACAAGGATGTGACAGTCACATGAAGGATATGTATCCTAAAAATGGAAAGGTCATTCTCCATGTAGACATGAATAGTTTCTATGCATCTGTGGAAATGTCCTATGATGAATCATTGAAAGGGAAGCCATTAGCGATTGCCGGTAATGTTGAAGAAAGAAAGGGAATCATCGTTACCTGTAGTTATGAAGCCAGAAAGTATGGGGTTAAAACGACCATGCCCATTTGGCAGGCCAAAAAACTATGCCCTCAATTAATCATTAAAAAGCCGAATTTCGATCGATATCGAAAGGCTTCCCTCGCCATATTTGAAGTATTGCGTCAGTATACGGTAATAGTTGAACCTGTTTCCATCGATGAAGGGTATCTGGATATCAGTGGGTGTGCAGAATGGGGTTCACCTTTGGAAATTGCCAAAAGTATTCAAGAGCGTATATATAATACAATGGATCTCCCTTGTAGCATTGGCATTGCCCCAAATAAATTTTTGGCTAAAACAGCATCGGATATGAAAAAGCCGATGGGCATCACGGTTCTAAGGAAAAGAGATGTTCCTAAGGTTCTCTGGCCCTTACAGGTGGTGGAGATGCATGGGATTGGCGGTAAAACGGCAGAAAAACTCCAGACAATCGGTATCCAGACAATCGGAGACCTGGCCAAGGCCAACGAAACCCAGTTAAAACAGTTGCTAGGGATAAATGGCATCCGTTTGAAGGAACGGGCTAACGGAATGGATTCTCGACTTGTTGATCCAGAGGCCATTTTTGACCATAAAAGCATTGGGAACTCGACAACCCTGCCTAAGGATACTACCAATCAAAGAGAGCTGGTCGGGGTATTGGAGAAGCTTTCGGAAAAAGTTGCAGTACGTTTGAAGAATAAACGTTTGCTAGGTCAGAAGATTGGAGTGACCATCCGTTATAAAGATCGGAGGACCATTACAAGAAGTAAGATGGTTTCCAATCCATTTTTTGAAAAAACGGATATTTTGGATTGGGCTACTGAGCTGTTTTTGAAGAACTGGAATGGAGAGGCCATTCGCCTGTTAGGTGTAACGGCTTATGATGTCATTGAAAAAGAATCTGCATTCAAACAACTCGATATCTTTTCCTTTGAAGAGGATGCTGACAAAGAACCTTTATACGAAGTGATGGAACACTTGCAAAATAAGTATGGAGAAAATATTATTAAAAAGGGCCTTACTTTGAAAGAACGGTCAATTGGTACGAATACCAGTTTTAGCAAAGACTTTTTTGAGCGAACCAGAAGTAAAAATGGACTAAGGTGACATACATCCAAATGAAGGGAAGGTAATCATGACAAAACAACAAATTGGCGTTATCGGACTTGCTGTAATGGGTAAGAACCTTGCATTTAATATCGAAAGCAGAGGGTATTCAATTTCCGTGTATAATCGTTCCGCTGCAAAGACGGACGAAATGATGGAAGAAGCGAAAGGCAAAAATGTAGTACCGGCATATACGCTTGAAGAATTCGTGAATTCGCTTCAAACACCAAGAAAAATTCTATTGATGGTAAAAGCGGGTGCCGCTACGGATGCAACCATTGATCAACTTAAGCCGCTTCTTGAAAAAGGGGACATCGTCATTGATGGCGGGAATACGTTCTACAAGGACACGCAGCGCCGCAATGAGGAATTGAGTGAACTTGGTATTCATTTCATTGGAACTGGTGTCTCAGGAGGGGAAGAAGGAGCCCTGACTGGTCCTTCCATCATGCCAAGCGGGCAGAAGGAAGCATATGATTTGGTAGCGCCGATCTTGAAGGATATTTCTGCCAAGGTTGATGGGGATGCATGTTGTACATATATCGGACCAGGTGGTGCCGGACATTATGTGAAGATGGTGCATAATGGAATTGAGTATGGTGATATGCAGCTGATTTCGGAATCTTATTTCCTTTTGAAAAATCTTCTGGGTCTGTCCGCTGAAGAATTTCATGAGGTGTTCACTGAATGGAATAAGGGAGAGTTGGATAGCTATCTTATTGAAATCACTGCTGACATTTTCAAACGCTATGATGAAGAGACAGGTAAGCCCATGGTCGATGTCATTTTAGATAAAGCTGGCCAAAAAGGTACAGGTAAATGGACGAGCCAAAGTGCACTGGATCTTGGTGTACCACTTCCAATCATAACGGAATCCGTTTTTGCACGATACATTTCAGCCATAAAAGAAGAGCGGGTAGAAGCAAGCAAGGTCCTCAGCGGTCCGGAAGCTAAATTTACCGGCGATAAAAAGGCTTTGATTGAAAGCATTCGCAAAGCGCTTTATATGAGTAAAATTTGTTCGTATGCACAAGGCTTCGCTCAAATGAAGGCTGCATCTGAAGAGAATAACTGGAACCTTCAATATGGGGACATCGCGATGATTTTCCGTGGGGGCTGCATCATCCGTGCTCAGTTCCTGCAAAAAATCAAAGATGCATATGATCGCGAGGCAAACTTGAACAACTTGCTTCTAGATCCTTATTTCCAAGAAATTGCCGAAAATTATCAAGGAGCTTTGCGTGAAGTGGTCTCTACCGCTGTGTTGAACGGCATTCCAGTTCCTTGCTTGTCTTCTGCACTCGCTTATTTCGATAGCTACCGTACAGAAACGCTTCCGGCCAATTTAATTCAAGCTCAACGCGATTACTTTGGAGCACATACGTATGAACGGATCGATAAAGAAGGTACCTTCCACACTGAATGGATGGACAAATAATCAAAAAAACTGGCTGGAATAGACATTCTATTTTAGCCAGTTTTTTTATTCGACAACTTAAAAAGAAGGAAGCACAAGTGTGCTCCCTTCTTCTACTAACGTCGATGCTCAACAAGGTCAATGACCCCTAATACAACATGTGCCAATCCGAAACCAAAAACCGTATTAGCGACCATCTTGTTTGAGCCACGGTTCTGCTTCATGGCATAACCTGCAGCAGTTACGGCAGTTCCTAACGCTGTTGGAATTAATCCTTCACGAACATCCATCGTAAAATCCCTCCGCATCGGTTAGTAGTGGTATTCAGATAAAGAACACCATTTATATTGTTACCACAGCTGGACGGTATCATTCGGCTATATGGAAAAAGGAGAGATGAAATAATAAACTGAACTCAATGAAAAAATGGGTACTTTGTATATTTCTTTTTTATGCCGAAAGTAGTAAGATTTATAGCAACCATCTTTAACAGTTTATGTACCTGTATAAAATGTATGGGATGATGAGCGTATAGTGAAGCAAGAAAAGGAGTGGTTGAATTGATGCACTTCATCTGGATGATCGTAGCCCTTGTTTTATTTTTTGTGGTTATTGAATCAAGTGTGACTTTTTGGCTTAATCATGGAACAGATTCAGAATCGAAGGATTTTATCCATGCCATTCGAGAGAAAATCATCAAAAAGAGTGCCTCATAAAATAGAGAAGAGGATGCAGGTTCACTGCATCCTCTTATTAGTTTACTGATTTTTTCTTTTTTCTTTTTCGATTTGCCACCAAACATGTCCATCTTCTGCTAAAAGCTCATCGGATGCTTTTGGTCCTGTCGAACCCGCTTCATAATTGGGGAAAGATGCTTCTTTCGTATTTTCCCAGGCATTCGAAATGGTATCGACAAATTTCCAAGAAAGTGCGACCTCATCCCAATGTGTAAAGTTTGTGGCATCTCCACGCATGCTATCAAATAAAAGCTTTTCGTAAGCTTCAGGTGAATTGATATGTTCGATTCCTTTGTTGGAAACCGTCAATTTCACTGGCTTCGTATTCATCGTCGTTCCCGATTTCTTCACATTTAAGTAAAGGGAAATACCCTCTTCAGGTTGGATATGGATGACAAGAAGGTTTGGTTGCAAGGTTTCTTCGGTTTTGTAATAGAGATTCATTGGAATGTCTTTAAATTGAACAACGATTTTCGTTGATTTTACATCCATTCTTTTACCAGTACGGATATAAAAAGGAACACCCGCCCAGCGGAAGTTATCAATCATCAATTTACCCGCAACATAGGTTTCTGTATTAGATTCAGGATCGACATTCAATTCATCACGATAAGCAGGGAGTGTTTGTTCCCCTACCGTACCTGAGCCATATTGACCACGGACGAAATATTCTTTGACTTCGTCCACTTTCATTTGTCGGAGTGACCGTAATGCTCGGACCTTTTCGCTGCGGACTTCTTCGGTAGTCAAGGCAATCGGAGGTTCCATGGCAAGCAGGGCGACCATTTGCAATAAATGGTTTTGGACCATGTCCCGTAAGGCGCCACTCGTTTCATAATAACGCCCACGTTCCTCGACCCCAAGTGTTTCACTTGAAGTAACTTGGATGTTGGAAATATAACGGTTATTCCATAGTGGTTCGAATAAGGCATTGGAAAAACGGATGACTTCAATGTTTTGTACCATTTCTTTGCCCAGGTAATGGTCGATTCGATAAATTTCATCTTCAGCAAATGCGGTACGTATTTGCTCATTCAAGATTTGTGCTGTTTCAAAACTGTGCCCAAATGGCTTTTCGATGACAAGGCGTTTGTAACCCTTGGTATCGGTCAAGCCTTGGGCTTTTACCTGTTCGGCAATGGTTCCGAAAAACTCCGGTGCCATCGCTAAATAAAAGATACGATTGCCTTCCAGATCATACTGGCCGTCTAAATTATCAGCAACCTGCTTTAATTGTAAATAGGACTCTGAACTAGTTACATCATGTGAATGATAGTGGAAATGGGAAACGAATTCATCGACCTTTTCCTCCGCATGTCCAAATGTCAGGATGGAGTCTTTTACACTTGCTTGAAACTCAGTATTGGTTAATGGCCTTCTGGCGACACCCACCACTGCGAATTTATTGATTTTTTCCTTTTGGAATAGTCGATATATCGAAGGAAACAGCTTTCGTTTCGCTAAATCTCCGGTAGCGCCAAAAATCATGATTAATGCTGTAGGTTTATTTTCTGTCATGTTAGAACCTCAACTTTCTGTAATTTCTGTCTTAAAGTTGGATATGTACTAATTCTTAATTTTACGGTTAGCTTTCCCTCAAAGCAATCTATTTGCGCATTTTTTCGTAATTTCATTAAAATCTTCAAAGAGACCGAATTTTAAAAGTTGAAAAATGAATCAGGGCCTCTGTTATGCTATAGTAAGGTATAAAGTTTTTGCAACGGAGGTAGGAATGTGGATTTTGTTTTTTTAGGAACGGGTGCTGGTGTTCCGGCAAAGGCGCGCAATGTGACGGCAATCGCCCTTCAATTATTAGAAGAACGGGGAAAAGTATGGCTTTTTGATTGCGGGGAAGCGACACAGCATCAAATTTTAAAAACGGCGGTTAAACCACGTAAAATTGAAAAGATTTTCATAACGCATTTGCATGGTGACCACATCTTTGGTCTTCCTGGTCTTTTAAGCAGCAGGTCTTTTCAGGGTGGAGTCGAAAAATTGACGGTGTACGGCCCAAAAGGCATTGATGCTTATATCACGACGAGTTTACAAGTGAGTGCCACTCATTTGAAATATCCATTGGAAATCATTGAAATTGAGGAAGGCGTCATATTCGAAGATGACCAGTTTACCGTGACGGCCCTGGAACTTGATCATGGCATTTATAGTGTCGGTTACCGAATCGTGGAAAAAGATCGGCAGGGGAGTTTACTGGTTGACCAGTTGCGTAAACAAGGAGTGCCACCGGGTCCCCTTTATAAAGCATTGAAAAATGGGGAATCGGTCCGTCTTGAAGATGGCCGGACCATTAATGGGAAAGACTATCTTAGTGCACCACAGAAGGGCAGAATTATTACGATACTTGGTGATACTAGGGTTTGCTACAATGCTCTCGTCCTTGCCGACTCAGCTGATTATCTCATCCATGAAGCAACCTTTTCTGCGGAAGAAACGGAATTGGCAACGGCCTATTTCCATTCAACTACTATACAAGCGGCTGAAACTGCCAAAAAAGCGGGGGTTAAGCACCTTGTTTTAACACATATCTCCTCACGCTATACTCTTGAGGATGCAGAACGGTTAAAAGAGGAAAGCAGTGCAATCCTTTCGAATACAACCATGGCAGAAGATTTATTGTCGATTAAAATCCCTTTATATGTACAAGAATAGGGAAATCATTACGATTATTTGGTATAATAGTTCAATTGCTTATTGGATATAAGGAGGGTGAAAAAATGACTGAACAAAATAATTTACATAACAAGGCGATGGATTTTCTTTTGAAAACAAGTCGTACTTTTTTTATCCCTATTAGTTACTTGCCATCAGGATTACAGGAAGCCATTGGTTCGGCATATCTTTGCATGCGGGCCATTGATGAAATTGAAGACCACCCGAATCTAGGTGCCGAAGATAAAATCGCCCTATTGCAGGCTGTTAGCAGCCTATTGAAAACCGATTATCGTAAAGAGGACATCCAGGATGTTTTTGAACCATATAAGGATGTGCTTCCGGAAGTGACCTTGCAACTTGGAGATTGGATGGATTATTGTCCTCCAGGTGTGCTTGGTAAGGTCCTTGAGTCTACCAAGGAAATGGCTGAAGGCATGGCGAAGTGGGTTTCGAAGAATTGGCTAATACATGATAAGGAAGAGCTTGATGAGTATACCTATTATGTCGCTGGTTTAGTTGGGGTGATGCTCTCTGATATTTGGAAATGGTATGATGGAACAGATACGGATCGCAATCTTGCCATTGCATTTGGACAGGGCCTACAAACGGTCAACATCCTACGGAACCGTGAAGAAGATGCAGAACGCGGCGTGAATTTTTATCCGAATGGATGGGGCTTCAAAGAGATGCTGAGCCATACAGAATATAATCTTGAATTGGCGGATAGGTACATCGAAGACATCGAGACAAAGGATATTGTCCATTTCTGTAAAATTCCTTTGGAATTGGCTAAAGCTACTTTGAAGGCGTTAAAAGAAGGAAAAGAAAAAATCGATCGGTCAACGGTTACCACTATCGTAAACCAGGTCGTCGATAATTAAGAAGAGCCAGCTACTGTATAAAGTTTATACAACTTTATACAGTAGCTTTTTTATTACTTCATAAATGTAATCGTAAAATTCTAAAAATTTAAAAAATATATTGGAATAGTGGCAGTAAACGATTATAATTTAGTACATAAAAGCGGAAAAGTTGACTTCGTTAGAGAGACAGAATTTTTAAAAAAGAGAAAAGCGGAGGAACATTATGAAAAAGAGATTATATTCAACGGCAGCCTTGACCTTGATTACTGGAATTTTACTTACAGGGTGTGGAAATGAAAACGAGAAAGACTCGGCAAAAAACGAAAGTGATAAGGATGCTTTCAAAGTCGGAGTGACACAAATCGTTCAGCACGATTCTTTGGATCAAGCATATGAAGGGTTTCAGGCTGCTTTGAAGGATAGTGACATTAAAGCAAAATATGATCTCCAAATTGCTCAGGGCGATCAAAACAACAGCCAGACGATAGCGAATAACTTTGTCGGGGATAAAGTGGATTTGATTTTTGCTAACTCGACGCCAAGCGCTTTAAGTTCATTGAATGCGACTAAAGATATTCCAATCGTCTTCACTTCTGTAACTGATCCAGTAGCTGCGGAACTTGTTACGTCCATGGAGAAACCAGGTGGAAATGTGACAGGTACGACCGATTCTCATCCGGATGCCATCAAAAATTCCATGAAGTTCCTGGCAGAAGAGCTTGGAGCGAAAACAATCGGGACGGTTTACAATACGGGCGAACAAAATTCAGTCGTTCAAATTAAAAACGTGAAAGCGGAGGCAAAAAAAGCGGGCTTGAAGGTCGTGGAAGCATCCGTCTCGACTTCAGCCGAAGTTAAGCAGGCAACGGAATCGTTGATTGGAAAAGCGGATGCTTTCTATATCATTACGGATAATACAGTAGTTTCAGCGTTAGAATCGGTGATTTCGGTAGCGAATGACCAGGATATCCCCTTATTTGTCGGGGAACTTGATTCCGTGAATGCAGGCGGTTTCGCAGCATATGGCTTCAGTTACTATGATATTGGCTACGAAGCAGGCCAGAAAGCGGTAGAAATATTAAAAGATGATAAAAAACCAGGTGATATCGCGGTTCAATATCCTCAAAAACTAAAATTGGTGATTAATGAAACAGCTGCAAAGGAAATGGGTGTTGAAATAAAAGAAGAATGGAAAGCAAATGCTGAGTTTGTTAAATAAGCTTTTGCGTTATTCCAGGGAAGGAAGATAAAAATGCCAACAGCCATATTTAACTCTTTTGAATCTGGAATGATCTATGCGATCATGGCACTTGGAGTCTATTTGACATTCAGAATTCTCGATTTCCCGGACATGACGGTCGAAGGTAGCTTCGTGACAGGAGCTTCTGTCGCCGCTATTATGATCGTCAATGGTTTCTCGCCGATTATGGCCACGTTTTGCGCCATGCTTGCCGGATTTGTGGCAGGGACGATGACAGGGCTGCTGCATACAAAAGGGAAGATAAATCCGCTTCTTGCCGGTATTTTAATGATGATTGCGCTCTTTTCCATTAACTTAAGGATCATGGGGGCTTCGAACATTCCCTTGCTTTCTCAAACGACGATTATCACGAACATCTCAGAAGCATGGTCTCATACTGGTTTGGATCAAATGTTTAATGGGATTTTTTCAATCATTGGCCTTGGTGATAGTTTGCCAAAAACATGGGGCATTCTCATTGTCATGTTTATTGTAGTAGTAATGATTCAAATGGGGATGTCCGCCTTTTTAAAAACGGATGTAGGCCTTGCGCTTCGGGCAACTGGTGACAATGAAGCGATGGTCAAGAGTTTTTCCGCTCATACAGGGAATATGAAGATATTAGGCCTTGCCATCGGGAATGCCCTAGTTGCTTTCTCTGGTGCTTTAGTTGCCCAGTACAATGGTTTTAGCGATATTGGGATGGGAATCGGGATCATCGTAATCGGTCTGGCCTCCGTCATCATCGGGGAAGCGTTATTTGGCGCAAAAACGATTGTACGCGCCACGCTAGCTGTCATTGGGGGAGCCATCATATATCGTATCGTCGTTACATTGGCGCTACGTGTAAAATTCCTTGATACGGGTGATGTGAAATTAATCACTGCGCTTATTGTAATCGGTGCCTTAGTCATCCCGCAAATTTCCGAAAAACAAAAAGAAAAAGGTCGTAAGAAAAAAAGACTCAAAGAATTGCAACTGCGCCGTATTGAGTCTACAAAGGGGGAAGAGGAATTTGCTGCAGCTAAATCAGATCTATAAGGTCTTCAATGAAGGGACTCCGGATGAAAAGCTTGCCCTTGGCAATCTGGATTTACAGCTGTCAAAAGGTGAATTTGTAACGGTCATAGGCAGTAATGGTGCTGGGAAGTCCACGTTGATGAATATGATTTCCGGTAAGACCCTTCCCGATGCTGGTGATGTCATCATTGATGGCCAAAATGTATCATCGATTGAAGAATATAAGCGGGCGAAAATGATTGGGCGGGTTTTCCAGGACCCCATGCTCGGAACGGCCCCGCACATGACCATTGAAGAAAATATGGCCATCGCGTATGGCAGGACGAATCGAAGGGGTCTTGGCTTTGGGGTAACGAAAAGACGGAAAGAGCTTTTTAACGATAGCCTGAGTACACTCCATTTAGGATTGGAAAATCGGATGAATGCAAAAGTGGGGTTATTATCGGGAGGGGAGCGTCAGGCATTATCGTTATTGATGGCGACCTTCACCGATCCGAAAATCCTGCTTCTCGATGAACATACAGCTGCTCTCGATCCATCCAGGGCAGAGCTTGTTACAAGCCTGACGAAGGAAATTGTTGAAAAGAACCGGTTAACTACATTGATGGTGACTCACAATATGCAGCAGGCCATCGATCTTGGTGATTCTTTAATCATGATGGATAAAGGCCAAATCATTTTCGAGGCAAGAGGCCCGAGAAAACAGGCACTGACTGTTGATAAGCTCTTGAATGAATTCCAGCGTATCAAGGGTGAAAAAATGCTAAATGACCGTGCGGTGTTGATATAAAGTGAAAGAGGCCTAGCGCTCAAGGTGAATGACCTTGGACCGAGGCCTCTTTTTTCGGCGGAATCGGAAGGGTTTACTATCGAGTGACTGAGTCTCGCCTTACGGAAGGCCAAGAGAACGGGTTGACTGCAGAGGACAGTGGACGTTCGGAGAGAATGCAAGGTCCTCCTGCTTAATCGCTATCAGCTGTGCTCCAAGGAGAATTGTCATCTTTTTTGGTTCCAAAAAAGTTTCTCATGAAGGACTTTTTCTTTGTTTTTTTAGCGGCGGCAGCTTCTTCGGTAGCGAGATAAAAATCTGCTGGTGGAATGGTGGCCGCTTCTAATGCTTCAATACGGGCTTCAAGTTTAGTGACGAGCTTATGCATGTCTTCCATTTCACTTCTATGCTGTAATAGTTGATAGGAAACAACGTCATCCGCTTTTGTTTTCAGACTTTTTTCGAGCCTGGAGACTCTTTCGTTTAGGTGATCTTGTCCTTTTTCCGACTCAATAGGTTGTTTAACAGTGGCCTTTCTGGTCTTCTTTTCTGAAATGCTCACCTTTTGTAAGACCACTCCCTCGTTCAGCTGGTCTTGGATTTTCCTCAATAAGTCAATATCCTCCTCCGAAAACTGGTAATGACCTAGCTGATTCCGTTCTACTTCCATGTTCAATTGGGTAACCCAGCGTTGAATGGTACTATGAGAAACGTTCAATAACTTGGCAACTGCACTTGTATTCATCTAGATTCCCCTCCTTTTGGTTGTAGAATTCTAGATAAAAGAAGCGATTCCTTTGCCGTTGACAAAACAAGTACTGATTCGCCAAAGATAGTGGATTTCCTACCTGTTTTTGCTGCCATGTCGATTTTATTTACCGGTACCGTCGTATTTCCAGTGGGTGTTCTTCCCGACGTAATATAATCATTTTGATGGGGAAAACGTATTTGCCAAGTAAGCTGGATAAGCGGGAAGGCGATTTAGAAATATTCCATTTGAAATATGGGTTAATTAATCAGGAAGAATGGATGACAGGTTCTCTTCGTTATCTTAGTCATGGCCATTTAGACACAATAGGCTGTTAACTCCCATTTGGGAGTCAACAGCCTGTTTACTTATTATTATTGGGGAACTACATATTTAGCCAGCTCTTTACTGATTTGATCTCCCATTCGCTTGGATTGCTCGGTGGCATCTTGAACACAGGAGATAAATGCTTCTTGTACCTGATGGGCTTGAAGTGCTTTCAGGCCAGCTTCCGTGGTCCCTCCCGGTGAAGTGACTTCTTTTCGCAGTACCGCTGGTGTTTTTGGCGATTTCTGCAGCATTTCGGCTGCACCGGTTAATGTCTGAAGGATTAATTGCTTTGCTGTTACGGCATCAAGGCCAATGGATTCCGCGGATCTTTCCAGAGCCTCGACCAGATAATAAATATAAGCGGGACCGCTTCCGGATAAGCCCGTTACGGCATCAAGCTGTGTTTCTTCGACGATGGCAACCGAGCCCACCGTTTCGAATAGTGTGATGGCCGTCTGCAATTGCGATTCAGTTGTATGTGCATTGGCCGACAGGGCAGTGGCTGACTGTCCGACGGCTGCCGATGTATTAGGCATAGCCCTTACGATGGCGACCGGTTTGGCTGCAATCCCTTCAAGGCTTACCGTATGGACCCCTGCCACAACGGAAATGATTAGCATATCTTCCCGGATGTATTCCTTTATGGATTGCATCGTGGTTAAAATATCTTTTGGCTTTACTGCAAGTACTACTATGTTCGCATTCTCTAGTAGTTGCGGAAGAGACCGTGTTGGGGTAACCCCATATTGTTCTGTTAGATAAGTGAATCGTTCATCATTTTTCTTGTTGGTCACAAAAATGTCAGCCGGGTTTATTACTTGCTGAGTGACCAAACCGGAAATGATTGCTTCGGCCATTGATCCAGCCCCGATAAAAGCTATTTTTTTCATTTCACTCACTCCTTTAATGCATACTAGTAACGGTCAGTTTTCCCAAATAAAATAAAAAAGACCCCTCATCCAATAAAGGACGAAAGGTCTGGCTTCCGTGGTACCACCTTTGTTCAACTCCTACAAAATAAAAAGGAAGTTGCACTTGAATCCGCTAACGTGGGATGAACGTCAGTTTTACTGAAGGCTCATAAGGTAGGTTCAATAATAGAGAGGACGGTGAAGCTTTTCAGCACATTTAAGAACTTCACTCTCTTTACGCCATCCATTATTTACTTGGCCTCAATCATAGCCGTGCCGTCTTTAATTACTTGTGATTATGAAGGATGCATGAGTACTCTGTCAATAGTAATATATGCTGAGCCTTAAAATATAGTCGTTAATTATGTGAAAATAATGACAATGTTCAGGATTATATGTAAAATAGTGATTACATACACAGTTTTCTAATAAAATAAGGAAATACCAAATTTTACGGATATATAAGCTTATTTAAATATAATATTAAGGTGGAAATAGACATGGTGAATTGGAATGGGGATATCGCAAAGCTTTCTCTGCCGACGCCGTTTGCAGTGGGCGATGTAAATGTTTACATAGTTAAAGGAGATGCCTTAACTTTAATTGATACGGGGGTTAAAACCGTACAATCAAAAGAGGCACTGAATGCTGGACTTGGGGAATTAGGGCTGCAACTATCTGATATTGAACAAATAATCTTGACGCATCATCATCCAGACCATGCTGGTGCACTCGATTTCTTCGATAAGAAAGTCCCGGTGTATGGTCATAAAAACAATCAGCGGTGGCTGACTCTAAGCGATGAGTTCCTTGACACCCATAATTCTTTCTTTCTAGACTTTGCAGGGAAATTGGGCGTGGCTGAAGAATTGAAACATAGATTGACCCATGACAAAGAAGAAATCCAATTCCTTAGTAAAAGGAACATGCAAGCACATTTGGCTGAGGGTGACGAACTTCCGGGCCTTCCAGGATGGCGAGTGATCGAGACTCCTGGTCATGCGCAAAGCCATGTTTCCTTTTATCGGGAGAGTGACGGCTTAATGATTGCAGGAGACCACTTACTTGCAAGAATTTCGCCTAATCCATTAATGGAGCCACCCTTGATTGTGGGTGGCGTTCGTCAACGGCCATTGCTTCAATACAATGCCTCCCTTCAAAAACTATTAGACTTTCCGATTTCTAAGGTTTATTCAGGACATGGGGGAGAAATTGATGGAGAGAAAGTGTCCGATTTGATTCGATATAGATTTGAGCGACAGCATAATCGGGCCATGCAGGTGAAAAGCATGCTCCAAGAAAAACCTTTAACGGGATTTGAAGTGTGTCAGCGTCTCTTCCCAAAAGTTTATCGTCAGGAAGTCGACTTGACACTCTCGGAAACGGTCGGTCAGTTGGATTATCTGGAGGATTTGGGTGAAATCGAATTGGAAATGCAATCGGGTGTCATTTTATATTCAAGTGCGACGACAGTTTCTAAGGGGATAATCTATTGAGTAAATTAAGCAGGAAAGTCATTGTCATTACCGGGGCTTCGGGAGGAATTGGAAAGGAAATTGCGATTCAATCTGCCCGACTTGGGGCAAGACTCGTTCTTTTGGCAAGGAGCCTGGATAAATTGCAGACTCTGAAGGAGAGCCTGACCAGCCAATACGGGGTCGATGTTTTTGTATGGAAGTTGGATGTTTCCGATACAGAACAAGTGGAAAGGGTCTTCGTTGACATCCACGACCAGGTCGGCACCGTGGATGTGTTGGTCAATAATGCCGGGCACGGCACGTTTAAAGAAGTCCTTGATACGGATTTAGAAGAGAGTAAAGGGATGTTTGCTGTCAATGTAATCGGCTTGATGGCCTGTACGAAGTTTGTGCTTCCACATATGAAGCGCAAACAAGCGGGCCACATCATTAATATTGCGTCACAGGCAGGGAAAATTGCAACACCTAAGTCCACACTTTATTCAGCCACTAAATTCGCGGTGCTTGGTTATTCGAATGCTCTCCGGCTTGAATTGATGGAAGACAACATTCATGTGACCACCGTCAATCCTGGGCCAATCGAAACCAACTTTTTTACTATAGCGGATGAATCCGGGACATATATGAAGGGCATTAAGAAATTCATGCTTAAGCCTGAGGATGTAGCAGCCAAAATCGTTGCTGCCATGCTAACTAATAAACGGGAAGTCAATCTGCCCGCCTGGATGAATATGGTGAGTAAGTTTTATACCTTGTTTCCAAGAATCACTGAGACCGTTGGGAAAAAAGCATTTTTTAAAAAATAGATACTTCTAAATATAAGTGAAGATTACTATTTTAATAAGAAATTAAGGGGAGTGTCATCTGACATTCCCTTTTTTTTGAATTTATTTGGATTAACTTTCCATTTTATGTAACCATTTCATTGGTAAATTCGTCTGTTTTATAGGAGGGATTTTGTATGAAGCTCGTTATGGGAAAGTCTTTTATCTTTTTATTCCTTTTTTTCATTCTGGGAAGCTGTCAATCCTTCTCTGAAGAGCAACCCCATAAGTCCATTGGCAAGGGAGAAGAAGGATTCATTACAGATTTAGATGATAAGCGGATTCTGATAAAAGGGACGTATTACAAGGTGAAAAATCATACGTATATACAAGATGAACATGGGGCAAAGCTCAGTTATTCAGACTTGGCAATCGGGATGAAAGTTAAACCATGGTACGGTGGAGAGGTCGAAGAATCATTTCCTTCGAAAGCGGATGCAGAATTGATACGGATTTTAAAGGATGAAGAGAGTCTAGAAGAGCAAAAGGCCGTAACTGCTGCACTTGAGCATGTGACTAAAGCTCCTAGTCAGCGTTTCATGGTTCTTGAAATCATTCATTTCCCTTCCGAGCATGTATACAATATTGAAATGATGAATCGCTCCAACTTGGACGCATCATTTACTGTGACCGTAGACGATTCTACTGAAGAAATCTTATATCTAAAATAATAACAGGGCAGAATCAAATAGATTCTGCCCTGCTTCGTTTTAGTCTTATGTTTTTTTATAAAGTTTTTGCACCCAGGTATTTTGGCGCCCAATAGGAGTTATTCATATCGGTGATGGTAATTCCTTTAGAAGAGGAAGCATGAATGAACTGATTGTTTCCAATGTAGATTCCAGCATGGGAAACACCCGTCTTTCCAGAAGAAGTATCAAAGAATACAAGATCGCCTTTTGATGGCGTTGATACTTTCAATCCGGTATTCGCATAAAGCTGGGATGTTGTCCGTGGTAGGGTAATTCCTTGTGATTTTTGGAATACATAATAGATGAACCCCGAACAGTCAAATCCTGCTGGTGTCGTGCCAGCCCATTTGTATGGCGAGCCTATCAATGTTTTTGCATAATTAATCATGCTTGTATTATTGATATTATAAACACCGAGCGCATTGAAGGTATTTCTTCCTGCAATCCCATCGGCAGTCAATCCTTTAGCTTTTTGAAAGTTTTTTACGGCAGTTGTTGAATAGGTTCCGTAGTAAGTAGTCGATGAACCAGTATATGTGAAATAACCTTTAGTTTTTAATAGGGTCTGTAGTTGTTTGACATCACTATGTGTCATTCCGGGTCTGAGGGTTTGATCTCCAATATTTGCAAACGCCTGAAGTGGCGTCAGCATTAATGCAGAAGCAACAGCAGCTGAGGCAATCCATTTCTTCATGTATCTCATTTCCTCTCTCTATCTCTCTATTTTTCTTTAACAATATTATCCTACAATACCATTGTGACAATCAAACCAGTTTTTGATTACATTTTCATTACAAAAAATAAGTAGTAATACTTAGTGAAAATCAGCGAAATCGTTTTTCTTAAATAGTAAAAGGGTTAAAAGACTCGGTTCCCCTTTTGGGCAAGATACCAACTAATTATATTTATAAAAACTAGTTGGATATAATGGATTACTTTTAAATTAAAGGGTATTTATGGGTATTTAAAAAGTTCCCATAAAAAGGTGGAAATTTGTCATGAAACTTCCATTGAATGCGAACGTTTATTCGTTTAGAATGAGGGATATAATATAAACACGAACGTATATTCTGTATAGGGTGAAGAAAAAATGGATTATAGCATGATGCCGAAACAATCAATTATGTGTATTGATATGAAAAGTTTTTATGCTAGCTGCTCAGCGGTCATGCATGGATTGGACCCGCTCGAATGTTATTTGGCAGTGGTGGGTGATAAGAATAGGGAGGGGAGCATTGTGCTTGCGGCTTCTCCAAAGCTAAAGAAGGAATTCGGTATAAAAACCGGTTCCCGGAAGTTTGAGATACCGAAAGATCGACGCATTCTAGTCGTTGAACCCAAAATGGCCACTTATTTGAGAGTTTCGACGGAGATTACGCGCTTGTTTCACCGCTATGTTCCAAAAGAAGCGATTCATGTATACAGTGTGGACGAAAGTTTTTTGAAAGTTGATGGAGCGGCTTCTTTATGGGGGGATGCCTGGAATATTGCCAGGAAAATAAAAGATGACATTGAAAGGGAATTACAGATTCCAAGTGCAATCGGGATTGGGCCGAACATGCTGATGGCGAAGCTTTCTCTTGATCTCGAGGCCAAACATACAGGAATAGCTGAGTGGACATATGAAGACGTACCAGCTAAGCTTTGGCCGATTTCTCCGCTTCGTGAAATGTGGGGGATAGGAAGGAGGGTGGAAAAGACCCTTCATGGCATGGGAATATTCACTGTCGGGCAACTTGCCAATTATGACCTTCAATTGCTTGAAGCGAAGTTCGGGATTATGGGCAATCAGCTTTATCATCATGCCTGGGGAATCGATTTGTCAGATCTCGGGGCGCCGATCATCGAGGGGCAGGTCAGCTTTGGTAAAAGTCAGATTTTACTCCGTGATTACAAGGAAGAACACGAGATCAAGCAGGTTATGGTAGAAATTTGTGAGGAAGTCGGAAGAAGGGCTCGTACCCATAGGAAGGCTGGACGGACGATCAGTCTGAGCATTGGTTATAGTAAGGATGAGTTTGGCGGTGGGTTTCATCGCTCCCGTTCGATTGAGGAACCGACAAATATCACAATGGAATTGTATAAAGTCTGTCTTGAACTTTTTCATGAAAACTATCATAAGCAAAAAACGGTTCGTAGCGTTTCGGTCACACTCTCGAATATTGTGGATGATAATGAGATGCAGCTGACTTTATTTGATGCTTCACGGTGGAAAAAGCGGGAATTGAGTTATACCGTTGACCGCATTCGACATAAATATGGTTCAAAATCACTGTTGCGCGCGGTTTCGTATACGAAAGCCGGGACGGCCGTTTATAGAAGCGGATTGCTTGGCGGGCATAAGGCTTGACAAAGTCGTCAGAGGAGGAAAAAGAATGATTCATGATCGGGGGCGTATCAAATGGACATCCATGATGCTACCGGAACATGTGAAGATGTTGCGGGATTGGGTGGCGGAGGATAGCCATGAAGCAAGACGCATTCTCGATGAACAGCAGTTTGAAGAAATGAATGCTGTGATGGGGGAAGCGATGGAAGAAGGTAGAGAGGTCATGATTGCCTATTATGACAGAACCCGATACCAGCTTTTAATCGGAAGCATTCATTATTATGATGAATGCTTGCAAAGACTTCATATTATTGACCATTTTCAGCAACCACATTATATTCAACTTTCCCATATAGCGGATGTAAGATTGATGGAATAAGAATGGTGGGATTATCCCCATGGATGCACAAGAGTGCGGGAAAAGGACAGGGGTCCTTTCATCGTTTATAATGGGGGAATGGAACGAATAGGGGGAAATGAGATGTACATTGTATGGACAGATAGAGCAGCCGAAAAACTTTCCGATAAAATACAGGGAAAAGAAGGACATTTACAGTTGAAATATGATACAGATGGCTGTGGTTGCGTAGTAAGTGGCGTGACAGCTCTTTGGCTCGTTGACGAGCTTGAGGAGGATAATCAAAAAGTGGAGACCAATGGAGTTCCCCTTTATGTCGAAAAATCTAAAATGATTTTTCTCGATGATATCATGACAATAGACTTTGTGGTCGAAGCAAACTGCTTTCAGCTAAAAAGCCCGAATCAAATCTTGAATCCAAGGATGAGTTACTTTAATAAACTCTAAAAAAAGCAAAGGGAGAATCCCGATAGTCGTGAGATTCTTCCTTTGTCTATTTCAATACAAGCTGTTCGAGAAATTGGTCGATCCGTTCCTCATATTCCTTGGGATTAGCATTATATGATTGTGCGTGAGCCCCGTTTTTTGCGAGGTAAAGTTGTTTTGGTCCTTTTTTTGCTTCATATAATTCAAGTGTCATGGAAGCGGGAATGAAAGTATCAGGTTCACTATGAATGAACAGCACTGGTTTTTCGATAGTACTAATGAAATCTATCGGTGATACTTCGTTCGTCCAATATCCATCACGAAGTTTGATGAACATGCGCCCAAGTGGAAAGATGCTCCAGGTTGGAAAAGGGATTTCCATACCGATTTGATGTTGAATTTGCTTTTCAAAATTGGAAAATGGACAATCGGCAATATAAAAATCTGCTCCATCTTCAAGCATGCCCGCATATAGAAGAAGGGTCACAGCCCCCATGGATTCACCATGAATGCCGAAGAAAAGGTCTGAACCTTTACGTTTTTTTAACTCGTCAATCACGGCTTTCAAGTCGAATTTTTCATAATGTCCATAGCTGCTTGTTTTCCCACCGGAGTCTCCATGACGACGGTGATCATAGATGACCGCATTGAATCCACGCTTAAGGAAAATGTTCATGTACTTGATCGAGTTCGTTTTATTTTCTGTCACGCCGTGAGCAATAATGATCCACTTATTCGTAGGATGCGGTTCAATAAACATGCATTTCAAGGAATACCCAGATGGAGAAGGTACCCAGATTTCGCTTTTAGGCAGGGTATCAAAATCCTCTTGAATGAACCGTTTAGCCAAGACTTCACGATATTTGATGAAATCATCTTCCTTCTTCTTCATGTACATGAGCCGATTAGAAAAATAAATACCGATGCCGACCATATACGTCAAGATGCCGGCAATTGCGAGACCCCATTTTTTCATGGTGAACCTCCTTGTTTTTAGTTTATTTTACCATGTTGAAAAATAAGAAAATACTGTTAAGAAATCGTCACGGGTAAAACCGGAGTCATGGTATAATAATGTATAATGTCAGGGGGTTTTAAGGATGAAAAAGAAACAGCCGCGCAATCAAAATCAAAGTAAAAAGCAAGATAAAGAAGCATCGTCATCATTGAAACTTGGTGATATGCTCAATCAAGATATCATGTCGCAGCTTCGCCAAAAACAAAAAGAATTAAACGATGCGGAACAAGAGAAGAGAGCAGCAGAAGAAGAAAAGAAACGTCAAGAAAGAAAACAGCGTGAGAAAAATAAATCATTCGAAGAGCTGTTGGGTGAAAGTGATCTTAACTGGAAAAACTATAAATGATTTTAATGAAATCGGGATGTTTATTATGACCCGACCAAAAAAACGATAAATGGAAAGCATCTTCGTTGGTACCCATATACTTATAACGGGGATGTTTTTGTATGAGGAAAATGACATGGAACAAATTAAATTCCTTCGTAATTCTGTTTGGACGGCCGAATCGCTTTATTTTATAAAGCATAACGATTATATTAAAAGTAAGTTTGATAGGTACCCGCTTATCGAATGGACTACTATTAGTTGGTGATGAAATGGAAAAAAGAATAGAATCTGTACTGGAAAATCAACTATGCTTCCTTCTATATGCAAATTCGAGGGAAATGACCAAGAAGTATAAACCACTACTTACCAAACTTAACGTAACGTATCCTCAATATCTCGTTCTGCTTTTACTATGGGAGCAAGACACGCTTACAGTGAAGAAATTAGGGGAGTTACTTGCACTTGATTCAGGAACGCTCACTCCCATGTTGAAACGGATGGAGCAGAATGGGCTCATTGTTCGTGAACGGTCCACTAAAGATGAAAGGTCTGTCATGATTCAGCTGACTCGAAAGGGACTTGATTTAAGGGAAGAAGCCTGTTTCATTCCTGAACGCATTTCAGATATGTCCGGTGAAGATAAGCAAGTGGTTGAGGATTTGAAAGCGTCGCTGCTTCAACTATTAAAAACCTTGCAAGCACTTTGAAGGAATAGAAAAACGCCTGGGTTCACTTCAAACCCAAGCGTTTTTTTGTGAAATTGCTTTATTCTACTTCAATTTCAATGGCAACATCCACATTGCCGTTGATTGCTTTTGAATAAGGGCACATTTGGTGAGCTTTATGAACGAAAGTTTCAAATGAATTTTTATCGATTCCTGATCCCTTTACGACTAATGTTACAGCCAAGCTGTATTGATGCATATCACCCATCAATAAACTGACATTGGCTGTGACGTTTGAAGTAAATGTAGCACCTTCAATCTTTCCAACCGATTGTAAAGCACTATCAAAACAAGCCGCATATCCTGCTGCAAAAAGCTGTTCAGGATTAGAAGCTTCAGGCATCTGTTTAGCCCTTGGCGTTCCGGGCATTGCAATATCAACCGTAAAGTTTCCATCAGCTGAAATGGCCGTTCCTTCTCTTCCTCCATCAACCGTTACGGACGTCGTAAATAGTGTTTTTGTCATTGTTTATCTCTCCAATCTTTTCATTTAGATTGTGCACAATTGAATTGTATAATATCAATTAAGAAATAGCAACAGAAAAGATCTTAGAAAGAACTCACCCTACACTTTTGCAGCTGAGTTATTTAAAAGTGTAGGGTATGACTCCCGGAATAAAAAAAAGCTATCCAACCGTAGGTGTACGGAAAGGATAGCTTTGCAGAGAAATGATTGCTAGTCTTTAAAGGGTGTTCAGGTTAGATTTATTCCCGGTGGTTTGCATATTTGCTTGCTTTGGTGAGTTGCTTCAACAGATCAAGTTCATCTTTTGAAAGAGAAGGGCTGTTGGCAGCCTGACAGTTTTCGCGAAGCTGTTGCACCGTGCTCGCCCCGGCTACGGCAGATGCAACGCATTGGTTCGATAATACATATTGCAGAGCCACAGCATTCAGCTTCTTGCCGGAAATCTTCTCTTTTAATTGTGGAAGTAAGTCCTTGAGTGCTTGATAGCTATAATCGAGGTAGCCGTCCTCACTAGCCTTGTTAAGCATTTTTTCACTTAGCAGCCCTTTGGCGAGAGGCCCCCGAGCAATGATGCTGACCTGCTTATTTTCCAAAAGTGGCATCCACTCTTCCGGACGGCGGTCCAGAAGGCTGTACTGCATCATCACGGAATCAATATCTGAATTCTCGACAAATGCCTTTATTACATTGGGCCGAATCGATGATATTCCATAGTACCGAATCAAACCTTCTTTTTTTAAGTCCTCAAAGGCTTCAATCGTTTCCTCCAAATTATCTTCAATCGTACCGCCATGCAGCTGATAGAGGTCAATATAGTCGGTGCCTAGTCTCTTTAGACTATCTTTTACGGCCGTCTTGATATAGTCACCAGATGGATCCCAGCTCCAGCCTTCTTTATTTTCCGTCCAGCGGTTTCCGACTTTCGTTGCTATGTACACTTGATCGCGAACTGGCTTTAGGCTTTCTCCCACAATTTCCTCGTTCACTCCAAAATCATATAAGTCAGCGGTGTCGAAGTAATTGATGCCTTCATGTAAAGCAGCCTTCACAATTTCGGCTGCCTTTTTTTGATCGGTTCCCAAAGACATGCATCCAAGTCCAATTTCGGATACAAGCAAATCCGAATTTCCTAATCTGCGTTTTTTCATGTTATCCTCTCCTTTATATCTTCATTGTAAAGGAGGAATCATTTTCACTCAAAGATTTCACTTGATCCTTTTTAAGGGGTGAGGTTCTTGTCGATGGATATCTGCAATCCAGTCATTGACATAAACATAGTCACTTTGTAGACTTTTGAGTTTTTGAACAATCTCCCAACTCTTTCCGGAGAAAACAATGCCATTTTCGAACACATGAATTTTCATCAAATCGCCCTCCATCCCTAGTATGGTAAAATGTATGAAGAATCATGCTGTAATTAGAACAGAGGAGTGGACAAGTTGAAAAAATTCGAAGAGAAAACATTATCAAGCAAAAAGATATTCACGGGTAAAGTAATCAATTTACAAGTGGATGATGTCGAGCTTCCTGATGGGAAAACGAGTAAACGAGAAATCATCAAGCATCCCGGGGCAGTCGCAATCATCGCTCTTACAGCTGAAGATAAGATCATCATGGTCGAACAGTACCGTAAAGCGTTGGAGAGAAGCCTGGTTGAAATTCCAGCAGGTAAGCTTGAAAAAGGGGAGGAACCCGTTCGGTCGGCAGAACGTGAACTTGAGGAAGAGACGGGCTATGAATGTGAAAGAATGGAGCATATCATCTCTTTTTATACGTCTCCAGGCTTTGCGGATGAGCTAGTCCATCTCTATTTGGCCCACAATTTGAAAAAGAAAAAAGATGCGGCACCATTGGATGAAGATGAGTTTGTCGAGGTGATCGAGCTGACATTGAAGGAAGCTCAAAACTATCTGGATGAAGGGAAGATCCAAGATGCCAAAACGGCCTACGCCGTACAATATTTGCAGTTGAAAAAGGCGTTGAATGAATAAATGAAAGAATACTATGCTGATTTCCATATTCATATCGGCAGGACGAGAAGTGGGAAGGCGGTTAAGATCACCGGAGCTAAAACGTTGACCTTCAGCAACATAATCGAAGTGGCAAGCGAACGAAAAGGACTCGATATGATAGGGGTTATAGACTGCCATTCTCCTGAGGTTATTGAAGAGATAGAAGCTGGAATTCACAATGGGGAAATTACGGAAATGGAGGGTGGCGGACTTCATTATCGGAACCTCACCATCATCCCAGGGTCGGAAATTGAAATATATGACCACAATTGCCATGGACCGATTCATGTTCTTGCCTATTTTCCAAATATGGAAGTGATGAAGAGGTTTTCATCATGGATGAGTAATTATGTGAAAAATATTACGTTGAGTTCCCAGAGGATTTATTGTGACGGGCGAAAGTTGCAAGAAATCGTCAAATCCCTTGGAGGGCTGTTCATCCCTGCGCATGTTTTCACCCCCTTTAAAAGCTTGTACGGTAAAGGCGTAAAGGAAAGCCTGGCGGAAGTGTTCGATCCGAAGCTCATTGATGCCATCGAACTTGGTTTAAGCTCGGATACCTATTTGGTGGAGGACATAAAAGAATTGAAATCGTATACCTTCCTGACGAATTCCGATGCCCACTCCCTTGGAAAGATAGCCCGTGAATATCAAATGCTATTGCTTCAAGAACCGAGTTTTACAGAGTTGGAAAAAGCGCTTAAGGAAGAAGAAGGTCGTAAAGTGACAGCCAATTATGGATTGAATCCCTTATTGGGTAAATATTATCAAACCGTTTGCGGAAGTTGCCTTCATAAAATGGCCATAAATGCTGAGGCATGCAGTGAATGCGGAGGCAAGAAGGTCATTAAGGGAGTTTCCACACGTATTGCCGAATTATCCGTTTCTGGAAAAGGGGAGGAAAAGAGGTCCCGTCCGCAGTATATTCATCAGGTTCCGCTTGATTTCATTCCGGGCCTTGGCCCGAAGTCCATGGACAGACTGTTGGGGGCCTTCGGAACAGAGATGAATATCCTTCATGAGGTGACTCTCGAACAGCTTTCAGAGGTCGTTCCATTGAAATTAGCCCACTTTATAGATTCCGCAAGAAAAGGGATATTGGGTTTTGATGCAGGAGGAGGCGGCAAATATGGGAAAGTTAAGATGTGATAACACAGGCTTTCCCGATATAAGCTTTTCAAAAGGCATTTCTAGATGGAAGTGCCTTTTGTGCTTGTTATAGATATCTTGGTAGCAATTAGTCTTTTTGTGAAATAGAAAAGGGATTCATTTAACACTTTGTATAATGACTAAAAAGCCAGGAAGTTACACAATAGGAATAGGAAATAAATCATAATAAGGAAGTGACACGAATATAGGCGCAACATGAAGGCGTAAACTCGCGACTGAAATTCCGAGTTTAATTATCTGAGTATTTTGTGAGTTTGTGGGTGACGGATTACATAAAGGAAATGCTTCACCCCTACATTATATAGTAAAATCTCGAACAATTAGGAGGAGTTATAATGACTGAAACAATAAAAGTAAAAGAATTATCTCATTTTATAGGCGGTCAAATGGTTGCAGGGCAAAACGGGAGATTTTCGGATGTATTCAACCCTTCAAGTGGAGAAGTCATTGCGAAAGTACCGTTAGCTTCGATTGAAGAAGTAAAGGGAGCCATTGATAAAGCCAAAGCTGCATTTCCCGCTTGGCGTGACATGTCCGTAGCAAGGCGTGCGGATATAGTGATCAAGTTTCGTAACTTGCTTACGGAACATACAGATGCCCTAATTGATCTGATTTGTACAGAAAGCGGTAAAACGGCAGAAGATGCAAAGGGCGAGATTACCCGTGGAATAGAATCTGTGGACCTTGCCATTGGAGCGCCCCATTTAGTGAAAGGGGAATATTCCGTCAACGTCGGTGGACAGATCAATGTCTATTCGGCGAAGTACCCACTTGGCGTCGTAGCAGCCATTTCTCCATTCAACTTCCCGATCATGGTGCCACTGGCCCAGACGAGCATGGCAATTGCTGTAGGCAATGCAGTCATTCTGAAAGCTTCGGAGCGAGTTCCGATGACAGCTTTATTCGTGAGTGAATTATGGAAGAAAGCAGGATTGCCGGACGGTATTTGGACCGTTATCAATGGTGATAAGGACGCTGTCAATGAATTATTGAGAAATCCAGAAGTGGAGGCAATCTCCTTCGTGGGCTCTACGCCGGTGGCTCAATATATTTATGAGACGGGAGCGAAACATGGTAAGCGTGTGACGGCTCTTGGTGGCGGGAAGAACAATATGGTTGTCATGCCTGATGCGGATTTAGAACAAGTGGCAAACTCTTTTATTGGAGCTGCATATGGAGCTGCATCCCAGCGTTGCATGGCCATTTCAACGCTCATGCCTGTTGGAGAAGAAACAGGGGATCGTTTAATAAAGATTTTAAAAGAAAAAATCGGCGCATTGAAAGTGGGCTCTTACACAGACCGGGAAGTTGACTTCGGACCTGTTATATCCCAACAATCAAAAGAGTTGGTAATTGCTGCGATTGACAAGAGCATTGAAGAAGGTGCAACGGTAGTGTGTGATGGACGGGAATTAGACATCGTGAAAGAATCCAGTGGTTTCTTTGTCGGCCCGACATTAATTGACCATGTAAAGCCAGGAATGGATATATATGAACAGGAAGTGTTCGGACCCGCCCGGAATGTTGTTCGGGTCGCTTCACTAGAAGAAGCGATTAAGCTGATCAACGAACATGAGTTAGGGAATGGTGTCACCATTTTCACCAATGATGGAGCGGCAGCTCGGAAATTCACAACGGAAATTGACGTTGGGATGGTAGGAGTTAATGTCCCGATTCCAATCCCTGTCGGCTACCATAATTTTGCTGGATTTAAAGGGTCTAGATTCGGTGAAGGTCATATGTTCGGACCAGACCAAGCCCGTTTCTTTACAAAAACAAAAACTGTCTCAGAACGATGGTTGACATCGTCCGCCAATACGGGGTCGACATTTGCCTTTCCAAGCAATAATGATTGAAGATTGAAATACAAAGAATCCCTGAAACTATTTTAGGGATTCTTTAGGTCCTTTTAATGAAGCTTCATAGAAAGAGAGTTAATTGGAACGTAAAGTATGGAAAGCCAAAGAGGATTAGTTTTGCTTTTTAAAGCTAATGGAGAGAGTCCTGACAGGGAAATCTGATGCTGCCAGGGCTCTTTTTAGTTTATTGTTTTTGCATAAATGCAAGTGTCTCGTAATGTCTTGCCGTCGGCGCTTAAAGCATCATTATGTAAAATCCCTTCCAGGGTAAATCCAAGCTTTTCAGGAATCCGTTTGCTGGTAAGATTGTTGGGATCACAACGGATTTCAATTCTCTTGGCCCCATAATGATTAAAGGCGAATCTTGTTAACCTTTCTACCACTTCAGTTATATATCCTTTGTTCCTGTATTCCGTATCGATCCAATAACCGATTTCAAACTTGGGGATGTCCCAGTTAATTCGATGGAGGCCAGTGGAGCCTATGAATTGACCGTCTTCTTTCCTATAAATATGGAGTCTAATATCTTCTTTTAAGATAAAATCAGCATATGCTTTCAGGACATTCTTTTCTGAAGCTTCTATTGATGGTTCTTGCTGGGCAAATGGAAGCCAGCTCTTCAACTCGTTTCGTGAACGAACTATGGCTTCATAAACGTCAAGTCCATCTCCTGGTAGGCAAGGTCTTAAATATAAGCGAGAAGTTTCAATTTTTTCTGGAAAATCCATTAGTATAGCTTTCATAGTACCCCTCCAAACAACTTTATGGAAAATTATAACACGTCTTTTGTGAAAAATGTTCTACGACTCTGTAAATTACGCTTGAATCCTTGTCATAAATAAAACAGAAAAAACATAGATTCTAGTAAGTGGAGTTGGGAGGATAGATAAAAGATGAAAAATAGATCTGCCATACAAAATGCTGTAAGGAAACATGTTAACGAACATTCCTCATTATACGTTTTTATCACTGTACTCTTTTTAATGGGTGTCATTTTTGGTGCTGTTCTCGTAAACAGTTTGAGCTTTACTCAAAAGGAAGATTTGTTCTACTATTTATCACAATTCTTCGGACAAGTTTCCAAAGGGGAATTTGCTTCTTCACACGATATGTTCAGTCAAAGTCTTATGCATAACCTTAAATATATTGGGGTCATCTGGATTCTTGGGGTTTCGGTTATCGGTTTGCCAGTGATATTAGTACTGTTATTTGTAAAAGGTATGGTTGTGGGATTTACGGTCGGATTTTTAGTCAATCAAATGGGGTGGAGTGGATTCCTATTATCATTTGTGGCAATCCTACCGCAAAATATATTCATTGTCCCGATCTTTATCGTGATCACGGTTCTGGCCGTATCGCTATCCATGAAGATGATCAGCCGCATTTTTCTTAAACAGGTTCGGGAGCCTTTAAAGCCGATTATTTCCCGCTATGTTTTTTCCTTGATCTTGTCTGGGGTATTTTTAATTGCAGCAGCTGCATTTGAAGCATATTTATCCCCTTCCTTAATGAAAAATGTCGTAAGCTTCTTGGGGTAATGAAGGATAGCTACGCATTCATCATGATTTTTTTGCTATTAATAAGGAAATCTATTTTGACAGTTTTCCCTCATTTGATATAATGTATAAGATAGCGGCGCGGGAGGGAATATTGGTATGGAAATAGAAAATAGAATTGATAGAATAAAAAAGCAGTTGCACTCGTCCAGCTACAAATTAACGCCTCAGCGAGAAGCGACCGTCCGCGTTTTACTTGAGCACGAAGAGGATCATTTAAGCGCAGAAGACGTTTACCTCCTTGTCAAAGAAAAGTCGCCGGAAATTGGATTAGCAACGGTATACCGTACGCTAGAGTTGCTGACTGAATTGAAAATAGTAGATAAAATTAACTTTGGAGACGGAGTTTCCCGTTATGATTTAAGACAAGAAGGCGCAGCGCATTTCCATCATCATCTGGTTTGTGTGGAATGTGGAGCGGTAGATGAGATCCAACAAGACTTACTTGAAGACGTGGAAGCCATTGTCGAGCGTGACTGGAACTTCAAGATAAAAGACCATAGATTAACCTTTCATGGCATTTGTCATCGATGTCATGACAAAGTCGAAGATAAAGATGAATAAAGTCGGACCTTCTCCCCTACCTGGAGAAGGTTTTCTGGTTTTAAAAGAAAATAGTTTGCCTGTTTAACCTGGGTTAGAAATAGATAGAACTTTTTTTCCTCTTCTTTACCGAAAGATGTATAAAACTTGTCCCGATGGGCATAGATTGATACAAAGTGCTCGGATAGGGAGGGGAAAGCATGAAAACGTCATTGAAGCTAGTTTTACATACAGCTAAAGTGATGATACTCTTCGTTAGCTTCACTGTTCTTTTTTACATAGGAATGGTATGGTTAAATCAGGAATATCATAGTTATCATCGGTACGATGAACCAAAAGGCACAGCTGTCAAAGTATCAAAAGCTGTTGATACAGGTGATGATGCATGGTTTGAACGCTTAATGTTGTTTTATTTAAACGGGGAGTAATGAATATGGAGAATCAAATTAAGGATTTCATTCATTTTTTGACCATTGAAAAGGGTCTTGCCAAAAACACACTCGTCTCGTATGAACGTGACTTGAAATCATATTGGGCCTATTTAATGAATGTAGAAATGATTACCGATTGGAATGACTCACGTCGGGCAAACATCTTACACTTTCTTGCTCATTTGAAAGACCAAGGGAAATCGTCGAAAACCATTGCCCGCCATATTGCTTCAATCCGATCCTTCCATCAATTTCTCCTTCGTGAAAAGGTGACTGACCAGGATCCAGCTCTACATATAGAAACACCCAAACCTGAAAGAAGCCTTCCAAAGGTGTTAAGCATGGAAGAGGTGGAAGCCTTATTGGAAGCCCCAAAGGTAATGAACGAATATGGATTACGTGACAAAGCGATGCTTGAACTGATGTATGCGACAGGAATGCGTGTCAGTGAATTGATCTCAATGGATGTGAGCGATGTACATGCGACGATGGGTTTTGTCCGTTGTATCGGAAAAGGGGATAAAGAAAGAATCATCCCTATCGGACAAACAGCACTGGGGGCCATCGGGAATTACTTAGATAGTGCCCGTGGTAAATTTGCCAGTCCAAAGCATCGGACGGATTCACTTTTTTTGAATCACCATGGAAACAGGTTGACGAGACAGGGATTTTGGAAGATCTTGAAAAAACTCGTGAAAGAGGCGAGAATCGAGAAGGAAATTACACCGCATACACTAAGGCATTCTTTTGCCACCCATCTTTTGATGAATGGAGCAGATTTACGGGCCGTTCAGGAGATGTTGGGGCATGCGGATATTTCGACGACTCAAATCTACACACATATTACGAATGTTCGGATAAAAGATGTATATTCTAAATTTCATCCAAGAGCTTAGGAAATTAGTAGATTGAAAGTGTAGGAGGAAAGGCCTCCTGCACAAGTAATGGTGAAACAGCCATCAGGAATAGGTGGCCCAATTTATTGGACCATGATAAGCTGGAACTATAAAAATCTTTTTTGAAATTATGAGTCTGTTTTCCTATATAAAGATTAAGGTACATAACAATTGTCTAAAACGATTGGTATCGTTTACAATAAAGAGGTCAGACTTCTGACGTTTCGGTTATTGTAGGTTAAATGGACAATATACGGGGAATATAAAAGGGTATAATACTATTTACTGGAGGGAATTAGCATGGAAAAAAATTCAGCATTTAAACGCATTTTTGTAGTTGTAATGGACTCAGTTGGGATTGGCGAAGCACCGGATGCAGATTTATTCGGTGATAAAGGAGCCGATACACTTGGCCATATAGCTGAGAGAATGAATGGATTGAACATGCCGACTCTTTCTAAAATGGGTTTAGGCAACATCCGGGATATTAAAGGTATCGCAAAAACAGAGCAACCGATTGCTTACTATACAAAAATGAAAGAAGCGTCAACAGGAAAAGATACGATGACCGGCCATTGGGAAATAATGGGTCTTAATATCACTACACCATTTCAAGTATTTCCGAACGGTTTCCCTGAGTTATTAATCAATGAACTTCAAGCGAAGACGGGACGTTCAATCATAGGGAATATACCTGCAAGCGGAACGGAAATCATTGAAAGACTTGGCGAAGATCACATGAAAACGGGAGCTTTAATTGTGTATACATCCGCTGATTCTGTTTTACAGATTGCCGCTCATGAGGACGTAGTCCCATTAGACGAGTTATATAAAATTTGTGAAATTGCACGAGAGTTGACGATGGCTGATGAATATAAGGTTGGACGCGTTATTGCAAGACCTTTCATTGGAGAGCCAGGAAGTTTCAAAAGAACACCTAACCGTCATGATTATGCATTGAAGCCATTTAACAGAACGGTAATGGATGAAATGAAAGATGCTGGGTTGGATGTTTTGGCAATTGGAAAAATCTCGGATATCTTTGATGGTGAAGGAGTCACCGAATCATTACGTACAGTCTCCAATATGGACGGAATGGATAAATTAATCCAAACCATCGATCAAGACTTTAAGGGATTAAGCTTCTTGAATCTAGTGGACTTTGATGCCTTATATGGTCACCGTCGTGATCCGGAAGGCTACGGAAAGGCTTTGGAAGAGTTCGATGCTAGAATGCCTGAAGTGATAGAGAAGCTGACAGAAGATGACTTGTTGATCATCACGGCCGACCACGGGAATGATCCGATTCATGAAGGTACAGACCACACTCGTGAGTATGTTCCATTATTAGTTTACTCAAAACGTTTCACAAAAGGCACGGAGTTACCAGTAAGAGATACTTTTGCTGATATTGGTGCAACAGTTGCCGCTAACTTTGATATAAAGATGCCTACATATGGGAAAAATATTTTAGGCGACGTGAAATAAGGGAGGGTAAATATGTTTAATAGCATTGAAACAGCTGCTGAATTTATAAAGAACAAAGTGGATGGGACTCCAGATATAGGCTTGATTCTTGGATCTGGTCTTGGGGTATTGGCAGATGAAATTGAAAACCCGATAATTATCCCTTATCATGAAATCCCGGAATTTCCCGTCTCGACTGTAGAAGGACATGCAGGTCAGCTTGTCATCGGAAACCTGAGTGGCAAACAGGTTGTAGCCATGCAAGGTCGTTTCCATTTTTATGAAGGATACTCAATGGAGAAAGTCACTTTCCCGGTACGTGTGATGAAACTGCTTGGTGTTGAAACATTAATCGTAACCAATGCTGCTGGAAGTGTGAATGAAAGCTATGCACCGGGAGATCTGATGATCATTACGGACCATATCAATTTAATGGGAACTAACCCATTGATTGGTGCGAATGAAGACCGCTTTGGTCCTCGTTTCCCTGATATGTCAGAAGCTTATAATAAAGAATTGCGGGCAAAAGCTAAGACGATCGCTTCTACGCTGGGCTTGGATGTAAAGGAAGGCGTCTATATTGGGAATTCTGGGCCGACCTATGAAACTCCGGCAGAAGTAAGGATGGCAAGAGTTCTTGGTGGGGATGCAGTGGGCATGTCCACTGTTCCGGAAGTTATCGTTGCTAGACATTGTGGGATGAAAGTACTGGGGATATCTTGCCTTACAAACATGGCTTCTGGTATTTTGGACCAGCCCCTGTCACACGTGGAAGTTATTGAAACGACAGAAAAAGTAAAAAGCAGTTTTCTGGAGTTTGTTAAGTCGATTGTTAAAGATTTATAAATCGGATTTAAAATAATACAAGCACAGTCGAAACTAAGGCTGTCTTTAAAGAATGGGGAATGACTTATGAGAATGGTTGACTTAATCGCAAAAAAACGTGATGGAAAGACACTTTCCACTGAAGAGATTCAGTTTATTGTGGAAGGCTTTACAAATGGAACGATTCCTGATTATCAAATGAGCGCATGGGCAATGGCAATCTATTTTCAAGAGCTGAACGAGCAGGAGCGTGCTGATTTAACGATGGCCATGGTAGAATCCGGTGATCAAATAGATTTATCGATGATAGAGGGAATTAAGGTCGATAAGCACTCTACAGGTGGCGTTGGTGATACGACCACACTTGTTCTTGGACCATTAGTGGCAGCTGTAGGCGTTCCAGTGGCAAAAATGTCAGGGCGCGGCCTTGGCCATACAGGTGGAACCATCGATAAATTGGAATCCGTTAAAGGGTTTCATGTGGAAATTGAAAATGATGAGTTCATTGAACTTGTCAATAAAAACAAGATAGCCGTTATTGGTCAAAGTGGTAATTTAACTCCTGCAGATAAAAAGCTTTATGCATTACGTGATGTAACGGCTACCGTCAATAGCATCGGGTTGATTGCTGGTTCCATCATGAGTAAGAAAATAGCTGCTGGTGCAGATGCGATTGTTCTTGATGTGAAAACGGGTGCAGGTGCATTCATGAAGACACTTGAAGATTCCGAGAAACTGGCACATGCAATGGTGAGCATAGGAAATAATGTCGGCCGTAATACGATGGCAGTCATTTCAGACATGAGCCAGCCTCTTGGTTACGCAATCGGGAACGCTCTTGAAGTTAAAGAAGCGATTGATACGCTTAAAGGTGAAGGTCCGGAAGATTTAACGGAACTATCTTTAACGTTAGGAAGTCATATGGTGTACCTTGCTAAAAAAGCGGGCTCCCTTGAAGAAGCCAGAACCCTGCTTGAAAATGCAATCAAGGATGGTTCAGCGCTTCGTTCATTCAAAATCTTCTTGGAGGCACAGGGAGGAGACGGCTCAGTTGTAGAACAGCCAGAAAAACTTCCACAGGCTGCATACACTTTTGAGCTTGAAGCTAAAGAAGACGGATATGTATCGGAAATCGTTGCTGATGAAATCGGTACGGCTGCCATGTTATTAGGTGCTGGACGTGCTACTAAAGAATCGGAAATTGATTTGGCTGTAGGTCTTATGCTTCGTAAGAAAATCGGTGAAACCGTGGCTAAAGGTGAATCACTTGTAACCATATACAGTAACTTTGAAGATGTTTCAAAAGTAAAAGAGAAATTATACGAAAACATTACAATTTCCAAGGAAAAAGTTGAAAAACCAACGTTGATCTATAAAGAAATCATGGAATAATGATTCGCCAAGCAGGTCACTCTTTTTAAAAGAGTGACCTTTTTTTACGTTCAGCATAATTTTATTCAGGCAACAAGGTCCTCTGTTTTTGTATATTCCTCATTAAAACTGTCCTCTCCCTTTTTAAATAATAATTCCACCAACTTATTTGTATAAAAATGGCTTATATGGAAAAAATGGAATATATAAAGATTGGAGGCTATGGAGATGAAGCGGATTCTTTCTCTATTTTTAATCGTGTTACTAGCAACTGGCTTTAGCATCCCGCATACTCAAGCATCAGAAAAAAAAGGTGTCAACTTAGCGGAAAATGCAAAATCAGCTATTTTAATTGAACGGGATACAGGTACAGTTTTGTATGATAAAAATGCAGATGAACGTCTTTCGCCTGCTAGTATGACGAAGATCATGACGATGCTCTTAATCATGGAAGCCATCGATAAAGGTGAACTCAACATGAAGGATAAAATCAGGACGAGTGAGTACGCTGCATCGATGGGAGGTTCTCAAATCTTTCTTGAATTAGGAGAAGAAATGACTACCGAACAAATGCTTAAAGGGATCTCGATCGGTTCTGCAAATGATGCATCGGTCGCTATGGCAGAGCATCTTGCTGGATCCGAAGAAGAATTCGTCAAACGGATGAATAAGAAAGCAAAAGACCTGGGATTAAAGAACACGAAATTTCAAAATGCAACAGGCTTACCAGTTAAGGACCATTACAGCTCGGCACATGATATGTCCATCATGGCAAAGGAATTGTTGAAATACGACATGATTACAAGATTCACGGGTACATACGAGGACTACCTCCGTGAAAATACAGATAAAAAATTCTGGCTTGTGAACACGAATCGACTAGTGAAATTTTACCCGGGAGTCGATGGATTAAAAACAGGGTTTACGAATGAAGCCAAGTATTGTCTGACAGCTACGGCGAAAAAAGGGAATATGCGTGTTATTGCTGTGGTGTTCGGTGCGGCTTCTCCGAAGGAAAGAAATGCCCAGGTAACGAAAATGCTTGATTATGCCTTTTCACAATTTATTACCTATCCGATTTACAAACGAGGAGAGGTCTTGGGCGAATCGAAAGTAAGCAAGGGCAGCAAAAAGATGGCAGTAGGGGTAACAAGTGAACCAATATCTGTTTTGACGGCCAAGAGCGGTGCGGCAAAAGACTTTACGAAAAAGGTTATTCTCGATAAAAACCTAAAGGCTCCCATTCAAAAAGGAGATCAAATAGGAACGCTCCAATTGATTAAAGACGGAAAAGTATATGTCGAATCACCGATTGTTTCAAAGGAAACTGTTGAAAAAGCCAGTTGGTGGCAACTGTATAAACGGGCATTCGGCATGTTTACACAAACGAAATGATTAACTTGTCGGAAAGGCGTGTAAATATACTAGTTTAGGCGAATGGCCACTAGTTTTGCCAGGAAGAAGGAATCTGAAGATTAAACAGAGAATTTGACTCATTATAAGACAGTGAAGGAGGCTGTATATAGTGAGTCTTACGATTGATATGGAGGCGAAGAGTAGAATATTATGCATTCGTCTCAAAGGTGATTTAGATCATCATACAGCAGAAAAGTTAAGAAAACAGGCAGAGGCGGCCATTCAAAAGCATGATATCCAACATATCATCCTTAACTTGGATGAACTGCATTTCATGGACAGTTCTGGATTGGGCGTAATTATCGGTCGGTATAAACAGGTACATCAGAAAAATGGTGAGATGGTTGTCTGTGCAATTTCTCCAGCAGTAAAGCGGTTATTTGAGATGTCAGGTTTGTTTAAAATTGTTAAACTAGAACTATCCGAACAAAACGCTTTGCAAAGACTGGGGGTTGCCTAACATGAAAAATAAAATGGAAACGAAATTTTCAGCACTTAGCCAAAATGAATCATTCGCAAGGGTGACGGTTGCGGCATTCATTGCTCAATTAGATCCCACGATGGATGAATTGACAGAGATTAAGACGGTCGTTTCTGAAGCGGTCACGAATTCAATCATTCATGGATATGAAAACGATCCGGAAGGGTGGGTCTACATTTCTGTAGTCATCGAAGGAGATACGGTCGAAGTGACAATTCGTGATGAAGGATTGGGCATTGAGGATGTTGAAGAGGCTAAGCAGCCACTATTCACGACGAAACCCGAACTTGAACGATCCGGCATGGGATTTACGATCATGGAGAACTTCATGGATGAAATCCATATCATTTCGCATAAGGGCGAAGGAACGATCATTCGATTAAAAAAGCACTTAACTACAAGCAGAGCTTTGTGCAATTAAGGGAGACTTGCATATGGATGTGGAGGTTAAATACGAGAAGAGCAAGAAAGGCCAGACCCATTTAAAAGATGAGGAATTGCGTAGGTTGATTAAACTCAGTCAGAGTGGGGACCAGGATGCAAGGAACTTAATTGTCAACAGCAATCTAAGGCTTGTATGGTCCGTTGTCCAAAGGTTCCTCAATCGTGGCTATGAACCGGATGATTTGTATCAGATTGGCTGCATCGGGTTATTAAAATCAGTTGATAAATTTGACTTAACGTTTGAAGTGAAATTCTCGACGTATGCTGTCCCCATGATCATTGGTGAAATTCAACGGTTTATCCGTGATGATGGTACTGTGAAAGTAAGCCGTTCTTTAAAGGAAATGGCGAATAAAATCCGTCGGGCCAGAGAAGAACTTTCAAAAACGCACGGTCGTGTTCCGACTGTCAATGAATTGGCAGAACATCTTGAATTATCACCTGAAGAAATTATCATGGCCCAAGAAGCTAGCCGTAGCCCTTCTTCCATTCATGAAACGGTTTATGAAAATGATGGAGACCCAATTACTCTTCTCGACCAGATTGCCGACCATAATGATTCATCGTGGTTCGACCAAATCGCTTTAAAAGAAGCCATCCAAGAATTGAATGAACGGGAAAGGTTAATTGTTTTTTTGAGATATTATAAAGACCAGACTCAGTCGGAGGTCGCCGTTAGGCTAGGAATATCACAAGTTCAAGTATCACGGTTGGAGAAAAAAATCCTTCAGCAAATGAAAGACCACATGAATCGTTGATTCATGTGGTCTTTCATTTGCTGGGAGAAAAAGTGGGATTTTGGAAATAGTAAGGAAGTGAAGGGGAAGTGTGCCACACAACATTTGGTAGGAATGTTGAAAAGGAAATATATATTTGTGAAAAAAGAAGAAAAAACGAATTTTTTAGTTGAATTTGAAGTTAAAAACGAATATTATAGTAAAGGTCGCTGGTTTCATTCGGATTTAAAACTATTTTCATAAGGTTTTTATCTCGTTGAAATTTGAAAGATGAAGTATTAATGCAAGGTCACCTTTGTGCAAGCGATTGAATGGTGTTTCCTTAATATATGGAGGTCAGAAAAATATGTTTTTAGAAAAGTTTTTTTCCTTAAAAGCAAATGGGACGAATGTTCGCACTGAAATTATGGCAGGTGTTACGACATTCTTCACCATGGTTTATATTATTATTGTCAATCCTGCTTTATTATCTTCAATAGGAATACCATTTGAACAGGTCTTTATGGCGACCGTCATTTCTGCAGTCCTAGGTACCTTAATTATGGGATTATTAGCGAAGTATCCGATTGCCGTTGCACCAGGTATGGGGCTGAATGCTTATTTTGCCAGTGTGGTAGGTGCACACGGTCTTTCTTATCAAACAGTTTTTGGTACAGTTTTCATAGCAGGTCTATTATTTATTCTGGTAAGTGTTACGAGCTTGCGCAAAATGATTATTGATGCCATCCCAAATTCGTTGAAATTTGGAATCACATCTGGTATTGGTCTATTCATCGCATTTATGGGTTTGAAAAATGCGGGGATTGTCGTACCGAATGAAGGAACCATGGTTTCACTCGGGGATTTACACCAACCAGGCACCGTTTTGGCCCTTATAGGTTTATTATTCACTCTAATCTTGATGTCTCGGAATGTTAAAGGAGCTATCTTCATTGGCATGATTGTTACAGCAATCATTGGTTACTTTATGGGGATGCTGAAATTTGATGGAATTCTATCAACACCACCTTCACCGGTCTTTTTCGATATTGATATTGCTGGAGTATTTAGCAATTCTTTATATACAGTCGTATTTGCCTTTTTACTTGTAACGATATTTGACACGACAGGTACATTAATTGGAGTGACGGAACAAGCGGGATTAACGAAGGATGGAAAGATCCCTCGTGCTAAAAAGGCCTTCTTGGGAGACGCTATTGCCACGACGGTTGGCTCGTTGTTTGGAACAAGCCCATCAACCGCTTATGTTGAATCGAGTACTGGAGTAGCAGCTGGAGGACGTACGGGCTTAACTGCCACGGTCGTTGCCATCTTATTCGCTCTTTCCATTTTCTTTTCTCCATTAATAGCGGCCATTTCCTCCGTTTCTGCCATCACGGCACCTGTATTGATAATTGTAGGTTGCTTGATGATGGAAGGTCTTGCGAAAGTGGATTGGAAAACATTTGATGAAGCTTTTCCGGCATTTGCAATCATATTAACGATGCCGCTTACTTCAAGCATATCGACAGGGATTGCAATGGGGTTCATTACCTATCCTTTGATGAAATTCTTCAGTGGAAAAGGTAAATCCGTTCACCCGCTCATTTATATTTTTGGCGTGGTTTTCTTGATTCAAATGATCTTCTTCCCAACTCATTAATTTATAAATATTTTACAAAAAGACATGCTGATATCCGGCATGTCTTTTTTTTATTTCATTTCTTTGAATTAGTAATATTTGGACATCATTTTCTTTCTGCATTTTCACTCTGTTTCCAATCCATACTACTATTATAAGGAAATAAAAGGTCGGGATGTGAAAAGTGATGGCAGTCATTTACACCAGAATGAGGAACCGGGTGCATGTAAATGTAAACCAAAAGGTAAGAATAAAAGATATTGCAAAAATTATTGGTCCTGAAGAATTGGTTTCTAGCATTGAAGGGGCCCTTTTATTAACGGTGAATAGTGAAGATAAGAATATCATTATCATCGATTTGGCCCAACTCATCATGGCCATACAGGCAATCGATCCACATATCGAAGTGGAGACATTTGGTCCCTCCCAGACAATCATCGAAGTCATTTATCCCAAAAAGAAAATGTCTTTCGTTACTTTCTCCGTTATCTGGTTGCTTATGTTCATTGGAGGGGGAATTACCATCATGAATTTCCATGTGGATGTAAGTATGGGAGAAGTTCATCAAAAACTCTTTACGCTAATAACAGGAAGGGTTGATGAAAAGCCTTTGTTGATCCAAATACCCTATAGTTTCGGTATTGGGATTGGAATGATTTTGTTTTTTAATCACTTCTTTAAAAAACGCTTTAATGAAGAACCTAGCCCACTCGAGGTTGAAATGTTCAATTACCAGCAGGATTTAGATCGGTACGTCATTATGAATGAGAATAATGAGAGCGTGCGTCATCTCGATGACAGGTAATATCATTTTCGGGATTTTTGTTGGGCTAGCCGGCGGTGTCGCTACAGGTGCTGGTTTTGTAGCTTTTCTGACTGTACTTGGTGTCATACCAAGGCTGACACAGCTGACAAAAACGTTAAAAATGGTTCGGTATTATGAAGTGGCCATAATTTCAGGAGTGGTCGGAGGAACATGGTTTGGCCTACAGGGGACGACCTTTGCTCTTCCTTCTTTCTTATTAATTCCAATCGGACTTGCGGACGGTATTTTTAATGGAATGCTTGCAGCTGCACTGACTGAGGTGTTGAATGTTTTCCCGATCTTGTCCAAACGAGTAGGCATACAAGATAAAATCATTTATCTGTTAATGGCACTAGTGTTAGGTAAAATAGTTGGATCCTTATTTCAATGGATTTATTTTGTCGATTTATAAGAACGACCATACGCATACCTGATGAAAGGAAGGCTCCTGATGGTGACCAAACGAAAAGTGATATTGATAACAGATGGAGATGTATATGCAAATCGTGCTGTTGAGCTAGTTGCAAGAGAAATCGGAGGGCGCTGCATTTCAATGTCACAAGGGAATCCGTCCCGTTATACAGGTTTGGAGCTGGTAGACCTTATAAAGAAAGCGAAGAATGACCCCGTGTTGGTCATGTTCGATGATAGTGGCTTCATGGGTGAGGGATTCGGTGAAACGGCGATGAAGGTGGTTGCAAGCCATCCTGACATCCATGTCCTGGGCATCATAGCCGTTGCTTCGAAAAGTAGAAGGGAAGAGTGGACTAAGGTGGATGTCTGTATCGATAGGGATGGGCAGTTGACGGAAAATGGGGTGGACAAATTCGGAGCCCAGGAATTTGAGATAGGGAAGATAACCGGGGATACGGTGTATTGCATTGATGAGTTAAAAGCTCCGATCGTTGTAGGCATTGGAGACATTGGAAAAATGTCACACCAGGACGACTTTAAAAAAGGAGCACCAATCACAAAACTTGCTGTGCAAATTATATTGGAAAGGAGCGGTTTTGATGGCATCAGAGGATAAACAAAATATGAAGCCCATTCCGACTAACGTGGTGGAAGTCGATACTTTCATGGAAAAGAGGGTCGGTCTGGGTGTCAGTTTTGATTTAGGCGTAAGGAAAATAAAAGTTTTAAGAAAAGAAGTTCACCTTTATTATGTGAATGGACTTACGGATACGGAATTCATCATTGAACTTCTTAACTCGATGGTCCATTCTCAAAATACGGAAATAAAAACGACAAAAGTATTTGATTTCATGAAAAATTTACTCGTTCACCAATCTGTGGAAGAAATACGTACGATGGATGAGTTGGTTGACCAAGTCCTTTCCGGTTTAATCGTCATTGTGATGGATGGATACGATATAGGGTTGGTTGTCGATGTCAGGAGTTACCCTGGACGACAGCCTGAAGAACCCGATACAGAAAAAGTTGTCCGTGGTTCTAGGGATGGATTTGTAGAAAATATCATTGTAAATACAGCCATCACTAGACGGAGAATCAGGGATGAGAGATTACGTTTCGAAATCATGAAGGTCGGCGAACGCTCTAAAACGGATATTGCGATAGGGTATATTAAAGATATAGCGGACCCGGGTTTAATTGAAATCGTTCGTACAAAATTGGAAGATATAAAAATAGATGGGCTAACGATGGCGGATAAAACGGTAGAAGAATTTATCGTTAAGCAAGGATATAATCCATACCCTCTTGTCCGATATACAGAGCGTGCTGATGTAGCCGCAACACACTTACTGGAAGGCCATGTACTAGTCTATGTGGATACCTCACCTAGTGTCATCATCACCCCTGCTCCCCTCTTCCATCATATGCAGCATGCAGAAGAGTACAGACAATCCCCAGCTGTTGGAACAATGGTACGGTGGACGAGATTTCTCGGGATAGCCGCTTCGTTATTTTTGCTTCCATTGTGGTTGCTGTTTTGTTTAGAGCCTGACTTCCTTCCAGATAAACTAGAATTTATCGGGCCAAATGAAAAAACGCATATTCCGATTGTTGTCCAAATTTTCATTTCGGATATCGGGATCGAATTTTTACGTATGGCCGCCATCCATACCCCGACCCCACTTTCAACTGCAATGGGATTAATTGCTGCGGTCTTGATCGGACAGATTGCTATTGATGTAGGGTTATTTGTGCCGGAAGTCGTTCTTTATGCATCGGTTGCGACCATTGGGACATTTGTCACCCCAAGTTTGGAATTAGGGGTTGCCAATAAACTGTCTCGATTAGCTTTGATCGTTTTGGTTGCCTTGTTCAAGCTGCCTGGGTTAATCATAGGAATAACGCTATATATCATTTTATTAACGAGCATAAAAGCATTGAATACACCCTATTTATGGCCGTTAATCCCGTTTCAACCAAGAGCCTTGTCACATATTATATTAAGAAGACCTTTTCCAGGTTCCAGAGAACGGCCGAGTATCGTCCATCCACAGGACAAATACAGGCAGCCAAGGAAATCTTAAGGTTGATGTTGTCGAAAAGTTGTGTTAATTTAATTTTATTCGAATAAAGCAGTAAAGTGGCTTCACAAAGAGTTTGGGCTCTTTGGAGTTAAACCAATCTGATTTCGAACTACGCAATTATATTTAATGGGAACGTGTAGAAACAGGTAAATAAGAATAGTAAACGAGGAATTTGGATGAGGAGATTTAATGGGATATCATCCTTTTCGAGGAACCTCTTACGATCCCCTCACTTCATTTAACCGTAAGTTTGGATCAGGAAGGTGAGACTATTATGCATTTGTTTGGGACTAGTCATGTAAATGACCGTGGACATCTACAAATTGGCGGAGTGGACACTGTTAAGTTAACAGAAAAATATGGTACGCCGTTATATGTCTATGATGTAGAGTTAATACGCGAACGGGCAAGAGGATTTAAGCGGACATTTGAAGAATTGGGAATACCGGCTCAGGTGGCGTACGCAAGTAAAGCATTTTCATCCATTGCCATGATTCAATTGGCCGAACAGGAGGGCTTGTCACTCGACGTGGTCTCAGCGGGGGAATTATATACAGCCATCAAGGCTAATTTCCCAACCGAACGTATCCATTTCCATGGGAATAATAAAAGTGTCGAAGAGTTACATATGGCACTAGATTACCAAATAGGGTGTATTGTGGTGGACAACTTTTCTGAATTGACACTACTTGAAGAAATCTGTTCAAACCGAGAAGAAAAGGTCAGAATTCTTTTACGTGTGACACCTGGCATTGAAGCGCATACACATGATTATATTTTAACAGGGCAGGAAGATTCGAAATTTGGTTTCGATCTAATTAATGGTCAGGCGGAAGGCGCCCTTAAACAGGCGTTAAAAAGCAAGTGGCTTGAAGTGCTCGGGTTGCACTGCCATATAGGTTCCCAAATCTTTCAAACCACTGGCTTTCTTTTGGCCGCCCAAAAAATCATTGGCAAGCTAAGAGAGTGGCATAAAGCAATTGGTTTTCAGCCAAAGGTGCTAAATTTAGGCGGAGGCTTCGGAATCCGTTATACAGAAGAAGACGATCCGCTTCCAGCATCTCAATATGTAGAAGAAATCGTGAGGGAAGTGCAAATACAGATTGCCCAATCTGATTTAGAAATGCCGGAGATTTGGATTGAACCTGGTCGCTCCTTGGTCGGAGATGCAGGTATCACCTTATATAAAGTGGGTTCAGAAAAGGAAGTGCCGGACGTCCGCAAATACCTAGCTGTCGATGGGGGCATGAGCGATAATATTCGTCCAGCCTTATACGAAGCGAAGTACGATGCGGTACTAGCCAATCGCCCACTTGATCCAGTGGAGGAGACGGTTGCTATTGCCGGGAAATGTTGTGAAAGCGGAGATATGCTGATTTGGGATTTACCCTTGCCAAAAGCTGGACGAGGAGATATTTTAGCTGTTTTCTGTACAGGGGCTTATGGGTATTCCATGTCTAACAATTATAACCGGATTCCGAGACCTGCGGTGGTTTTCGTTGAAAACGGGGAAGCGCGTTTAGTCATCAGGCGTGAAACCTTCGATGATCTTATCCGTCATGATTTAGCTTTTCACGAAGCGGTTGGTTTGAATAAAGAATAATCAAAAAGAGGATGTAACTCCTTTTTTAAAATAGTAAAAGGCAGAAACGTGATGAACGTATCTGCCTTTTGCTATTTATTTACCGGTCGTACTTCTAGGTACCGCCATTTTATTGTGAATCAGCTAAAAAAAGATTTGATAGCATCTATAAGACTATTGAAGACATCCTTTAATTTATCTAGAAATGATTGTCCTTCTTCAGATTCAAGGAAGTTGGACAATTTATCTTTAGCTTCTGTCAATTGGTCACCAACGGCGTTCCAATCAATATTCAATTCTTTTAATTTATTGAATAGATCGATCAGGCTTTGAATTTGCCCTTCATTTAAGACTAGGCCAAGATCATTTGCAGCGGATTCTACGATCTTACGAACATCCTCTGTAGTGGCAGGAGGGTTGTCTGCCATTTTCTCTTTGATTTTCGTTACGAGTGCAGAAGCCTCTTCCGTACCGATTTCATCTCCCAATTCAGCAGTGGTGACCATTTCTTCATTGGCAGCCTGTTTTACATCTTCGGAGATTGCTTTATCAGAAGATAATTCATAGGCTTTAATGACACCTGTTAAGGCAGCTGTACCGGAAACTGGAATAGGTGCTGTGACATAAACGGTAGCATCTTTAACCCCAGCAGTCGCAAGGGCATTGATATACATTTCATCAGTTACCCAATTAATGTTCTTGGATTCCAATTTTAGGCCTGTGCCTTTTTCCTCAAGCGTAATGGCAGAAGAGGATATAGCTTTTGTACCTATTAATCTGCTAGCTATATAATCTCCCAAATATTCATGTTCTTCCGCATTGGTGACTGTCAGGACCTCCACATCGTCAGGTGCTTTCATTTCTGAAAGGAGCATGCTTTTTTGTTCTTTAGACAAATTTTCTCCTAGTGTAACGATCATATCGCCAACTGCGGCATCCGCAAAGGCCTTATAAGGCAATAACAGACATAATAAAATGGTCACAATGACCCATTTTTTTGGACTTTTCATGATTTTCCTCCTTAACTTTTCCTCTGTTCTTAATAGATTATAACCTACTGATAGGGTTACATTAGATTGGACGAATCGAAGCGAAAAAAAGATACAGTTTTTATTAATTTTTTTCACCAAAAATTAGTCCCTATTAAAGTAGCTGAACGATCTTCCATCATTCGTAATGAAGATACAGGCCATGAAACCATTATATCCTTTATCAATGTAGTAAAAACAGAGCGAGATTGCAAGGGGATTTGTCAAAATGTGCTAAGTTATAGTAGAATGAATTCGATATTTAAATAGTTATTCATAAAAATAAAGGGAGTATGGGATGAGAAGGAGTAATAAAACACTTTTACTTATGATGCTTGTTGTGGCTTTGATATGGGGAATTATCTACTGGACATTTATCGCGTAGCACTAGGGAATCTATAATTCAAGTGCTGAAAGTGATGTTGAAACGAATAAAGTTTTTATGTATGATGTAAATGTCATAAGTGAGAGTAATCATCAAAGTGTATAAACTAGATAAACAGGTAAATAATAAAAAACGTTATTTAGTAACGAGGGATATTATGTTGATTAAGTATAAGAAAAGTTATGAAAAGTTTGCCATGGGGTTATTATCTTTCATGCCAAATGAAAAAGAGATAAAAGTGCTTCGGAATACCATGAAGAATTATGAAACAGATGAAAATTTGCAGTTATTCTTATGGAAAGATGAAGAAATCGTCGGCTTGATTGGAATAGAGACAAGTTCCAATTTCATCGAGATTCAACATATATCTGTAAATCCTTCTTTCCGTAAGCAAGGGATAGGCAAAGAAATGGTTAGGTCAGTGAAGGAACAATACCCTGACAAAGAATTAAAGGCAAACGAGCATACGGAAAGTTTTATTGAAAAGTGTTGAAAAACTTATCTAATCAAAAATAGAGGATGCTCTCATGAGCGGTCCTCTATTTTTAATTTCCTTAAGGAAAGTTGTTTGGCCCTTTCCAAGATAACGTCAGAACGATCGCGTGTTAAATGTTTATCGACCAACCCTACATTCGTACAATCACTGTCCATGCACCACGTGTATCCGTTCTGTTTGCATAAGGTTTGGCAATGTGCAAGTAATTCCGGGTCATTAATGGGAAGGTTAATGCTTCTATAGGGTTTTTTAAGCAACATTCGTTCATGTGTCAGTTGAAGCAAATCGAGCAGGGCTTCGGGATCAAGACCCAATTGTCGCAGCTCGGCTTTTTTTAAATGAAGGTTGGATATGGCCTTTGCAAGAGTTCTTGTAGCCCCTGCATTATTGCCCCTGCGATCATGGTATAGGGCAACGGCGATTTGAATCAGGCCGACCCAATGTGAATCACGTTCTTTAGGAGCTGTTTCTTTCCAATACTCTTCAAGTATTTCGTGACACTCAAAGTAATCTCGAGTTCCGTGAAAATGGATGAGGAAAGAGAGATAGTCTTCAGGTAAATGCAATAATAACCCCTCCTTGTGCCTTATTTTCCCTTAGGTTAAGAAAGCTTTTTTAGACGATTACCGCTTTTTAAGTATAAATACCATAGTACCATAAAAAAATGTCCAGAAAAATAAGGAAAGCTGATTGCTATGCAATCAGCTTGTGTCGTCAGTTTTCAATTATAACCAAGAAGCACCGACGATAACTAATAAAATGAATAATACTACGATAAACGCAAATCCGCCACCAAAACCTCCTGCATTGCCACCCATATAAGTACCTCCTTTATTCTGCTTATCTTACATTCTTAGACTATGTTCATTTTATAAATATGATTGGGCAACGACCCAATTTAAAAAATCCGCATGAAAAAACTTTAAATCAAGCAGAGCTTTATTTGTAATGGATAAAGGGCCGGTAATCCTCTATACTTGATTAATGAAGAAATAGGCCAATTAAAGGCCAATTAGATTTAAATGGGGTATTTTGATGGGTTATAATATTAAAATTGATGCATTCGAAGGACCGATGGATTTACTCCTTCATTTGATAAACCGTCTAGAAATAGATATTTATGATATCCCTATGGCTGATATCACAGAGCAATATTTAGGCTATATCCATACGATGCAGCATCTTGAATTAGATATTGCGAGCGAATATTTAGTCATGGCCGCTACTTTACTCGCCATCAAAAGTAAAATGTTGCTGCCTAAGCATGAAGATGAGCTATTGATGGATGAAGATGGGGAATTATTCGAAGAAGATCCTCGTGACGAACTTGTAGAGAAACTATTGGAATATAAAAAGTATAAATCTGCAGCAGAAGAATTCAAAGAACTGGAAGAAGAACGGAACTTGATATTCACTAAACCGCCAAGTGATCTTTCTGAATATGTAAAAGAAACGGAAAGTGAATTGCAGGAGTTAAATGTTAGCCTTTACGATATGTTGGGTGCCTTGCAAAAGTTGCTTCGCCGGCAAAAGATTCAAAAGCCCCTTTATACAAAAGTGACGAAACAAGAGATTTCCATTGAAAAACGCATGGAAGAAATCATGGCAGACCTCCAAACGTTTAAAGGTAAGAAGAGCTTTTTTGATTTGTTTCCAGAGCCAGTCAAGGAGCATATAGTGATTACATTTTTAGCGGTATTGGAACTGATGAAATTAAATGAAATTAAAGTTGAACAAGAAGATAATTTTTCGGAAATCATGATTGTAGCTAAGGAAGGTGTAGAACCAGTTGGAAGTTATTAATTGGAAAGGGATACTCGAGGCCCTTTTGTTTGCATCCGGAGATGAAGGTCTTTCCATCAAGCAAATTGCCTCAGTCCTTGAAATCACAGAATATCAAGCAACGGACATCATTGAAAGTTTAAAGGAAGACTATCTCACGGATACACGGGGGATTCAAATTATTGAAATAGCCGGTGTGTTCCAGCTGGCAACTAAGAAAGAACACTCCGATTATTTAAAGAAACTTGTGGAAACATCCAGTTCACAAGGGTTGACACAGGCAGCTTTGGAAACGTTGGCCATAATCGCCTATAAACAGCCGATTACGAGAGCGGAAATAGATGAGATACGCGGAGTGAAAACAGACCGTCCGATTCATACGCTTGTTACGAAAGTTTTAATTAAAGAGGTAGGTAGAGCTGAAGGGTCTGGTCGCGCTTATTTATACGGCACAACGAAAGAGTTTTTAGATTACTTCGGACTAAAATCCATAAACGAGTTGCCGCCACTTGCCGATAATACGGAAGAAAGCTTCGAAAACGGAGAAGCTGATCTGTTTTTCGAGAACTTCCAAAAAACAATCGAATAACAAATCTTCATGATTTTGTGATAATATAGAAAAAAATGGATGTTTGGAGGGGTTGCAGGTGCGCATTGTAGCGTGCAATGGGTATGCACTTGAAAAAGAAAAATCAAATTCTCCCGAGGAATTCTTTAACCGATCCACTGTCAAATACATACAGGCCGGTGAAGAAAAGGTATTGAACGTATTGTATCTTCGTTACTTCGATGAGATGATCGCCCGTTGGACTCCATATCCCCAAAATCCCGTTTTCAAAAGCCTGAATAGAGATATCTATATGGCTGATATTATCGCTTTGATTTGTCTCATCAAAGAACCAAGTTTGTCCAGCCGAAAGCGAATATATATAAATTCAGAAAAAGAGTTAGCAAGTTACCTTCTAAATATAAACTTTCCAAAACTAGAGGAAGTGTTTAGATCTATTGAACAAGCTAAACCATATGATATTAAAACATATTTAGACTTTTATCAATCATAATCATTATGAGGAGGGTTCACGGTTGGGGAATACATTGGTAAAATCACAGCTTGAGGATGTAAAAAGCTTTTTAGAAACGACAGTGGCTCAGCTAGAGGAGTTTCTGAATGAAACGACTTATTCTAAGTTGCAACAGGAAAAAAATGGTGAAGAAAGCTATTATAAAGGGATTCTCTCTAGTTTAAGAAGAATGCTTGTAAGTTGTGAAGAGGGTTTGGAAGCATGTCAAATCGTTCTTAAAAATGAGGTTTTTAATAAAGCTGCTGCGGAAAAGACGCTATATAGAGTGTATCATCAATGTATCGAAGAGTACTTTTCACCAAAATCGGACCGATGGTTTGAAGACAGTCGTTCAGCTTATACAGGGAAAAACTCCATCAAGTTCCATCAAACGGTACCGGATAGTATCATCACCATTCTTAAGACCGTAGAGAGTGGATTCCAAAACATGCGTGAAGAATTGGAGTTTTACGAAACCGATTATCGAACTAAGATGTTGCAATCTCGATAAGGAAACAGCAGGGCCTAATAGCCTTGCTGTTTTTTTGTTAAGGGTCTTTTCTTTTATTTGGAGCATAAAATGGGTTGATGTCTTATTTGAGATTTTTGGAGGGTGTGCTTATTGGATATAAGACAGTATGTGATGGATGTCAGTGAATGGATCGAACAAATGATGGGGTACATGGAGAGTATTGATATTAAGGATCGACGAATGATAGCAAATATGGAACAGCTTTCACGATGGACAAAGACATTGGAAACCGGAGATATAGATAATGAAGAACTACAAAAGATTGAAGAAGAAATAAACAGGATTTATAGAGAAATCAAAGAAAGGGCAACTGGTTTCCAATCTCAGAACGAAACAGAGGGATCTGTAGCTATCGGGAAACATACGCTGCCCCCCTTGCCATATTCATACGATGCACTAGAACCAATCATCTCGGCAGAAATTATGCGCTTGCATCATGATAAGCATCACCAAACATATGTGGATGGTTTGAATAAAGCGGAGTTAATGATGAAAAAGGCAAGAGAATCCAATGACTTTTCACTTTTGAAACATTGGGAAAGAGAGGCAGCATTCCATGGTTCCGGACATTATCTGCATACATTATTTTGGGAAGGCATGATGCCAGGAGGTGGAGGTCAGCCGAAGGGAGATCTCCTTAAACAGATTGAGAGAGACTTTGGAAGTTTCGAGGCTTTTAAAAGTCACTTTAGCGAAGCGGCCAAACAGGTGGAAGGCGTTGGCTGGGCCATTTTGGTCTGGGTTCCCCGATCACGTAGGTTAGAGATCCTTCAATCTGAGCGACATATGATTTTGACACAATGGGATACCATCCCTGTCCTTGTTCTGGATGTCTGGGAACATGCTTATTATCTTCAATATAAGAACAATAGGGCAGCCTATGTAAAAAAATGGTGGAATGTCATAAATTGGCCGCAAACCACATTACGGTTCAATAAAGCAAAAAAACTGATTTGGAAACAACAATGAATAGTAAATGAGTTCTCGCGAAAAGATAGGAAGGGATGGATGGGGCCATAGTGGTTCCATCTTTTTCGTTTAGATCATTTTCGGGGGTATGAAAAGTATGGAAAAATGACAGGAAGAGGAAATCAGGGACCGAAAGGGAGTGAATACTTCAGGTGAATATTCTCAATTGTAAATTATTGTTATTAGAATTAGGGCGTGATATTTCTTCTAAAATAATTTTATATTTTTCATATTAGTTCTTGATATAGTAATGTGGGTATGTTAAATAGACCATTCATAGGGATTATAACTTGTTTTTATGTATATTAGTATAAAGTTGTGTCGAAAATGTGAACATGACAATTATTAAGTTATATTTATTGACTAGTTACTAAATAATAATTATTATAAACAGGAAGCAAAAAATATTTTTTCTGGAGGAATAATAATATGTCATTAATTAATAAACAAGTTGAAGATTTTAAAGTTCAAGCATACCAATCAGGAGAGTTCAAAGAAGTGACACTAGAAGATGTAAAAGGAAAATGGGCTGTATTCTTCTTCTATCCAGCTGACTTTTCATTCGTATGTCCAACAGAATTAGCTGATCTTCAAGATAACTATGAAACATTCAAAGAAATCGGTTGTGAAGTTTACTCGGTTTCAACTGATTCTCATTTCAGCCATAAAGGATGGGCAGATGCTACTGATACAATCGGTAAAATCGAATACCCAATGCTAGCAGATCCAGCACTAGCTCTATCTCGTCAATTTGGAGTATTAGTCGAAGAAGATGGCGTAGCTTTACGTGGTACTTTCATCGTAAATCCAGAAGGCCAAATCAAATCATATGAAGTGAATGACATGGGAATCGGCCGTAATGCTGAAGAACTTATTAGAAAAGTTCAAGCTGCACAATTCGTAGCAGAACATGGAGATAAAGTTTGCCCTGCTAAATGGACTCCAGGTGAAGATACATTAGAGCCAAGCTTTGACCTAGTAGGAAAACTTTAATTTTAGGATATTTCCCTATACATATATCAACTAGTTGATATATAAAACAGCTATGATTGACAAAAGGCACTTACTTCAATAAGTGCCTTTTGTCCTTTAAAAATAAAATTTTTTAAACAGCAAGGAGATCAACTATGGAAAAAATATATGATTTATTGATTATCGGGGGAGGGCCAGCAGGTCTTTCTGCGGGAGTTTATGCAGGTCGAGCAAAATTAAAAACGATCATCCTTGAAAAAGGAACTGGCGGTGGGCAAGCAGCCACCACTTCAGAAATAGCTAACTATCCTGGTATTCACAACATCTCAGGTCCAAAGCTAGTGGAGGAAATGAAACTTCAAAACGAAGATTTTGGTGTGGAGTTCGCTAAATCAGATGTAACCGGCGTAGATTTCTCTGGGGAAGTAAAAACCGTAAAAACGCTTAGTGGGGACTATCATGCACGCGCTGTAATCATTGCAACGGGCGCCACCCCAAGAAAACTTGGGTTTCCAGGAGAAGAAGAATTCACTGGCCGAGGCGTAGCGTATTGTTCAACCTGTGATGGAGAGTTCTTTGAAGGCTTGGAAGTTTTCGTCATTGGAGCAGGATATGCAGCGGCTGAAGAAGCCATTTTCCTTACTCGCTTTGCAACAAAAGTAACCATTATCGCCCGCGAATCAGCCTTCTCATGTGCCCCTTCCATTGTCGATAAAGTAATGGCCAATGAGAAAATCGAGGTCAAATTCAATACAGAGATTCTTGGTGCTTATGGCGACGGCATGATTCAACGTGCCCGCTTCATCAATAACGTAACAAAAGAAGAGTGGGAATATGAAGCGAAGGAAGAAGATAGTACATTTGGCATTTTCGTGTTCATTGGTTATCAACCTCAAACGGCCATTTTCCAAGGCCATATTGAAATGGACCGTGCTGGCTATATCCTAACTGACGATGATATGAACACAAATGTAAAGGGTGTTTACGCAGCAGGTGACTTGAGACCGAAGTCCTTGCGTCAGATCATTACAGCAGTATCTGATGGAGCGATAGCCGCTACGGATGCGGGTAAATATGTTGCAGAAGAAAAAGACCGCTTAGGCATTAAAGATGAGCCGGTAGTGGAAGAAAAGAAAGAGGAAAAGAAAAAAGCTGCTGCACCAGCAGGTAAGAGCTCCTTACTGAGCGATACGTTAAGAGGCCAACTAAAAGGAATCTTCGATAAGATGGAGAATGACGTGACCTTAGTATCAATCGTGGATGAAAGCCTACCCAAATCGGTAGAATTACGTGATTTCTTATTAGATGTTGCAGAATTAGGGGACAAGCTTCATCTTGAGCTATATAATAAAGGTGAAAATAAAGATATGGAAGAAAAAGTGAATGCCGATAAATTCCCTGTAGTCTCCCTGTTAAATTCGAATGGGGAATACAGTGGGGTCAAATATCACGGTGTACCAGGCGGACATGAACTGAACTCCTTCATTTTAGCTATCTACAATCTTGCTGGTCCGGGTCAAGCGATGGATGCTGCTGTTCGGGATTCAATCAAATCAATTAGCAAGAAGACAAATATTAAAGTCATGGTATCTTTAGCGTGCCACTTCTGCCCTGACGTTGTAGTTGGAGCACAAAGAATCGCCATTGAAAATCCTAATGTTGAAGCTGAGATGGTCGACATCAGTAATTTCCAAGACATTAAGAAAAAGTATAAAGTTATGAGTGTTCCGGCTATGATCATCAATGATGAGGAAGTAGTGTTCGGAGCGAAGAAGATCGATGAAATTGCTGCTTTATTAGTTTAATAGATGAAAAACCGATGGATGGACATAACATGTCTGTTCATCGGTTTTTTTTCGTTTTTTTGTACCTTAACCTAATTGAATTATGCTTGTAACCTTCCTATTATCTTTAAAGACCTTCGATTATTTAATCATAACCCTTGTCCATTTGCATAAACTTGTACAAAAACAAGTAAAGAAACGGGAGGGCACTCATGCGTTTTCTATATAAAGAAATACCCAAATTGTGTATGGTCATTCTCATGTTTTCTTTTCTAGCACCATTACAGAGCGTTCAAGCCAACGTAGCCGTCAGTGCCCATAGTGCCATTTTAATGGACGAAGAAAGTGGAAGGGTCATTTATGAAGTGAATGCTCACGAAAAGAACCGAATTGCAAGTATCACGAAAATCATGACTGCTATCTTAGCTATCGAATCGGGAGAAATGGATGAGACCGTAACAATCAGTAGTAATGCTTTTGGTACTGAAGGGTCTTCCCTTTATTTGAAAGAAGGTGAAAAGATCAAGCTTGAAGATTTGGTTTATGGCTTGATGTTACGTTCGGGGAATGACGCGGCTGTTGCGATCAGCGAAAAGGTGGGAGGGAGCCTTGATGGTTTCATTTGGATGATGAATCAAAAAGCGGAAGAAATCGGTATGAAGAACTCCCACTTTACGAACCCTCATGGATTGGATAATACCAAGAATCATTATTCAACGGCATATGATATGGCTTTACTCACCCGTTATGCTATGCAAAACAAGACATATGCCAAGATAGCCGGCACTAAAGTACATCGGGCCCCTAACTCGACCGAGAATTGGGATTATGTATGGAAAAATAAGAATCGGCTACTCACGCAATTATATGAGTATTGTACCGGCGGGAAAACGGGCTATACTAAACTTGCAAAGCGGACATTGGTCACTACAGCGACTAAAAATAATCATAATCTTATCGCTGTCACGTTGAATGGGCCGGATGATTGGAATGACCACATCAATATGTATGAATCTGCTTTCAAGAATTACAGTTTGACTGAAATTCTTCCTGAAGGCGCCATAAAGGACATAAAGAATAAAACGTATAGAGGGCATGTTTATTTCAAAAATGATTTTTCCTATCCTCTTACTAAGGACGAAAGGAATTCAATAAAGGTTAAAATGAAATTCCTGAAGCCGAAGAAGAGTTGGGAAGACAAACGAAATATTCCGGAAGTAGTGGGCAAGGCTTATATCTATCTGGATGGAAAACAGGTCGGTTCGCGTTCCATCTTTTATGGTGAAACTGTAGAAAGTTTCAACCAGCAATCTTTTCAGTCCTCGTGGGCTGCTCTATTCGAAGCAGTATTGGGAATAGATAGAAATGGTTAATTATATCTGGGTTGGAATGACGGTAATCGGTATAGTATTCGCCATGATTAATGGGACCATGAATCAGGTGAATGAAGCACTTTTTGTTAGCGCCAAGGAAGCTGTCACCCTTTCGATAGGCTTGATGAGCATTCTGGTTTTTTGGCTGGGGTTAATGAAAATCGCGGAAGAATCGGGGCTGCTCGAAAAACTATCCGTTTTGTTCAAGCCTTTAATGAAATGGTTATTCCCTGAAGTCCCTCCCAATCATCCTGCAATGGGCTATATTTTATCCAATATGATGGCGAATACGTTTGGATTGGGAAATGCAGCGACACCATTAGGGATTAAAGCCATGGAGCAGTTAAAGAAATTAAATGGTAATAAAGCGACCGTAAGCCGTTCGATGGTTACCTTTTTAGCGGTGAATACTTCAAGTGTGACATTGATCCCAACGACCGTCATTGCTATAAGGATGAATTACGATGCCGTCTCCCCGACTGACATAGTGTTTCCAACTATCGTGGCTACAGCCATTTCGGCGGTAGGGGGAATAGCGATAGATCGATACTTTTATTACAGGAGAAAGCGGAATGGGAGGGAATAGGAATGCTACAATGGATGACCGCCATTTCGATTTGGTTGATACCACTTTTGATTCTCTCGATTTTATTATACGGTACGTATAAGAAGGTTCCCACCTATGAGACCTTCGTAGAGGGGGGGAAGGAAGGAATCAGTATGTCTTTCTCCCTTATCCCTTTCTTGGTGGGAATGCTCGTCGCCATTTCGGTGTTTAGAGCCTCAGGGGCTCTTGATTCCTTCGTACAGGCATTAAAACCGATTCTGGCCTTTCTTCACTTCCCGGCTGAGGTTTTCCCCCTGGCGATCATCCGTCCTATATCGGGAACGGCTGCATTAGGGATGACGAGTGACTTGATTTCCGTATATGGTCCGGATTCCTTTGTTGGTCGCTTGGCGGCTACAATCCAGGGAAGTACAGATACGACCCTGTATGTGTTGACTGTATATTTCGGAGCAGTGGGAATTAAAAAAATGGGTGATGCACTCAAGGTTGGCTTATTGGCGGATTTAGTCGGGGTTATAGCAGCAGTGGTTGTGGTCACGCTTGTTTTTGGTACAAAGTAAGCCGAGGAAATGGATGTATCCATTTCCTTTTTTTATTGATATCCTATATTTTACGATTTTAAGAAAAGGATACATTTTTTTGCCATGGAAAATTAAGCTATGTTACACTCATTATGGAAACCAGCCTATATAACAGATCTTAAATGGATGAAATAATAAAAGAAACGGCCATATTCACGAAAAACCTTTTGTTTTTGCCTCGCTATATGTAATAATTGTATGATTGTGTATGTACAGACAATAACAAACGAATGATTATACTATGAGGTGAAGATAGATGGAAAGATTACAAAAGGTAATAGCACATGCAGGATTAGCATCGCGTCGTAAGGCCGAAGAGCTAATATTAGAAGGCAAGGTAAAAGTGAACGGTAAAGTAGTGAAAGAATTAGGTGTGAAGGTAGGTCCTAATGACAAAGTACAGGTCAATGAAATCCCACTCGAGAAAGAACCACCTGTATATTTCGTATTCTACAAACCACGCGGAGTCATTTCAGCTGTTTCGGATGATAAAAATAGAAAAGTCGTAACGGATTACTTCCCATTCGTCCAAGAACGGATTTATCCTGTAGGTCGTCTCGATTATGATACTTCCGGTTTATTGGTTTTAACGAATGACGGGGATTTTGCGAATACACTCATGCATCCAAAACATGAAGTCGACAAAGTGTATGTAGCTAAAGTGAAGGGCATTCCTTTACGTGAGAGCCTAAGGAAATTAGAAAAAGGAATCATGCTTGAAGATGGAAAAACAGCTCCAGCTAAGACCAGAGTACTGACGACTGATAAGAAAAAGGAAACGGCCATTATAGAAATCACTATCCATGAAGGGAGAAACCGCCAGGTCCGTCGGATGTTTGAAGCGATAGGCCATCCTGTAATTAAATTAAAACGGGAGCAATATGGTTTCTTAACATTAGATGGACTGACTGCGGGAGATTCAAGAGAGTTAACTCCCCATGAAGTTAAATTAATGCGGACGATGGCATCGACTGACCCTAAACAGCGGAGAATGTAATACGTTTTTTCTCTTTATTAACAGGTTGAAACCGTTACCCCATTCATCCAAGCGGTTGAATGGGGTGGTGGAAAACAGCCTGTAAATTCCTTTTCTTTCATGATACGAAAAAGGTGTCGACGAATCTTCAAAATATGGTCATCGTGTAACATGTTATATTGGTATGGTGAAATATAGAGCTGCCTTAGGAGGATTTCTATGGATAGAAAAAAGCGACGCCTAGTGAGCAGGACCATCATTCTACTGTTATTAGGTGCAGCTTTAGTGTTTGCCCTTTATACGAACTTCACTAAAGATAAGAATGACAGTCTTCAAAAAGGAAAGGAAGCTCCTAATTTTGTTTTGACTGACATGGCAGGCAAAGAACATAAGTTGTCGGATTATAAAGGACAGGGTGTTTTCCTGAACTTTTGGGGTACATATTGTAAGCCTTGTGAATACGAAATGCCTTATATGGAAAGTCAATATCAAACATACAAGGACCAGGGTGTTGAGATATTAGCAGTCAATGTAGGGGAGTCTGAATATTCGGTCAATAATTATGCTGCAAAACATAATCTTACCTTCCCAATCATGATTGATAAAGGCAGGGAAGTGGAGAATGCGTATCGCGTTGATATTTTACCGGTCACCTTCTTGATAGATAAAGAAGGAAAGGTAATAGATATCATTACCGGAGCCTTGACAGAAGAGAGCATCCAAAAGCATATGGAGAGAATTAAACCATAATACTGGGGAGTTTTTGACATGAAAGAAGTAAAATGCGATTGTGGCCATGTAAATCCATATGGTACAAAAATTTGTGAAGTTTGCGGGAGTATCCTGGATAAAGAAGATAAAAAATTAATTGATATGCGCTATGAGGGAAGTGCCAGACGTTCACAGACTTATAACAAAACGATCATTGATAAAGTCTGGAATTTCTTCTCTTCCGTTAAGGTTGGGGTTACCCTTATAGTCCTGGCCTTGGTTGCTTCTGCAATCGGAACAATATTTCCACAGGAAATGTATATCCCTTCTTCTGTAACACCCGCCGAACATTACCAATCGGAGTATGGAACGTTAGGGAAGTTGTATTATGAATTCGGATTTCATAATTTATACAGTTCATGGTGGTATCTAATCATTATAGCGATGTTGGGCATATCCCTTCTGATTGCAAGTATCGACCGCTTTTTCCCATTATATCGGTCTTTAAAGAAACAAGGAATTACTCGCCATGATGGTTTCATGAAGCGACAAAGGGTATCGGGAGTGACGAAGCTTGATGGCCAGGGAGTAGATTTGGAAGAAGTAAAAGAGCGGTTGAAAAAGCAGCGCTATCATATACGTGAGGAAAATGGGAACATTCTTGCAGAAAAAAGCCGTTTTTCACGTTGGGGCCCTTACGTCAACCATATCGGACTTATCATTTTTTTAATTGGGGCTTTACTACGCTCAGTACCTGGAATGTATATTGATAAAGTGCTTTGGCTAAGGGAAGGCGAGACAAAAGAGATTCCTGGTACAAATGGTGAGTATTATCTTAAGAATAATGAATTCACACTGGAAGTCTATGATAAAGAGAATGAAGAAGACGAGCAATTCAGTGCCGCCATTGATAAAACTGGTACGATAGCTAAGACTTATGAAGCAGATGTGACATTGTTCGAGCGTCAAAATGAAGCGTTGCCAGGTGAAAAAGCAGAACTTGATAAAGTTAAGGATTTTAAAATAAAAGTGAATGAACCCTTGAAACACGATCACTTTGCTTATTATCAGGTGGATTATAAATTGGACGAGCTTAGTACCATGTCTTTTAATCTCATCAATAAAGAGACAGAAGAGAAATTTGGAAATATCACGGTGGATTTGAATAATCCGCAGAAGATGTATGAATTGAATAAAGGGTATTCTGTCGAGTTAATGAGTTATTTCCCCGATTTCGAATTTGATGAAAAAGGAGAACCGACGACGATATCAAAGGTTCCGAATAATCCGGCATTTATCTTTAATATGAAGACCCCAGATAAACCAGATGGAGAAGTGAGTTTCGTAGCTATAAAAGAGACGGTGGAACCATTAGGAGAAAATACATATAAACTGGCTTTTGCTGGAGTTGAAACGAAAGACGTTACAGCTTTGACTGTCAGGAAAGATCTTACATTGTGGATTCTTTTCACCGGGGGAATTATCTTCATGATAGGTGTTATCCAAGGTTCGTATTGGAATCATCGCCGTATATGGATTAAAAGAAATGAGAGTGAGATTTTGATAGCCGGCCATACCAATAAAAACTGGCATGGCATTAAGAAAGATATAAAAAATGCGATTGAATCAACACCACTTTGTGAACCAACAGATTTACTAGAAGAGGAGAAATCTTCTAATAAGGGGGAAGTTTTAAATGGCTGATTTGAGCGGTAATTTATTATATGCGGCCTTCTTTTTATATCTAATTGCGACCTTTATTTTTGGAGGCTCGATAAAGGATAAAAAAGGAGCAGAGGAGAAAAAACAAAATAACTGGGCAAAATTAGGAATCACCTTGACCATTTTAGGATTTGCAGCGCAGGTGGGTTATTTTATTACAAGATGGATTGCTGCGGGCCATGCACCTGTTAGTAACCTGTTTGAATTTACAACATTTTTCGGCATGATGATGGTAGGGGCATTCATCTTGATTTACTTTCTTTATAAAACGCCCGTCCTTGGGTTGTTTGCCCTCCCCATTGCATTATTGATCATTGCGTATGCAAGTCTGTTTCCGACGGAAATATCGCCGCTCATACCAGCCTTGCAGAGTGATTGGCTACATATCCATGTAACAACTGCAGCGGCAGGGCAGTCCATTCTTGCCATTAGCTTTATCGCCGCTATCATTTATCTGGTTAAATCGGTGGAACAGACAAAAGCAAGTAAACGGACATTTTTTCTTGAAATCATCATGTATACGTTAGTCAGTACACTTGCACTTGTAATAGTATCCTCCACTTTCTCCATGATGGATTATAAAGCTAGTTTTGATTGGGTTGATAAAAAAGATATGGCAGCCAAACAGGAATATACACTTCCTGCCTTGGTTGGTCCTCATGAAGGGGTTATGATTGAAAAGGGACAATTTCAACCATTGGTGGAGATGCCTGCAATAATCAATGCGAAAAAACTGAACACAGTCATATGGTCGATTGGTGCAGGACTCGTCCTGTATGGCTTGATAAGGTTGATTTCTCGGAAAAGAGTCGCTGCTCTAATAAAACCGCTTGTTAAAAATGTTAATTTGAACTTGCTGGATGAAATCAGTTACCGTTCCGTTCTAATTGGATTTCCGGTCTTCACACTCGGGGCACTTATTTTTGCCATGATTTGGGCCCAGATTGCTTGGACACGATTCTGGGGATGGGACCCGAAGGAAGTATGGGCCCTTATCACCTGGTTGTTTTATGCAGCCTTTTTACATCTGCGTATGTCTAAGGGATGGCAGGGAGAAAAATCAGCCTGGCTTGCGGTCATTGGTTTTGCCATCATGATATTCAATTTGATATTTGTGAATTTGGTTATCGCTGGTTTGCATTCATATGCCTAATTAAGGGAACCTTATCATTAGATGAAGGGGGTCTTTTGATAGTAATGTCGTTAATTTTATCGATATTCCTACCAAACGATCCCTTTTTTATGATTAAAGCGTTATTGCTAGGGAAATAAATCCTAGAGGGCTTTTAGAAAGCTTGTGGTAATTATTGTGACAATATAGTGAAAAGTTAAGGAAGAGCCTATAGAATTGGCTGTTTATCTGGATTTGTTAAGAAATAATATTAGGCATTAAAGCTTTCATTTTGTAAAATAAATGATAGGAGGCTGGTTACGAAATGTATAATGCTATTAAAATTCTTGTGGTGGATGATGAAGAAAGAATCCGCCGCTTGCTAAAAATGTATTTAGAAAGAGAAGAATACATAATTGATGAAGCTGAAAATGGTGATGAGGCTTTAGTGAAAGCTCTAGAAAATGATTATGATTTAATTTTATTGGATATTATGATGCCTGGCAAAGATGGTATTGAAGTCTGTCGGGAGTTGAGAGAGAAAAAAACGACACCTATCATCATGCTTACCGCTAAAGGTGAAGAAGTGAATAGAGTCCAAGGATTCGAAGTGGGGACAGATGATTATATTGTCAAACCCTTCAGTCCACGTGAGGTTGTATTAAGGGTCAAGGCGTTATTGCGCCGTTCTTCCAATGCAAATTACATGCAAACCGAAGCATCAGCAAAAGATGTAATCGTATTTTCCCACCTAACGATTGATAATGATGCCCATCGTGTGCTCGCGGATGGCAAGGAAGTATCTCTCACGCCAAAAGAATATGAATTATTATATTTCTTGGCGAAATCCCCCGATAAAGTTTTTGATCGTGAGCAGTTGCTAAAAGAAGTGTGGCATTATGAATTCTTTGGAGACCTTCGAACTGTGGACACGCATGTCAAACGCTTGCGTGAAAAGTTAAACCGTATATCCGAAAATGCTGCCAAAATGATTGTCACTGTTTGGGGCGTGGGTTACAAGTTCGAAGTTATTAACGACTGATGCTATGGGGCAGTGTTGTTGGTAAGCTTTGGGCAACGATTCTTTTGCTGGTATCCTTTGTTCTGATCGTTTTGACTGTACTTCTGGTTGAATTCTTTGATAATTTTCAGATAGAGAATGTCGAAAATGATTTAACCAAAATGGCACAGCAAATCATTACGGTCACGAATGAACATGGGGGCACTGGAGACGAAGTTCTCCAAATAGCTTCTGAATTGATAGGTGATGAAACGAAAGTGATCATCTTGAATGACAATAAAATGGTCTTTTCATCTGTTGATGAGAATGGGTTTAAGATAACGCCTGAATTCATTAAAGATGATCCCGAATTATTAAAGGTATTTACAGAGAGAAAAACTGTAAAAAAAGAGATGATGCTTTCGACTGAGGGGACAGATGAAGATACATTGTCAGCAATTGTAGTGGGGGTTCCTCTTGAATTAAATGGTCAGCAGGATGAGGTTTTCTTGATTCAGTCATTGGAATCGATGGAAGAAACAACGAAATCCACAACGCAGTTCATCCTCTTAGCTGCAGGGATCGCTATAATATTGACAACGATTTTCGCTTTCTTTTTATCTACGAGAATCAATGCTCCACTAGTAAAAATGAGGGAAGCTGCCTTGGCCATAGCTCGTGGTAAATTTGATACCAAGGTTCCCATCCTCACCCAGGATGAAATAGGTGAGTTGGCCATTGCATTTAATCAGATGAGAAAACAGCTGAAATTCAACATGAATGCCCTCAGTCAAGAAAAGGAACACCTTGCAAGCATTCTCAGCAGTATGGCAGACGGGGTTATTACCTTTAATAAAGATGGTACTATCCTTGAGACGAATCCTCCAGCTGACCGGTTCTTGCAAGCATGGTACTTTGAAAAAGGATACAATCGGGAAGACAATATGAATGTACCATCAGTACTCATGAATCTATTTGACGAATCAGAGTCCTATGATAAGGAACAAGTTGGAGAAATTACTTTACAGGGTAGAAATTGGGGACTGATTGTCAGTCCTTTATATTCAACTGCAGATAATATCCGCGGTGCTGTCGCCATCATCCGTGATATGAGTGATGAACGTCGCATGGATAAACTAAGGACGGACTTCATTGCCAATGTGTCCCATGAGTTAAGGACCCCGATATCGATGCTACAAGGGTATAGTGAAGCCATTGTAGATGATATAGCAGGCAGTGAAGCTGAAAAAATGGAAATGGCTCAGATCATTTATGATGAATCGTTGAGGATGGGACGTTTAGTTAATGATTTATTGGATCTAGCCAGATTGGAATCAGGGAAAATGAACCTTACTTATGACCTGGTTTCCGTCTCCCCCTATTTAAAGAGGATTACAAGTAAGTTCTATGGACTGGCTAGAGATAAAGGGATCACGATTACGACGCATCTTCAAGACGATGGGATCAACTGGAGTTTTGACCCTGATAGAATTGAGCAGGTATTGACGAATTTAATTGATAATGCAATCCGTCATACTCCTGCAGGCGGAAAAATCGATGTCATTCAAAAAATGAGTGATCGCAGAGGCTTGATTATAGATGTGAAGGACTCTGGTTCAGGTATTCCGGAAGAAGACTTACCATTCGTATTCGAGAGATTTTATAAAGCGGATAAAGCACGTACCCGTGGACGGTCTGGTACGGGCCTAGGTCTGGCCATTGTTAAAAATATCATTGATGCACATGATGGATATATTTCGGTGAACAGTTTACCAGAAAAGGGAACAACATTCAGCTTTATTCTACCTCGAATATTGGAAAATGCTGAATAAATGTCAGATTGCTTGGCAAATAATCTTGATACATGAGAAACAGAGTGGGCAAAGGCAATTGGATTCTCCTAATTGCCTTTGCCCATATTTTATTTGCGGGCAGTATATGGAGTGAATTGGGTAATTAGTATAAAATAAGTATGTAACTTTCATATGAAAATATCGACTATAATTATGAACGGATGTGGAGAAATAATGAATTCCATTTTCCACGATCTTTATGAAAAATATCACCAGGAAATTTATCAATTCATTTATTATATGACCAAAGACCGTGAAACGGCAGAGGACCTGGTTCAAGAAGTTTATATAAGGATAATGAAGGCCTATAATCGTTTTGAAGGCAATAGTAGTGAAAAAACCTGGATGTATTCCATTGCGAGAAATGTGACCATTGATTATTTTCGGAAACAAAAAGGATGGAAGAATAAAATCATTCCCAATATTGATTGGGATGGTCAGATGATTAAAGATAATCAGCCGATTCCCGAAGAAGTGGCCATTATGAATGATAATGTCAGAGAGATATATCGTTGCTTGAATCGATGTACTGTTAATCAAAAAGCAGTCATTATTTTACGGTACATACAAGGCATGTCCATTTCAGAAACCGCGGGTGTACTGAATTGGAGTGAAAGTAAGGTAAAAACAACGCAACACCGCGCTTTAAAAGCGATTAAAAAAATGATGGATGATTCATCAGAAGAGGGGAGGAATTCCTTTGAAGAAATCCCGTTGGAAAGAAAGAGAAATTGAGGACTTGCTTCGCCAACTTCCGGAGGTAAAAGATAAACGCTCGAAGAAAGAAGTGTTTTCGAGGATAGAAGGTAAGCAAAGAAGAAACCGTAAAAAACTTTGGATTCCTCGTATTGTGGGCATTGCCTCCTTATTCTTAATGATGATCATTGGATCTTCACTGATGATTGGAAAAGATGAATCTCAAGAGCAGGAGGTTAATAGCCACGGCAATGGAAAATTGGCCATTTCAGAAAGTAAGATCATTTTGGATAAGCAAGAAAAGCATGATATTGAATCACATGAAAAGCAGGATGTAAAGGAAGATATTGAGGGCGAACCAATAGAAAAAAATGAATTGAAAAGTAAATCTCAACAAGTGGAAAAAGAAAAAACACCCATTCGTGCGATCTACTCAGAAGATTTGCGGGGGAAGTCGACAATAACTCTAGGCGTGCCTGATCACCAACAGAATTTTATCGTACCTCTATCTTTTGTAGTCGATACTATCGAAGAAACGGAAGCCTTGGATCAGGTGGTAAAAAAGATGTCGACCATTAATGAGAAAAAATATGGCCTGTCCGATTATTTCCCTCTAGATATTAAGGTATCCCATGTTCCCACCAACAACACAGCAAATATCGAATTACGGGCAGGCAGTAATCTGTTGGATGAGGATATCGTGTTTCTTAGAACCATGGAAGAAACCTTATCCTATCTAAATATTGATAAAGTGACATTTACAACGGACGGAAAATCTGGTGCCAGTTTTGCTCATGCCGGAACAGTAATAGAAGAAGAAATTCCCCAGCACAAGAATCGCACATTCTTTCTTTATCACACGGATAAATCATCTTCAAGTTTCCTTGTGCCTAGCAATATCGATTATCAGAACATGGAAGAGGCCCTACAAGCGGCAAAGGAGGAACCTGGCATAGAAGGGATTTCTTCTGCTCTACCGGAGAGTTTGAAGTGGGAGAACCTAACATATGATGGGGGTTTAGTAACTGTAGAACTGGCACAAGAAGGCCGCTTGAAGAATGATTCAGAGTCGCTTCAAGGTTTGGAAGTCATTCTATTTACAGCTAAAGACTTTGGCTATGCAAAGGTGAAGTTTGAAAACTCCCCTGTAGAAATGGTAGGTTCTCTGAATTTATCGGAAGAGATTACAGTACCCGTTGCTCCTAACTTAGTTAATTAAAGGTCAAGTGCATGCTTGCGATGTGAGAGGCAGATGAGGGTCGTTCAACAAAAAAAGGATGCCCGCTAGTGGGGCATCCTTAAGTGGAAATTATAAAGCTATTCGGGCCATGAAAGTAATTTCTTGTGTTTCCTCTAAGAATTGCTTCATATTATCTTCTAATGGTTTATCGAAACTCAATACCATGATAGCTTCCCCGCCAGCTTCTTTACGACCAACTTGCATAGTCGCGATATTTACGGCATGATCACCAAGAATTTTACCGACGTTACCGATTACTCCAGGTTTATCAGTGTGTTGGATATAAAGTAAATTAGCTTCTGGATGGAAATCAATTTTGAAACCATTCAGATTGACAATCCGGGAACCATAGTTCTCGATATGAGTACCACTAATGGTTAATTCGCGAGTGTCGCCTTTTACTTTTAGACTGATCAGGTTAGAATAACCTAGAGAGTCAGTAGAAACCTTTTCGCCAATGGTAATGCCACGCTCTTTAGCAACCAATAGCGCATTCACTTCATTAACTGAAGCATCTACTCTTGATTTGAAGAAGCCTGCTATTAGGCTTTTTGTTAGAATAGCGGTGTCGAAGTCCAATGATTCACCTGCATAAGTTACGGAAATCTCCTGAATGCCTTCTTTCATGCATTGTGAGGCAATGGAGCCCATTTGTTGGACTAGTTGATAGAATGGCTGAACCTTTTCAAACACCTCTTTAGAAATGGCTGGAAGGTTAATTGAACTTGATACAGGATTACCTTCAAAATAGGTTAATACTTCTTGGGCGACTTGAACGGCAACATTCAATTGGGCTTCTTTAGTGGAAGCTCCTAAATGAGGAGTAGCGATGACGTTATCAAGTTCAAGTAATTTATGGCCAAGCGGTGGTTCTTCAACAAAAACATCCAATGCGGCTCCAGCTACATGTCCCTCGACAATCATTTCATATAAATCATCTTCATCAAGGATTCCGCCACGCGCACAGTTTAATACGTACACGCCTTTTTTACAGGTGAGTAACTTTTCTTTATTGATTAACCCTCTAGTTTCGTCCGTTAGAGGTGTATGTACAGTGATTATATCTGCTTTAGGGAGCAATTCATCTAAAGTCAGGGAAGTTACGGACATTTTTTTTGCACGATCGGCTGTTAAGAATGGGTCATAAACTATGACTTCCATGCCGAAAACTTTTGCGCGTTTGGCAATCTCTCCACCAATTCGTCCGAAACCAACAATGCCTAAAGTTTTTCCGCGAAGTTCCGTTCCTGTATAAGAAGATCGTTTCCATTCTCCATTTTTCAGGGAAGCATAAGCTTGCGGAATATGGCGCATCAAGGAAGCCATCATGGCAAATGTATGTTCAGCTGTTGAAATTGTATTTCCGTCAGGAGCATTCACAACAACGATTCCTCGTTTTGTTGCAGCAGGAATGTCAATGTTATCAACGCCGACACCTGCGCGAGCAATGATCTTTAGTTTTGGCATGCGGTTCATTAAATCTTCTGTAACTTTTGTTGCACTTCTAACCAGTATTGCATCGATCTGATCAAGTTCGTTTGCTGCTTCTTCTACAGTCTTCTGAATAAGAAGAATATTGGATGCCTCTGAAAGCGGTCCGAGTCCTTCTGGTTTGATGGCATCTGCTACTAAAATCTGATACACGTGTAAACACCTTCCTAGGTAAAATTCTCTTAAATTTCAGTTAATTTTACAATTGAAATGGGAAAACTGTCAATTTGGCATACCTATATGTAAGCGCTTTAATTAAAGTTGCTTTGAAATTCACTCGTCCAAAACCGCAAGGGCAAAGGGTTTGAGTCGTAATTTTCTAAAAATAAAAATTATTTTAGACCGAGTAAAATGTCGTGATTATAAATACATATTTTGTTTAAAATGAATAAAAGTGTAATATTCGATTGTCGTAAATTCATAGTTGCGATGAAAATACTATTCAAAAAAAGAAAAATCATTTATAATGAAAATTGTAAATTAATTTTATAGGTCTATCTTCGGGGCGGGGTGTAACTCCCCACCGGCGGTGATGAAGAAAAATTCTTCTAAGCCCGCGAGCCTTAGGGCAGGATTTGGTGAGATTCCAAAGCCGACAGTATAGTCTGGATGGGAGAAGATGGAGGTTCCTGAATGCGTTCAAACAGTCAAGTGCTGAACGTTTGTTTGATGAAACCTTTAATTTATCCCTTTAATTCTGTCGGAATTAAGGGGTTTTTTATTGAACATCAACATTCATGAAGGATCCCTAACCTCTTTTTCAAGGTAGATCAAGAAAAAGAAGGAGAGAGAACTATGAAATCGAACAAAGTTAAAAAGATGGTCACACTTGCAATGCTAGGAAGTCTTTCCTACCTACTAATGCTTTTGAATTTTCCATTTCCGGGATTTCCGCCTTTTCTGAACATTGATTTTAGTGACATCCCAGCACTGATGGCGGCATTGATTTTCGGACCGCTTGCAGGAGTTTTAGTTGAATTCCTGAAAAACTTATTGGATATGGTCATGACTGGAAGCGATACGGGTGTACCGGTTGGACATATCTCTAACTTTATAGCGGGGGTATTATTCATACTGCCAACATATTATGTATATAAAAAAATAAGTTCGAAAAAAGGAATGACATTTGCCTTGCTAGCCGGAACAGTTTCCATGGCGCTAATTATGAGTGTCTTGAACTATTATGTCTTTTTACCGGCATATACTTTCTTTATGGGATGGGATGCCATGACCGCACCAGAGTCAAGACAATTCGTAACTGCGGCAATACTCCCTTTTAACATCATTAAAGGAGTGCTCATTACTTCCGTTTTCATGCTATTATTTGTTAAACTCCAAACATGGATCAATAAAACAAGTGTTATATAAACATGCTTAATATATAAAAAGAGGCAGAAACAACCAGATGATAACTGGGTTGTTTCTGCCTCTTTAATGTATGGGGAGAAGTTTTAAAAAATACATAAAAAAAGCCATTCTCAAAATGAAAATGGCTTTTATTCTTATTCGAATTTTAAAGCGTCGCCCTCGAATGATTCGTCTGCGACTTTGATAGAGTCTGTGGGGCATCCTTCAAATGCATCCATCATGTCATCTATAAGAACATCGGGGATTTCAACGATTCCTTCGTTATCATCTAGCGTAACAAAAGCAATTCCTTCATCATCATAATCATAGATATCTGGTGCTGCAGCTCCACAAGCTCCACAAGCGATACATGTTTCTTTATCAACAATAGTAAATTTAGCCATGAATAAAACCCCTCCTAAGTTGATTTACAACTCAAAACCTTTTTATTATAGATTAACATCTCTTTCTTATTGTAAGACCGAATGCCGAACTTATCAATAGAAAATGTAACGATAATACGGCAGTATATGAAAAGTCAACACAAATTATTGGGAAAATTTCTTTATAACGAGTACGTATTTAGTTGTTTATTCACAAATATCGTTGCATATATGACATAAAAAAAGGCGGTATTTGCAGATTTTTGTTACAATATAATTGGATAAATGGAACAAGGATGTGAGTTTCATGAACAATTATCTTCAAGCAATCATTTTATATGCGATACAAAAGTTCCAAGGTGAGCGTTCCATCTACGCAATTTATCATATGCTTCAGGGTAAAAAATCGTCCCAGACTATTCAGGATGCGCATTTATTTGGTCTGACGAACATATTTGGGACTATGCCTCGTTTTACCCGGGAGGAGTTATCTCAAAACATAAAATTGTTTCTTGAACTGAAACTAATCGAACCAACGGAAAAAAATGATGTGTATTTGATTAGTGAACAAGGAGGAGGGGCGTTGGCCTCTTATTTCAAAAAGTGGCCTCTTCCTTTATCACTAAATGGGTGGAAATACCAAAACATCACCCCGGATTTTTGGAGAAGACTCAATCTTCTTATCCAAACTATATCCCATATTGTCCACAATGAAAGGCCTTTTTATCCGATACAACAGAATCAACGAGTACAGGAATTCGTAAAGGGTTTTTTATATGCCAACCAACAAAATCGAGAGTTACTTGCTCAGCATCTTTTTGATGAATTGGTCACCCTCTTAGAGATGCAAAGTGAGTTGAACCGTGACATTTTTGTTTTGAAAATTACGGGAGTCAATCGAATCGGACTTACGTTTGAGCAGATTGGAAAAAGGAAAGAAATTGATGAGTGGTTTGTGCACTACGTTTTTCTCGATTCATTGCATCAAATGCTCGCAGAGATATCAACAGTACGCGATTACCCTCTGTTGGCTTCTTTAATCCATGATTGGAAAAATGGTGGGCATCCTCATCTAACACAATCGACACATACGACTCTGCAATATATTCAGGCAGGGAAAACGATACAGGAAATTGCAGAGATTCGTCGCTTAAAAGGAAATACGATTGAGGATCATCTCGTAGAAATCGTGCTATCGGACAAAAGTTTTTCGATAAATGACTATGTTCCAATAGAGGATGAAGACAAAATCATTACGGTCATTAAACGGTTGAATACGAGAAAACTCAAGGCAATCAAGGAAGCTGTCGATAATGAGCAAATTAGTTTTTTTCAAATAAGGCTTGTACTTGCGAAAATAGGTGATAGAGGATGAACTTGAATACAGTCCTGAAAGATAAATTTGGATTTGACAATTTTCGTCCTGGACAGCATGAGGTAATCGAATCCTTGCTAGAAGGGACCGACACATTGGCAATGCTTCCCACAGGGTCTGGTAAATCATTATGTTATCAGCTCCCTGCTTACCTTATCAATAAGACGGCTATAATTGTTTCACCGTTATTATCCTTGATGCAGGATCAGGCGGATCAGCTTAAGATGAGAGGGGAAAAAAGTGTTCTGACCCTCAATTCTTTTTTGACCGCGTATCAAAAAAAACAGGCATTTGAACGATTGCAAACGTATCGGTTTATTTTTCTGTCTCCCGAAATGCTTGGGCTAGAAAGTGTAATCCAGTCTTTAAGGAAAATTGACATAGGCTTATTTGTCATTGACGAGGCGCATTGCATTTCTCAATGGGGATATGATTTCAGGCCGGATTACTTGAACTTGGGAGAAGTGAGGCGTAAGTTAAGTAACCCATTAACGCTTGCCTTGACGGCAACAGCAACAAAAGAAGTACGGCAAGATATAATCAGGAACTTGAATATCTCCCAACCCAAGGAAATCGTTTCATCCGTTGATCGGGAAAATATCGCGATACTTGTGGAAAATATATATAGCTACGAAGAAAAGCTTGCCCGTGTCCTCTCGCTTGTCAGGGAATTTCCAGGTAGTGGAATTATTTATTTTTCTTCGAAAAAAGTGGCTGAAGCGGTCTCGGGTTTTTTACAGGAAAATGGAGTCGGTAGTGTCAATTATTATCATGGAGGTATGGAACAGGAGCAAAGAATGCTCATTCAGCAGCAATTCATCTTGGGCCAGTTAAAAATCATTTGTGCAACGAGTGCGTTTGGAATGGGAGTCAATAAAGCTGATGTTAGATTTGTCATCCATTTTCATATGCCATCCACAATGGAATCATACCTTCAAGAAATAGGGAGGGCAGGCCGTGACCAAAAACAAAGTGTAGCCATTTTACTATATAGCGAAGGGGATGAAGGACTTCCGTTGCATTTGATGGAACAACAGCTACCAACTGACCATCAAATTGAGGCCGTTTGTTCGTATTTAAATGAAGCGAAAAGAAGTATGGCTGATTTAAGTCTTTCTGAAAAAGAGCATCTTCTTCAGAGCTTTTCCTTGAATGATATTCAATTCCGTTTTTTTACACAATTTCTGACGGATGATGACTCACCATTGCATAGAACAAGGATGAAAGACTATTGTCATACAAGAAAGATGCAAAATCAGGCAAAGCTGAACGTTTTTTTGAATTGGATTCATACTAAAATATGTAGGCGTTTGGGCATTTTGCATTATTTTGAAGAAGAGCAGCAAAAAGGGAATGACGTATGTTGCGATCGTTGTGGAATAGATGCAAAAAATATCTTGGATGTATGGCCGGCAGTAAAGGAACAGCAGGGTAATTCATATTCTACATGGAAACAGGAATTAGCTTTTATCTTATTGGATAAGGATAATGGGCATGAAAAATAAGCAGGCGCAATTAATTAAACAGCTGACAGACAAACAGTTACTATATAATTTGTTCCTGACCCAAATTATTCTCTTAACGATTGGCTTTTTTTTAGGTATTATCTTATTTGAAGATTTTTCTACCTTTCGTTCTTTATTTGACATTAAAGATATGGATATTTTGTTGATAGGTGTCCCTGCTGGAATCTTAGTGGTCATTTTTGATGTGGTTATGATGAAAGTGACCCCTGTTTCCTATCAGGATGATGGTGGAGTCAATGAACGCATTTTCAGTAGCCTACCATATCCCATGATCTTTATCGTCTCTTTGTTAGTAGCGGTTAGCGAGGAATTATTATTTCGTGGTGTTATGCAGACACATATAGGCTTATTGTGGACGAGCATTATCTTTGCGGCGGTTCATTATCGTTACTTATTTAATTGGTTTTTATTTTTGAATGTGACGCTTTTAAGCTTTCTCATCGGATTTTTGTTTGAATGGACCCAAAATATTTTAGTGACGATCACAGCCCATTTTTTAATAGATTTTATCCTCGGTATATTAATAAGACATAAGTATGTAAAGCTGGCAGTATGTGAAGAGGGTGGTGACTTAGATGAGTCGTGTAAAAGAGAATGAAAACGATCAAGCTGGAGAACTTCGTACGCGATCCGATCGTCATAAGGTGAAGTCATCTTTACCAAAAAGAAGTGAGGTTCATCAGAGTAAAAAGAAAAAAAGCAAAGTGAAGATAAAGTTCCCAATGATTAAATTATTATCGCTATTTTTCATTTTGCTTCCTATAGGATTTTATAGTCTTTATACATACCTTCAGGATAGGCCTGAAAAGGATACCAAAAGTAGTGAAGTGGTGAATTTTAGTGATGACGAAGAAACTATAGAAGAGGCTGTGCCGACAACGGCAACGGCCGGGGATATTAAGGAAAAAGAAGAAAAAGATACTGCTAAGCTTAAAGAAAAAAAGCAAGAGGAAGATAAGGCTGCAGAAGAAAGAGCAAAGAAAAAAGCCAAACAAGAAGCGGAAGCAAAGGCTAAAGCAGAGGCGGAAGTAAAAGCCAAACAAGAAGCGGAAGCAAAGGCTAAAGCAGAAGCGGAAGCGAAGGCCAAACAAGAGGCAGAAGCAAAGGCTAAAGCAGAAGCGGAAGCGAAAGCCAAACAAGAAGCAGATAATAAAGTAGCTTCTGGGGATGCCGCAGCTACCAAATCGGAGGCTGACGGATATAAAGTTGTTTACCATACGGTTCAGGCAGAAGAGACATTGTTCAGGATTGCGATGAACTACTACAAATCGCAGGAAGGCATTGCGCTAATTCAGAAATGGAACGGGCTGAATGGCAATGAGATTTCGAAGGGACAAGTCTTGAAGATACCACTGAAAAAGTAAAAGCAAAAGCACTCTGTCTCTTAAGATCGACAGGGTGCTTTTTTTCCTAAGGTTGGGTTATTTATAGTAAAGGTCCGCCCCCATTATCATTTTTTCCAAGACAACCTCATATCATGATTTGAAGGATTAGGAAAGAGGGGGAAGATAAATGGAACCGGCAATCATTTTATTGGATGATAAAACCGATCAGGCGGCAAAACAAATGTTACAGAATGTTGTGGTCCGCAAAAAAAAATTCGAGACGCTCAAAAAGAAGCATCTTCATAGTTTATGGGCAACAATGATTATCGCTGCTCTTTTCTTGATATATCTTTATTTATATATAGTTGTTCCTTATTCCTATTCGTTCTTTAAGATGTTCAGTGTCTTTGTTGACCATTTTAGCCATTTTTTATTTTTGGCTGCGACGACCGGAATCTATGGTTATATGATGATGATCAAAAAGAAAATGGATAAAGCAGAAAAGGAATTTCAATTGCTTCGATGTGAAATTATCAACAAAAGCAAACAGTTGTGGGAAAAAGAGGATGAATGGAAAAATCGGCACAAGGTATTTGACATGATGAAGAAGAACTATGATATTAACTTATTTCATGAAAATAAATAAACTCCTAGTTAGGAATATTGAATAGCGGGTATTATGGTTTTATGAGTAAGTTTCGGAAGGATTTCGGTAATTGAAAAGAAAGAAGGTTTAATGAAAGATGTTTTTGGTTTATGTGTTTTTGGGTTTGCTACTGCTTATATGTGTGATGGTTTTTTACATGTGGCGTACAGCTAAACAAGATAGGCTACTTATCCAGGATTTATATTTCAGCAACTTTCCGGAAGGATTTGGGGAAATTCGGATTTTTTTTATTTCCGATCTACATCGGAGAATTATATCGGATCGTTTAATCGAAGATGTCGTTGGTAAAGCGGATTTAGTCATTATTGGAGGGGATATCAGGGAAAGTGGAGTCCCCTTAGAGCGGGTAGAAAAAAATATCTTGAAACTGAAAGAGATTGGACCTATATATTTTGTATGGGGGAATAATGATTACGAAGGAGACTTTCATGAATTGGATGCCTCACTTCTGAATCTCGGGGTCAAGATATTGGATAACACTTCCGTTTCTTTTGAGTCGGAATCAGGAGAAAAGGTTGCTCTCTTAGGCATAGATGATATTTCCGTTGAAAGAGACAGACTCGACCTTGCTCTTTCGGACTGCGGGGATGAGCATTTTCGGATTTTGATCAGTCACAATCCACTTGTTAAAGAACAACTAAAGTCAGAAAATCGTATCAGTCTCGTTCTTTCGGGGCATACCCATGGTGGGCAGATACGCATATTTGGATTTGGCCCATATCGTTTGGGAGGCATAAGGAACGAAATGGAATGCATGTACATAACTAGTAATGGATATGGGACAAGTACTGTGCCATTAAGGCTTGAGGCAAAGCCGGAAACCCATCTGTTCACATTGAAAAAAGGGAAATCTACAGAATATGGAGAGGTTTTGGAGAAAATCTATTAGGCCGTTAACTCAATGAGCATATTTGAATTTTACAGAGTGGAATTAATCCACTATAATTTCATCAATGATGTTCTGTTATTGGAGGCCTTGTAAACTTATGCAAGAAGGTAAATATAATATTAAGGCAGTTTCTAAACTGCTAGGTATCCAGCCAGGTACTTTACGGGCGTGGGAAAGACGTTATCACTTTATTGAACCTATCAGGAATGATTCAGGTCACAGATTGTATACGGAAAAGCATCTGCAAATCCTAAAGTGGTTAATCAATAAAACAGACCAAGGGTTCACGATTAGTCAAGCCGTTTCGTTGCTTGAAGGATCTGAAAGGATAGCGGAAGATGTCCACGAAACCAAGCAAAATAATGAACAAACGCTCAAATTAGCGAATGAACTCCTTGATGCACTGTTAAGCTTCAATGAAAATAAGGCCCAGCTGATTATTAGTCAGGCATTCAGTATGTACAGTATCGAGCAAACGGTAGTTGAAGTACTTGGAGGTATCTTGGTTCAAATAGGCAATAAATGGGAAAATGGTGAAATTACTTCAGCCCATGAACATTTTGCTTCATCCATTATCAAAGCTAGAATCAGTTCGATTATGCATACTATCCCGACAAGTGGTTTATTGCCAAAAGCACTAACCGTTTGTGCGCCAGGGGAAAAGCATGAATTCGGTTTGCTGATTTTCACAATCTTCTTAAAAAGAAAAGGGTATGAAACGGTTTATTTAGGTGAATCGATAGCTGATGAAGACCTCTTTACTGTATTGAATATAATCAAACCATCTTACCTCTTTATGTCATGTTCGCTTTCTGAGAATCTCCCGGGAACTTTAAAGTTGATAGATGAGCTATGGCAGGAGTTCCCTGACCTGAAAATAGGTCTTGGGGGAGAAGCGCTGAATCATCTTTCTGACGATGACCGTAATAAATTCAAGCATGTATTCATTGGCGGTCTCCAATCGGATTGGAATAAGTGGTTGAAATTTTAATGTTTTCCTCATAAATAATGGATATGCACCTTGAGACCAAGTCTTCATATGATGTATGAAGATGGAAACCAGGGGGCATTTTTTTATGAAACTGGAACGATTAACGAACAATAAGATTAAGATTTTTTTGACCCTCGATGATTTAATTGATAGAGGCATCACAAAAGAAGACATCTTAGGGAATTCCTTGAAAGTGCACAAATTGTTTCAAGATATGGTGGAAGAAGCTTGTGAAGAGCTCAGTTTTAAAATGAGTGGTTCGATTGCCATTGAAATATTTTCCCTACCTGCTCAAGGGTTGATCATTATAGTAACGAAGGATGAAGAAGAATTATTTACTGAGGAAGAAGAATTTCTGGATTTGCAGGTTAAAGTTGATGAATCTCCCCATATTCTTTATGTTTTCCACGATTTTGAAGATGTAATTCAGTTGTGTCATCGTCTGACCCTCCAAGGGATGCTCAATAGTGCCCTTTATTTTTATGAAGGAAAATACTATTTATTGATTGAGGGTGTTAGGGATGCAACTTATGAAACGGTCATCTCCCTTGCAGCCGAATATGGCCATGCTTCGACGCTGACATTATCCCGCATAAATGAATACGGAACCCGCCTAATTGAAAAGGAAGCCATACATGTTTTAATCACGCATTTCATTTAGTAGAAAAGAGGAGACAGGGCAGACACTTCAAATATAGCCGAAAACGGTTTGCCTGGATAACCTCGTTCCTTTTCGGTTTAACCTCTAAGATTAGGGGAAGTATCAAGTATATAAACGTAAATGTTACCGTTTTCATTTTTTGAATATTTCTAACTTTTAAATTCCCATTTTTACTCTTTGCTTTAATATTGCGAAGGTGTATACTAGCACTGAAGAGCACTTATCACTAATAATAATGGATCTAGATTATATAGGGGGTACTATAATGGAATCGGCAAAAGGGAATAGCCATGTGAATGAGGAAGAAAAACATGACGTGCTAAAGTCTACCCAGACAGTAATACATAAAGCACTGGACAAACTGGGGTATCCTGAAGAAGTATTTGAGCTTTTAAAAGAGCCTTTACGATTATTGACGGTGAAAATGCCAATTCGTATGGATGATGGTTCCGTCAAAATTTTCACAGGATATAGGGCACAGCATAATGATTCTGTTGGTCCTACAAAAGGTGGCATTCGTTTTCATCCGAATGTGACGGAACGTGAAGTAAAAGCACTGTCCATTTGGATGAGCTTGAAATGTGGCATTGTTGATCTTCCTTATGGTGGTGGGAAGGGTGGAATTGTATGTGATCCACGTAATATGTCCTTCCGGGAATTGGAGAGACTTAGCCGGGGTTATGTCCGTGCAATCAGCCAAATCGTAGGACCCACAAAGGATATTCCTGCACCAGATGTATTTACTAATTCACAAATCATGGCGTGGATGATGGACGAATATAGCCGTATAGATGAATACAACTCGCCTGGTTTCATTACTGGTAAACCTCTTGTACTAGGTGGATCTCATGGACGTGAATCTGCAACAGCTAAAGGTGTGACCATCTGCATTAATGAAGCGGCTAAGAAACGCGGCATTGATATTAAAGGGGCACGAGTCGTCATACAAGGATTTGGGAATGCAGGTAGTTTCTTAGCGAAATTCATGCATGATGCCGGTGCTAAAGTGATCGGTATATCCGATGCCTATGGTGCACTTCATGACCCAGATGGTTTGGATATTGATTATTTACTTGACCGTCGAGACAGTTTCGGTACGGTTACAAAACTGTTCAAAACGACAATCACTAATCAAGAACTTCTAGAATTGGATTGCGATATTTTGGTTCCAGCCGCCATTGAAAACCAAATCACGGAAGAGAATGCTTCAAACATTAAAGCTTCCATCGTGGTTGAAGCAGCCAATGGCCCGACTACTATAGAAGCTACGCAAATTCTAACGGATCGTGGAATCTTATTGGTTCCTGATGTCTTGGCTTCGGCTGGGGGCGTTACCGTATCTTACTTCGAATGGGTCCAAAACAATCAGGGATATTATTGGTCTGAAGAAGAAGTTGACGAAAAGCTCGAAAAAATACTAGTGAAATCATTCAATAACATTTATGATCTTTCCCAATCCAGACGTGTTGACATGCGATTGGCAGCATATATGGTCGGTGTTAGGAAAATGGCAGAAGCATCTCGCTTCCGTGGATGGATTTAATAATTTAATGATGTATGATTAACTTGTATTGCTAGAGCGTACGAGCATTATCATTGAAAAGATATGTAAAAAATCCTATCATTTAATGATAGGATTTTTTAATAGGAGAAGAATATAACTTAATATTATTGTTGGAAAGGCAGTGCGTGTAAAATGAATGAAGAAGAAGTAATTATAATCGGTGGGGGCCCATGTGGACTGTCAGCTGCTATTGCTCTAAAAGAAGAGGGAATTCAGGCCCTTGTTATAGAAAAAGGAAACGTAGTCGATTCCATTTATCGATATCCTACCCATCAGACCTTTTTCAGTTCCAGTGAAAAGTTAGAAATAGGGGATACGGCATTCATTACCGAAAATCGGAAACCCGTGCGAAATCAGGCACTGGCCTACTATAGGGAAGTTGTCAGGAGAAAAGAATTACGGGTACATAAGTTCGAGAAGGTTGAAGAAGTGAGAAAACAGGATGACGGACGCTTTTTCGTTAAAACATCTAAAGGTAATTATACGGCGTCACGTGTCATCGTAGCTACAGGTTATTATGATCATCCTAATTATATGTGCATTCCGGGCGAAGAGCTTCCTAAAGTGTTCCATTATTTCAAGGAGGGACATCCTTACTTTAACTGTGACGTTACTGTCATTGGTGGTAAAAACTCAAGTGTGGATGCAGCACTGGAATTGGTCAAGGCCGGGGCAAGGGTTACAGTCCTTTATAGAGGATCCGAATTTTCTACAAGTATTAAACCATGGATTCTTCCTGAGTTCGAGTCATTGGTCCGTAATGGTAAAGTCGTGATGGAATTTAACGCCACTGTAGATAAGATCACTGAAGATAGTGTGGCTTATCATGTTGGTGACGTGCATAAGGTAATTAAAAACGATTTTGTATTTGCCATGACGGGTTACCACCCCGATCATTCATTTTTAGCAGCAATGGGCATTTCGATTGATCAAGAAACAGGAAGACCTACTTATGATGAGAAGACGATGGAGACAAATGTTGAAGGCCTTTATATCGCGGGTGTCCTGGCAGCAGGAAATAATGCCAATGAAATTTTCATTGAAAATGGCAGGTTCCACGGCGGATTAATTGCTCAACATTTAGCTTCAAAGGATATGTAAATAAGGAGCTGGGTAACAATGCAGAAAATATCATTAATCACGACAGGTGGAACGATTGCAAGTAAAGAAACCACGGGCGGCATGTTATCATCAGGCGCTTTGAGTGGAAAAGAGTTGGCATCCCTTTGCGAGCTACCAAAGGAAATTGAAGTTAAACTGGTTGATCTTTTTCAAATACCGAGCATGTCCATGGATTTAAATAGAATGGATGAACTTAAACAAGCAATTCAAGAAGAATTGAAAGATCCGGATGTGGCTGGAATAGTTGTGACCCATGGTACGGATACATTAGAGGAAACGGCTTTCTTCTTGGATCTCACAATTAATGACAATCGCCCGATTGTGGTGACAGGTTCGCAACGGTCTCCGCAAGAAGTTGGAACAGATGTGTATTCCAATTTAAGAAACTCTATCTTAACTGCTGCGAGCCCTCTTCTTGAAAATGTAGGGGTAGTCGTAGTTTTTAACGAAAGGATATATTCGGCAAAGTATGTTAAGAAAGTACATGCTTCCAATTTACAAGGATTCGAATCCTATGGGTATGGGTACTTGGGGATTATTGATAACGAAGTCGTTAGCATCTATCAAAAACCATTATACAGGGAGAGTTTTGAGATTCAACGTAATATACCGAGAGTTGATATCATCAAATGCCACACCGGCGCCGATGGTATTTATATTAAGGCTTCTGTCGAACATGATGCCAAAGGAATCGTACTTGAGGGGGTTGGTAGAGGTCAAGTAACCCCGCACATGGTGCCTGCCATCCAAGATGCAATCGATAAAGGGGTTACCATCGTCATGACTACAGCTGCTGAGGAGGGGAAGGTATACCCCGCATATGACTATGTAGGTAGTGCTGCAGACTTAAAGCATAGAGGAGTGATTCTAGGCGCGGATTATGACAGTAAAAAAGCGCGTATTAAATTAGCAATCATTCTGGCGAGTGAAGCAGCTATAGACGGAAAGCACTTTAAATATTGACCAAGTAAAAAAACAGGAAGACTAATTACAGGATTTTATTTTTCTCCATTCCATGGTACGATTAAGGAAAAGAAAAGAGGTCGGCCATGCTGGTCATTTTGTCAGCGGCTATTGCGCCAGGGTTGGCGTTACTCAGCTACTTTTATTTGAAAGATCAATATGATACCGAACCCATTTCGGTGGTCATCAAAACTTTTCTATTCGGTGTATTCCTTGTTCTACCAATTATGTTTATACAATATGTGCTCGAAACGGAACACATTTTAGATACTAATCTCGCCAATGCATTTTTATGGGCAGCTTTGCTTGAAGAATTTTTTAAGTGGTTCATACTTATCTACGTCATTTATCAGCATATTGCCTTTGATGAACCATATGATGGGATCGTTTATGGGGCAGGAGTTTCCCTTGGCTTCGCAACAATGGAAAACATTTTGTACCTGCTAGCGAATGGTGTGGAGCATGCTTTCAGTAGAGCGATCCTGCCGGTATCGAGCCATGCCTTGTTCGGCGTAATCATGGGGTATTATTTGGGTAAAGCAAAATTTTCCGCTGATAATAATAGGTTGTACGTATTCCTGGCATTGATTATCCCGATTTTGTTACATGGCATCTATGATTATATTTTAATTTCCCAGAAGTTCTGGGTACATTTAATCATGCCCTTTATGATTTACCTATGGTGGCTGGGAATGAAAAAAGTGAAAAAAGCCCGTTTATTGTCAAAGTTTCATGCAGAAAAGATTTCTCAAAATCATTATCTAAGTAAATAATATTATTTCTTATTTCGGAGTGTTGGCATAATTTGCCCACTCCGTTTTTTATTGCCTTGGAATAAAAGCGCGGGTTAAGAAGAAAATAGAATAACGTTAATTCAAGTAAAGAGGAGTGTTTTTGATGAAAGGAATTTCGTCAACGTGGAAGTGGCTCTTGCTACTTTCATGCATAACGATTTGTTTCGGAATTTTCCCGGAAACAAGAACAAATGCCTTTTCGAGTCAAGTTATTCAAAGGGGCGCTGTTGGCGATGATGTAATTGAATTACAGGCACGCTTACAAAACATTGGTTATTATCAAGGGAAAATCGATGGGGCATATGGCTGGGGAACTTATTGGGCACTACGTAATTTCCAAGAAGACTTCGGCCTGCCGATCGACGGTCTTGCAGGGTCAACGACAAAAAAGAAACTTTCAGATGCATCTAATTTCAATAAGGAATTTGTCCATGACCAGATCAATAAAGGAAATGAGTTTACCTATTACGGGGGAGTCGACATTGATAAGCAAGTAAAAGTTAAAGATAAAGAGAATGCCTCAACAAGTAAGGCGAATGACTCTACATCGGATAATAAGTCTACAGGTACCGCTACATCTGCGAACCTTCCAGGAGGATATTCACAGAATGATATCCAACTGATGGCAAATGCCGTATATGGGGAATCCAGAGGCGAACCATATACAGGGCAGGTTGCAGTGGCCGCAGTGATCCTCAATAGGGTGGAGAGCGCTTCGTTCCCAAATACCGTTTCAGGCGTGATTTTTGAGCCTCGTGCGTTCACGGCAGTTGCGGATGGGCAAATTTGGTTGACTCCGAACGAAAGGGCGAAAGAAGCGGTCTTGGATGCGATTAACGGTTGGGACCCAAGCGGTAATGCGGAATATTATTTCAATCCTGAAACAGCAACAAGCAAGTGGATTTGGTCCAGACCACAAATTAAAAAAATCGGAAAGCATATTTTCTGTAAGTAAAGAGGTGATGAATTATGGTTAGGAATATAGTAATTATCCTGCTTGTTCTAGTCGTTGGAGGAACTGCCTTTTGGGGATACCAAGAACATAAAGAAAAAAATGCTGTATTAATTAATGCCGAAAACACGTATCAGCGGGCCTTTCATGATTTAAGCTATCAGGTGGACCTATTACATGACAAAATTGGGAGTACGCTCGCCATGAATTCACAACATTCTTTAAGTCCAGCCCTTACCGACGTTTGGCGAATCACTTCTGAGGCACAGAGTGATGTTGGGCAGCTGCCACTGACCTTACTTCCTTTTAATAAGACAGAAGAACTTTTATCGAAAATCGCAGACTTCAGTTACCGAACGGCGGTTCGTGATTTGGAAAAGCAACCGCTGAGCGATAAAGAATACGCGAATTTAAATTCTTTGTATACTCAAGCTGGAGATATTCAAGGTGAGTTAAGAAAAGTGCAATATCTTGTACTTAAAAATAATTTAAGATGGATGGATGTCGAGTTAGCGCTAGCGACGGGTAAAGAGAATAATGATAATACAATCATTGATGGGTTTAAAACGGTAGAGAAAAAAGTCGCAGGATATGGTGAAACGAATGAAATGAATCCAACATATATCTCTGCAGAGCAGAAGGACAAAAATTATCAAAATTTAAACGGGAAAGCATTGACGAAAAAAGAGGCTGTCACGGCCGCGCGAGCGTATTCAAATAATCAAAGTGAAAATGTAAAAGTAAATGTTGAAGAAAACGGAAAAGGCTCTGATTATGGATTTTATAGCATAAGTATCCTGGATAAGGAAAAGGATACCGAGGTGAATATGGATATGACCAAAAAGGGTGGTTATCCCATCTGGTATATCAATAATCGGGAGGTGCAAAAAACGAATATTGATTTAAATCAAGCTTACGGTAAAGCATCCGCTTTTCTTAAGAAACATGACTTTAGATCGCTTGAGTTGTTTGAAAGTGTGCAATATGGTCACATAGGTCTGTTTAATTTTGTCTCTTCTGTCAATGGAATAAGGGTTTACCCAGACTCGGTCAAGGTAAAAGTGGCTTTGGACGATGGATCCATCATCGGATTTTCTGCAGAAGAATATTTAAAAGCAAATAAGATTAGGGATATTGGTGACGCCACAATTACAGAAAAAGAAGCGAAAGAAAAAATTAATCCGAACGTCAAAATCATGGAGCAGGGAAAGGCATTAATTATAAATGACATAGGTGAAGAGGTACTTTGTTACGAGTTTCTTGGAACGATTAAGGAAGATACCTACCGAATTTTCATTAATGCTGACAACGGCAGGGAAGAAAAGGTAGAAAAATTGAAAAATGCAGAACCTGTTTATGAAAAGTTAATCTAATATAACATCCACACTAATATCTAAAATAAATATAGGGAAAAGTGCCTAGGTACTTTTCCTTTTTCCATTTCCATGACATAATACAAATAAACTTTTTATGGATTATGTGGAATAAATTAAGGGTTTAATTTCATTAATTCCTTCAGTGGTGATCCTTTTTAAGAATAACGAAGGACGTGTAGACACAATGTTTAAAATAGGTGATATGCTGACGCTAGAGCAAAAATACTCTTCCCAAAAGGAAAAGTTTAAATGTATGGTCGTAGAAATGGAATCTGGTTGCGTTTACGTAGACTACCCCATAAATATCGAGACGGGAAAAGTTGTATTTCTAGTGGATGGAACTCAACTGAACATTTCCTTTACGGATGAGGAACAAGCCGTTTATATTTTTGATTCCGAGGTATTGGGCAAAGTGAAAGGGCAAATCCCGATGATTCAACTAATGGTACCCGAAGTAGAGACGTTTGTGAAAATTCAGAGGAGACAGTATGTCCGTCTTGATGTAACGGTGGATATCGCATTGCATCCCATACAGTATGAGTTTTCCCCATTCCGAGCCCTGACCGAGGACATCAGTGCGGGTGGGGCTTCAATCAGGCTTTTAAAAGGGGTGGATATCGGATCTGTCTCAGAACTATATCTATGGATGGCCCTTACATTAAAGTCAGGGGAAATTCAATACTTGCGGTTGAAAAGTAAAGTGATAAGGGTGACGGAGAAGGACCATGGCAATAGGTTACTTCATATTCAATTTATAGACCCTCCAAGAAATGAGGTTCAAACATTGATGAGGTTCATTTTTGAAAAGCAAGTGGACTTGAAGAAAAAAGGTCTGTATATGTAATTGAGGTGAATGAGAAGTCGGATTTCTTTCCATACTGATTGTATTACCTAGTTTGGAAGGGACAGTTCATGAAAACAATTGAAAGGCTTTTAATTAAAGTGATAATCATCCAACTAATCTGTTTGCTTTTTTTTCAACTTCTTCTAAGTAAGGAAGATCGCATCTTTGAGCTGACAAAGCTTTCAAAGTATGAAGGGGTCAATACAAATAACTATACTAAAATTATTGAAACCTTTAATGGGACATCAAAATAAAAGCGCGGGATTCCCGCCTTTTTCTAGATGAACACGCCTTTAGCAAGGAATCTCGGATAAATACCGATAAGGTGTTTTAAACAGACGTGATTTTCAATTGACACGCCCTTTTATTAATCTTTTTCTCGCTAATTGTGATAAAATGAAGGGGTAGTAAACTATCATCATGATCGTAGGATTCTTGGGAGGATTTATGACAAAAAAATTATCAGTTGCAATCGATGGACCAGCTGCTGCTGGAAAAAGTACGGTTGCAAAAATTGTTGCAGAAAAGTTCAATTACATATATGTAGATACAGGTGCGATGTACCGGTCATTAACTTATAAAGCGTTGAATCACGGGGTTGCCCTGAATGATGAGAACGCTTTATTCAATATGTTGATTGATACCGATATATCTTTAAGACCGAGTGAAGCGGGACAATTGGTGTTTGTGGATAATGAGGATGTTACCGCTCAAATTAGAAACAATGAAGTGACTGGGTCTGTCTCAGAAGTGGCAAAGCACAGAAGCATTCGGGAAGAAATGGTTAGAAGGCAGCAAATGTTTGGTGAAAATGGCGGAGTGGTCATGGACGGCAGAGATATAGGTACCCATGTACTGCCGAATGCCGAGGTTAAGGTATTCCTAATTGCTTCTGTGGATGAAAGGGCTCAGCGAAGACATCAGGAAAATCTACTAAAAGGATTCCCTTCTGATATTGAGATCTTAAAAGAAGAAATTGCAACTAGGGACAAGCTCGACTCCGAGAGAGAAGTTTCCCCTTTGAAAAAGGCAGAGGATGCTGTCGAGATTGACACGACTTCGCTATCCATCCAAGAAGTGGCAGAAAGTATCATGTCATTGATAGAAGAAAGGAAAAGATGACCTTGGATTTTTATACTTTTGGTAAAAACGTCGTAAAAGGCGTTTTAATGCCTGCTTATAGGGTTAAAACGTTAGGGAAGGAAAATATACCTGAAGAGGGAGGGGTGCTGATTTGTGCCAATCACATTGATAATTTGGACCCGCCCGTCGTCGGAATGACGTCTCCTAGGGATATTCACTTCATGGCGAAGGAAGAGTTGTTTCATGCACCTATATTAAAGGGTATATTACCTAGGGTAAACGCTTTTCCCGTAAAGCGGGGAAATAGCGATCGGGAATCACTTAGAAAAGGGCTGAAGCTTTTAAAAGAAGGCAAAGTACTTGGGCTATTTCCCGAAGGTACCAGAAGCAAAACGGGTGAATTGCAAGAAGGATTGGCAGGAGCCGGTTTTTTCGCATTGCGATCCGAAGCTGTGATAATTCCTTGTGCGATAATTGGACCATATAAATTATTGCGCCCTCTAAAGGTCGTTTACGGCCCACCAATTGACTTTACAGAATATCGGGAGAAAAGGATTTCAGCTGATGAAGCGACCAAGATCGTTATGGCGCATATCGGAAAATTGATTTCTGAACATAAATAATCCTTTCCGCTTGACAATTCACTGATTTTGTTAGAATTTATAAATTAGGGGTAATATTCCTTTATAGGAATAAAAAAGGTAATTTGACCTTTTTACTCTAAAAAGAGGCTGGTTTATCTTTATAAAAAGTGTATTTATCCAATCACTTTAAATAAAATATATGGCCGATGAATTTGCTGATCAGTCATGGGTTAAGGAGGAGTTAGTAATGACAGAAGATATGAATCAAGTAGAAGTGAACAATTACAATGTTGGGGATCAAGTTAAAGCAACCGTTTCAAAGGTAGAAGAAAAACAGGTCATTGTCGATGTGGAAAACAGCAAGTCCGGTGGAATCATTCCTATCAGTGAGTTGTCAAGCCTGCATGTCGAAAAAGCATCTGATGCCGTTTCAGAAGGAGACATCTTAGAGCTTGAAGTTATCAAAGTGGAAGAAGAAGCTCTTATTCTATCAAAACGTAAAATTGATGCTCTTAAAGCGTGGGATGACCTAGAAGAAAAATTTGAAAATGGAGTCGTATTTGAAGCAGAAATCAAAGATGTTGTCAAAGGCGGACTTGTTGTAGATCTAGGCGTACGTGGTTTTGTTCCAGCTTCTTTAGTAGAAGACTACTTTGTTGAGGACTTTTCTGATTACAAAAACCGAACTTTAACATTCAAGATTGTCGAACTAGAGAAGGATAAGAACCGTTTGATTCTTTCACATCGGGCAGTTGTACAGGAGCAAAAGGAAAAGCAGAAAGCTAGTGTTCTTGATGGAATTGAAAGTGGCCAAGTGATTGAGGGAACTGTACAAAGAATAACCGATTTCGGAGCTTTTGTTGATATTGGTGGCGTAGACGGACTTGTTCATATTTCTCAACTGTCTCACCAACATGTCGATAAAGCGTCAGATGTCGTGACTGAAGGCGATAAAGTACAGGTGAAAGTTCTTTCGATTGACCGTGATAACGAGAGAATTTCTTTATCCATAAAGGATACCCTTCCTGGACCATGGGTGGATATCGCTGATAAAGCAGCAAAAGGATCGATACAAGAAGGTGTAGTTAAACGTCTTGTTTCCTTCGGTGCCTTTGTTGAAATCTTTCCCGGAGTGGAAGGATTGGTCCATATTTCACAAATATCTCACAAACATATAGCAACACCGCAGGAAGTCCTGCAAGAGGGTCAGTCGGTCAAAGTGAAGATTTTGGACGTCAATGAAGCGGATCAACGGTTATCATTAAGCATTAAAGAACTGGAAGATCCACAATCTAATTACTCGTCGGATTATGAAATTCCAGCTGAAACAAAAGGGTTCCAGCTTGGTGAAATGATTGGCGATCAATTAAAAAAACTAAAATAAGATAATAATTGGAGAGAGCCTTGGAGAGAGCACAACGAAAATTAGACCATATAAACATTGCATTGAAAACAGGCCAGCAACGTAAATCCGGGTTTGAAGATGTTTCGTTTGTTCACCAAAGCTTACCTGGGATTTCATTGGATAATGTGGATATTACGGTGGAAATTGGCGGACTTACATTAAGTTCGCCAATTTCCATAAATGCCATGACCGGCGGCGGTGGACTGGAAACTGAAAAAATCAATAGGGAACTGGCCATTGCTGCCAGGGAAACTGGAATGGCAATGGCAGTCGGTTCACAAATGGGAGCCATTAAAGATCCAAGTCAGGAAGCTTCATATAAAGTGGTAAGACAAGAGAATCCTAATGGAATCCTCATTGGAAATCTTGGTGGTGAAGCCACTGTTGAACAAGCAAAGCGAGCGAGCGATATGATTGAGGCTGATGCATTCCAGATTCATATCAATGCCATTCAAGAGTTGACCATGCCTGAAGGAGATAGGGATTTTGCAGGTATACTGTCTAGGATAGAAGAAATCAATAAAAATTTAGGAGTTCCACTCATAATAAAAGAAGTAGGGTTTGGCATGAGTAAGGAAACCGTAGAGCAATTGCATTCTGTTGGAGTTTCCATAATAGATGTGGGCGGTTTCGGTGGAACGAATTTTGCTAGGATTGAAAATGAAAGACGCTCCAAAATACTCGGATATTTTAATGAATGGGGTATTCCCACTGCTGCTTCCATAGTAGAAGCGGTAAATGTTTCACCCGCATTGTCAGTCGTGGGTTCAGGCGGTATTCAGAATCCTTTAGAGATTGCCAAAAGCTTAGCTTTAGGAGCAAGAGGAATAGGGATAGCTGGCCATTTCTTGAAGGTGCACAAAGAAAGCGGTTTAGAGCAGCTAATTAGGGAAATAAATTACATACATGACGATTTTAAGATTATTATGACGGCACTTGGTGCTATTAATATTTCCGAGCTTAGAAAGGCAAAGGTCGTGATCTCCGGTGATACCTATCACTGGTTGACTCAAAGAGGGATAGACTGCACTTCCTATGCAAAATGACAATAAAAGAAGCACCATCTATTGTTATCATGACAATAGAGGTGCTCTTTTTTTAGTGGTCAATGGTTTCTATTTCTTGCATCTTCAGGACTTTCCAGCTTGGTTGCCCCTTTTTTATCGAGGGACTGGTCCCGATCCGATTCCAAACGTTTGCTTTCCCTTAATTTCTTTTCTTGGCGGTCTTTGCCCACGAGATTACACCTCCTTTATTGTCAGGCATGCATTTAGTAACTTATCAAAAAAATCGCCATGTTTATTCTTACCATAAATAACCCATAATGTTTCTTAAAAAGGGGAGAAGCTATTATGGATGGAATATTTTTTTATTGGGTTTCATGGATAGTGTGGGTATGTGTCATGTTTTTTATTCCTAAAACCGTTGCCTATCGATTCGATTTCCTTTTCCATCTGTTAGCTATCATGGTCCTTGTGGGATATACCCTTGAGGTATCCTCCTTTACTATGCATATTAGTGGGCTATATCTTTTTCTTATTCTGTGTGTATACATAAGAAAGCGATCTCCCTTGAAAACAATAGAGCTTGTTATAGGAAGTTTGATTGTCACTCTGGCCTATGCAAGTTTTCAGTTGTTCTCTTTACTAGATCCCATTTGGCTATTTATCAAGGCGCCCTATCTTCTTTGCATTTTCCTGAATTATTTGATTCTCTTACTGTTTAAAGACTGGAAATCGCGCATGTCGGTACTGTTGTTAGGAATGACGCTGGGCGATCTTGTGTATTCAGGCCTCCTTCATTTCCATTCGATGACTTACGTGGCGCTATCTTATGCATGGCATGATAATGTAGTCATGGTATTGACGACCAATGCTCTTTGGCGATTGCTCGAGGTCTTATGTGGATATATTTTTGCATCATCACAAGCAAGGGTATTGTCGGAGGAAAGGAAGGAGAACTTTACCCAATAGATAGGATGAAAATTTGTTTAATATAATACTTTTCATAAGGAGTTTTTGCGGGGAATATTGTAGGAGAATGGGCTTTTATGCATACAATCATTGTTGATTAGTGAGAAATTTGGTACTATAGGATAGTTAGAGGTCTGTAGATAAATCGTAAAGTGCTCTAATTATATTAAATGGAAGCTGTTGCCGAAGGTGTTTTTTGGCTGTCTTCATTTTTTCTTGGCTGTTTTTAATCATGTTTAGCAAGCAGCGGATTTGCCATATGTTCTCTTAGGAACAAGGGGATAGGCGGACTCATGCCTGTATATACTTGATACGTTTAACTTGCCAACAGTATAGGTATTTTCTTGTACTGATGGAAGTTTCCTTTATATGATGATCCATACAGCCTTTTCCTTAAAAAGGAATTAATGAAAATCACAGTGCAGATGAAATATTAAAAGAATGCATTCATGAATTTCGTGACTTTGACAGAGATATAGTAGCAGAAAGGGTGAATAGCAATGCCAAAACCGGTAATTGCGATAGTTGGTCGGCCAAACGTTGGTAAATCAACAATCTTTAATAGAATAGTGGGAGAACGTGTTTCAATCGTTGAGGACGTTCCAGGAGTAACAAGAGACAGGATTTATAGTTCAGGTGAATGGTTAACTCATGACTTTAATATCATTGATACAGGTGGAATCGACATCGGTGATGAGCCATTCCTGGAACAAATTCGTTCGCAGGCTGAAATCGCCATTGATGAAGCAGATGTTATCATCTTCATGACGAATGGACGTGAAGGTGTAACTCCAGCAGATGAAGAGGTTGCTAAAATCCTCTATAGATCGAAAAAGCCAGTCGTTCTTGCTGTCAATAAAGTGGACAACCCAGAAATGAGAGATCAAATTTATGATTTCTATGCTCTAGGTTTTGGCGATCCATTCCCAATTTCAGGTTCACATGGACTGGGGCTTGGTGATCTGTTGGATGAAGCCGCTAAACATTTCCCTAAATACGGTGGCCAGGATTATGCTGACGACGTAATCAAATTCAGTCTGATCGGACGCCCAAATGTCGGTAAATCATCCCTAGTGAATGCTTTATTGGGGGAAGAACGTGTTATCGTAAGTGATATCGAAGGTACGACACGTGATGCAATTGATTCACCGTACAAATTCAATGGCAAAGAGTATGTCATCATTGATACGGCAGGTATGAGGAAAAAAGGGAAAGTGTATGAAAGCACAGAGAAATATAGTGTTCTTCGTGCTTTAAGAGCAATTGAACGCTCTGATGTTGTTCTTGTCGTTCTGAATGCGGAGGAAGGCATCCGCGAACAGGACAAGAAAATTGCTGGATATGCTGATGAAGCGGGTAGAGCGGTTATCATCGTGGTCAATAAATGGGATGCCATCGAGAAAGACGAAAAGACGATGAAGGAATTTGAAGAAAAAATCCGGGATAATTTCCAATTCCTTGATTACGCTCCGATTATTTATCTATCTGCCCTAACTAAGAAACGCACGCATACATTGTTGCCGGTCATTGATCGAGCTAGCGAAAACCATGCTATACGCGTTCAAACAAATATCCTGAATGAAGTGGTTATGGATGCAGTGGCCATGAATCCAACACCTACACATAATGGTAACCGTTTGAAAATTTACTATGCGACACAAGTGGCAATCAAGCCGCCTACTTTCGTTGTATTCGTTAATGATCCAGAGTTAATGCATTTCTCATATGAGAGATTTTTAGAAAATCGTATTCGGGATGCCTTTGGATTCGAAGGAACGCCGATACGGATTTTTGGACGCCAAAGAAAATAGAAAGGCGGTATGTACAATGGTGAATGAAAAAGAAAGCATCGCTGTTATTGGTGCCGGTAGCTGGGGAACCGCTCTAGCCATGGTGTTAGCCGATAACCAGCATGAAGTGAGATTATGGGGACATAACCCGAAGCAGATTGATGAAATAAATGTAGAACATACCAATAATAAATATTTGCCAGGCATTGAGCTGCCATTGGGGATTAAGGGCTATTCCTCCATGGAGAAGGCTTTAAGTGGCATTGAAATCGTTATTTTGGCTGTTCCGACTAAAGCCTATCGTGAAGTGCTTGGGCAAATTGAAGCGGTTCACGATATTCCGTTAACGATTGTACATGTGAGTAAAGGTATCGAGCCAGATTCTCTACTTCGTATTTCCGAGATGATTGAAGAAGTCTCTTCGCCGGAATGGCTTAAAGATATAGTGGTCCTTTCTGGGCCAAGCCATGCTGAAGAGGTAAGTAAGCGCCATCCAACAACGGTTGCCGTATCATCTAAAAATATGAAAGCCGCAGAAAAGGTTCAAGACCTTTTTATCAATCATTCTTTCCGTGTCTATACGAACCCGGATTTGGTTGGTGTTGAAATCGGAGGAGCCTTGAAGAACATCATAGCTTTGGCTGCCGGAATAACGGATGGTTTGGGTTATGGGGATAATGCAAAGGCTGCCTTGATTACGCGTGGACTGGCGGAAATTTCTCGACTAGGAGTTGCAATGGGTGCCAATCCCCTTACATTTTCAGGTTTAGCTGGCATCGGCGATTTGATTGTGACATGTACAAGCGTGCACTCTCGGAACTGGAGAGCCGGAAATTTGCTTGGTAAAGGGCAAAACCTAGAAGAAGTATTAGAAAATATGGGTATGGTCGTTGAAGGTGTCAGAACGACTAAAGCAGCCTATCAGCTAGCTCATAAGTATGATGTGAACATGCCAATCACTGAAGCCCTATATCGTGTGTTATTTAATGGGGAAGAAGTGAAGAAGGCTGTTGATCTCTTGATGAACCGTTCAAAAACCAATGAAATGGAAGAACTTTTTAACATATTGGATAATAGACAGGAAAAATAATTCCATGGACTGTAAATCTGTTAAAAGAATTTCATTAAAATGGGCATTTGAGGATGCGAGTTACAAGGTATCAGCATACAATGCAACGAAAGTAAACTAGTAATTTGACCTCGGCACGGGGGATTTAGTCAAATGGCAGAAGATATCTTATTATCTTCTGCTTTTTTTTATGGAGAAATATCCTTCATATGTTCAAGTTTTTCCCCTGTCAGCAGTAAATGTTAACCAAGGGAACTCATCATCACTCGAATCGTGACTCCACAAGAGGGTTTTGGACGTGTGGAAGTGCCATTGTTTCTATTGGGCTATGAAACAATTCAAAACCATGTGTTGGCCTCTTTTCGGCTAAGTGAATGACTATAGCATCCTTCATGAAAAAAGTTTTTGCTGGGCTGTTATTTTGTCAAACTGGTTATTCTTTTCTTAACTTTTTAAACATTATTTTTAAACGAAAAAGCTAATTGAGCAATAATTTAAACAGTTTGGACAACGATTTAATACCTTTAACGTAATTTGGTATGTTATAATAATTTCTGGAAAAAGGAGTGAAGATGATATGACACCAGCTCTGCAAAAAATGTGGATATCCTTTATAGCGATGGGCTTTATGGTTATCTCTATCCTACTTATTTATGGAAGTCGTTATAAACTAAAAGGAATCTGGAAAGGCTTAACAGCAATTATTGCATACATACTTATGCTTCTAGCCGGCTTGATCATCCTTATCGTTGTTCTGAGCGGCCCAACCACTTAATAGGTGAGGAGATATGATGAGAAATTCTTTCAAAATATTATGTTTATTATGCATCTCTGGATTATTGACAGGCTGTTTGTATCCTCAGAAGCAAAAAGTTCAAAATCAATTACCATATAAAGAACAAATTCAATCCGTTCAAAGCGCTGTTGATCAATTTAAGGAAGACGAAGGCGGGATTCTTCCCATTGTGACGAAAGAAGCGGACACTCCGATTTATCAAAAGTATGTAATCAAGTTCACGAAAATCTCACCAAGGTATATGGCGGAACCGCCTGATAATGCTTATGAATCGGGAGGGGTTTTTCAATATGTCCTAGTGAACGTAGAGAACGATCCGACGGTGAAACTTTTGGATGTCCGGATGGCCCAGAAAATTCAAGATATTTCTTTACGGTTGCAGGCATATCAGCAAAGTAACGGGTATCCCCCTTATAAAGAGAGGATATCGGAAAATGTCTTTACGCTTGATTATAAAAAGATGGGTCTAAAGGAAGCACCAACTGTTACGAGCCCCTATTCACAAAAGGATCTTTATTTAGTGGTGGATGGGGATGGAAATCTTTATGTTGATTACACACCGGATTTATATGATGTACTGCAGCAGCATGATGGAAGAATCAAGACGGGAGAAGATATTCGGGAACTTCTTGTGGATAGTTCGGAATTCGTTCCAGCTTATTCACTGCCATATACCATCGATGAAAAAAGTAAAAGCCCAATATTTCTCACAAAATAGTCATAACCCTTCTTCTACAAAATATATTGTAGGGGAAGGGTTATTTCTTTATCTTCATTTTATCTTACTTTTAAAATAAAAACCCTTATATAAAATCTGTTGGTGGAGGAAGGTATGGGTACGGGAATAATCGGAATAAATTTTTCGGACAACATCATAGACATATAGTGTCCTAAACATGAGTAAATGGATAATCGTGATCCCAAAACGCTAATTCGGGAGGGGATACCTTGGAAAAGGTAGATATTTTTAAAGATATTGCTGAAAGAACCGGTGGAGACATATATTTAGGTGTAGTTGGAGCTGTCAGGACAGGGAAATCCACATTTATAAAAAAATTCATGGAGCTTGTTGTTATTCCGAATATACCGTCAGAAGCAGACCGAGCAAGAGCTCAAGATGAACTGCCGCAAAGTGCAGCGGGAAGAACAATCATGACGACTGAACCTAAGTTCGTGCCTAACCAGGCAGCCTCCATTCAGGTAGCGGAAGGTCTAGAAGTGAACATTCGATTAGTCGATTGTGTAGGGTATACAATACCTGGGGCCAAAGGGTATGAAGATGAAAATGGGCCCCGTATGATTCATACTCCATGGTACGAAGAACCGATCCCTTTCAATGAAGCAGCAGAAATTGGTACACGGAAGGTAATCCAGGATCACTCGACTTTAGGGATTGTGGTTACAACAGACGGGACAATTGGTGAAATTCCCCGCAGTGATTATTTAGAGGCCGAGGAAAGGGTCATCGAAGAATTGAAAGAGGTTGGAAAGCCGTTTATTATCGTCATTAATTCAGTGCAACCCCATCATCCAAATACGGTGGCACTGAGGGATTCTTTACAGGAAAAGTACGATATCCCTGTATTGGCGATGAGTGTGGAAGGGATGCGCGAATCGGATGTATACAGTGTGCTTCGTGAAGCTCTCTATGAGTTTCCGGTTCTTGAAGTCAACGTCAACCTTCCGAGTTGGGTAATGGTCCTCCGAGAAGACCATTGGTTAAGGGAAAGCTATCAGGAAGCGGTCAAAGAGACTGTAAAAGACATCAAACGTCTACGGGATGTTGACCGGGTAGTCGGGCATTTCAATGAGTTTGAATTTATTGACCATGCTGCACTCGCGGGGATAGAAATGGGGCAGGGTGTGGCTGAAATCGACTTATATGCCCCAGATGAACTCTACGACGATATCCTGAAGGAAATTGTCGGTGTCGAGATACGTGGCAAGGATCACCTCCTATCCCTTATGCAGGACTTTGCATATGCCAAGGCCGAATATGATCAAGTAGCAGATGCTTTAAGGATGGTTAAGCAAACCGGATATGGTGTAGCGGCTCCATCTTTGAACGATATGAGCTTGGATGAGCCGGAAATCATTCGTCAGGGAGCCAGGTTCGGGGTCAGGTTAAAGGCGGTTGCCCCATCTATTCATATGATAAAGGTAGATGTCGAATCAGAGTTTTCACCGATCATTGGTACGGAGAAGCAAAGTGAAGAATTAGTCAGGTATTTAATGCAGGATTTCGAAGATAATCCACTCTCCATTTGGAATTCCGATATCTTTGGCCGAAGCCTAAGCTCATATGTTAGAGAAGGAATTCAGGTGAAACTAGCCATGATGCCAGATAATGCTCGGTATAAGTTGAAGGAGACGCTTGAAAGAATCATCAATGAAGGTAGTGGTGGTTTAATAGCGATCATTTTATAAGGAACCGTATTATTAAATGGGACCAATTCCGTTCGTCGGATTGGTCTTTTTATTGTTAGGATTCCATCAGTCCTTATAAGGGTAAAAAGAATCTGACCGATACGATTTTTTAGTAAGTTTTTAATGGAATCTCTAAAAACCCTAGTGTTATGCGATTTTCAGTGGGATTAGGAGTTTACTTTCTATAAAAAAGGGAAATGATGATTAGCGGGAGACAAAATTTATAAATTATACAATTTTTTATGAAAAGATTCCCATTATTTTTTGAATTCCCTTGCTAAGCGAATAGGATTTGTGATAATCTACATACAGAAAACGCGTTATAACAGCGGTTTCAACCTATTTTTAACTTAGCTGATGTGTCCTTTTGAAAAATTATTCAAGATAGGTTACACATGGTTAGCAGTAGGAAAAGTTCCCATTGAATTAAATATCAAATCACTATTATCGTGTTGTAATAATGATTTTTTATAAAGATCCTTTTGGGAGGAGGTGAATGGCATGAACAAAACAGAATTAATTAATGAAGTTGTTACAGCAACTGAAATTTCTAAGAAAGACGCTACAAAAGCTGTTGATGCTGTTTTTGATACAATCTTAGAAGCTCTAAAATCTGGAGATAAAGTACAATTGATCGGTTTTGGTAACTTTGAAGTTCGTGAACGTGCGGCTCGTAAAGGTCGTAACCCACAAACTGGTGACGAAATCGAAATTGCAGCTAGCAAAGTGCCAGCTTTCAAACCTGGTAAAGCACTGAAAGATGCAGTGAAGTAATTTTACCATTACATACGGGTGCTTAACCGACAAAAAGGGCCGCGTGCATACGCGGTCTTTTTTTGCTTCTTAATTTCTATCTATGCTATTATAAAAGGCAGTGAATACTGAAGAAAAGATAATATAATAATAAGTATCAATGAATGCAATGAATGGTACATGAATTATTTATTGATCTTTATACTGGGTTAAAAAGCTTTTTGGTGAAAGAACATTAAATGCCAGGCGTTTTGTCTTGTGTTTTTTTCTAATACATATTAGTTCAATTTAAATAGGGGGTAAGGGAATGGCAAATGTCGACCATGCAAAAATAGAAGAAGCGGTGAAGATGCTTCTTGAGGCAGTTGGGGAAGATCCTGGGAGAGAAGGGTTACTAGATACTCCAGCGCGCGTGGCTAGAATGTATGAAGAAATATTTTCAGGGCTGAATCAGGATCCAAAAGAATATTTCGATACGGTTTTTGGTGAAGATCATGAAGAGCTTGTTCTTGTGAAGGATATTCCTTTTTACTCGGTTTGTGAGCATCATTTAGTGCCTTTTTACGGGAAAGCCCATGTCGCTTACATCCCTAAAAACGGAAAAGTGACAGGCTTGAGTAAGTTAGCCAGAGCTGTCGAGGCGGTTTCAAAACGACCACAATTGCAAGAACGCATAACATCGACCGTCGCAAATGCGATTATGGAGAAGCTGGAGCCACATGGTGTGATGGTTGTAGTGGAGGCTGAACATATGTGTATGACCATGCGGGGCGTGAAAAAACCAGGGTCTAAAACAGTGACCTCAGCGGTGAGAGGGTCTTTTGCAAAGGACCATCGTACTCGGGCCGAAGTATTGGCATTCATTAAAGACTAAGGATATAGGGGGAGAATAGAAATGGACGAAAAATTCTCAAGTGATTTTGTAGTCATTAAAGCCATTGAAGATAGCGTAAACGTGATTGGGTTGACAAGAGGGACCGATACCAAGTTTCATCATTCTGAGAAGCTTGACTCAGGGGAAGTGATGATAGCTCAATTCACGGAGCATACATCGGCCATAAAAATAAGAGGACATGCAAAGATTTACACTCCCTACGGTGAAATGGAAAGTGAGTCAAAAAAGAATCCAACCGTGAAGTAAATGATTCTCACCTAAAAGGTTATTCCTCACCTGGTTCACACATTTAATTAAGAAAACTTCTGCATCCAGTTGGTTAGAAAGAATAAAAGATGGGCTCCTTCCCATTCAGGGATGTATCATTTTATAAACGTTGTTCATTTCAACTGATTGTTTTTATGGTATAATAATGTGTATTTTACACAGAAAAGAAACGAATATGTATGAAAAAATTATCTTTCGGGGATGCAAAGGTGATCTCAATTGTTAAACATAACGAATGACTTAAGACAATTAAAACAAACGATAGAAAAAAAGGCTCAACATCCTTATTTACTTAAATATATCCAAAAGCCATTAGTTGATGAAAATAAACTAACATTGCTTTGGGGCTTGTTTAATGATCTGGACGTTTTAAACGAAGAACGGGATCAATACATTGAATCAACCATGCTCGTTCAAATTGCTCTTGATACCCATGAAATCGTCTCTAATTCATTCGATGGGCCGGAAACGCCTCAGGTTTTGAAAAATCGGCAATTACAAGTCCTTGCAGGTGATTACTATAGCGGCCTGTATTATCAGGGGCTCGCGAGTATCGGAAACATTGAGATGATCCGCGTACTTTCAAGTGCGATAAAGAAAATCAACGATAATAAAATTATTCTTTATCAAAAATGCATAAGCGATCTTCCTACACTTCTAAAAACGTTAAAGGCAATCGAATCCTCACTTGTTTATAAAATGGCCGAATATTATAAACGACCTGATTGGATGGAGATTTCGGAAGACCTGCTTCTTTTAAATCGACTGCAGACTGAAAAGACAAACTATTTGCTTACTGGCCAATCGATTGTCTTTGATAACATGAGAAATATCATCGATGAAGGTAAGCGTAATGACGTCCATTCATCAGAAAAAGAAGAACGAGTAAAGATTGAAATAGATAGATGTCTAAGAGATGTAAGTAAAGCTGTAGAACTTTCCTCTCGGAATGTAACAAAAAAAAATGAAGAAATCTTACAAAGAGTGAGCGAGATACTTAAGCAAACAAAGAATCAAGCGAATTCATGTGTGAAAGAAGGTTGAGCCATGGAACAGTCTAAAGAGCAAAAAGTTCATCATGTTTTTGAAAAGATATACGGAAATTATGACAAGATGAATTCCCTCATCAGCTTTAAGCAGCATCTAAAATGGCGAAAGGCGACCATGGATATCATGAAAGTCCCAAAGGGCGCCCATGCACTCGATGTATGCTGTGGAACGGCGGATTGGACCATTGCGCTCGCTAATGAAGTCGGACCGGAAGGAAAAGTAATAGGGTTGGATTTCAGTAAGAACATGCTGAAAATTGGCGAACAAAAAGTGAAAGATCTTAAATTGGATCATGTTTCTCTTATGCATGGTAATGCAATGGAACTCCCTTTTGATGATAATAGCTTTGATTACGTAACGATTGGCTTTGGCCTTCGGAATGTGCCAGATTACATGCAAGTCCTTAAAGAATTAAACCGAGTGGTAAAGCCTGGGGGAATGGTCGTTTGTCTCGATACCTCGCAGCCAACGATGCTAGGTTTTAAACAGGGCTATTACTTTTATTTTCGTTTTATCATGCCGGTTTTCGGCAAGTTGTTCGCTAAAAGCTATAACGAATATTCTTGGCTTCAGGAATCTGCACGCGATTTCCCGGGTATGAAAAAACTTGAAAGTATGTTTAAGCAGGCAGGCATGGAAAAAGTGAGTTATAAAGCGCATTTTGGTGGCGTTGCTGCAACACATTTCGGATATAAGCCTTTAAATAAAGCATAAAAGCAATGGACAAAGCTGGGTGGAATTTATGAAATATAGAATGATGTATTCCTTCTTGAATACAGATTTGCAATTAATTGAAAAAGAATTAGAAGCGGCAATTATAGCGGATTCCACGGTTTTGCGGGAAGCTTCACTACATTTACTGCAATCAGGTGGAAAACGTATTCGCCCGGTATTCGTCCTTTTAGGGGCGAAGTTTGGCGATTATGATATCCATGTAGTCAAGCATGTTGCAGCGACATTGGAACTGATACACACGGCTTCACTCGTACATGATGATGTTGTAGATGATGCGGATTTACGCAGAGGGTCTGCCACTATTAAATCGAAATGGGACAATCGTGTTGCCATGTATACCGGCGACTTCATTTTTGCAAGAGCACTGGAAATGATGGCAGTGATTGAGACCCCGCTTGCACATAAGATTCTCGCGGATACCATGGTCGAATTGTGCCTCGGGGAAATAGAGCAAATTAAGGATAAATACAATTTCAATCAAAACTGGCGAATTTATCTTCGAAGGATAAAGAGAAAAACAGCGTTACTCATAGCTTCAAGCTGCCAGCTCGGGGCGATTGCTGCCGGTGTTGATGAAAAAATCCATCAAAAGTTATTTAGATTTGGTTATTATGTTGGCATGTCTTATCAAATAACAGATGATATCCTGGACTTCACTGCATCTGAAGAAGAATTGGGTAAGCCGGCAGGCAGTGATTTGATACAGGGAAACATCACCTTACCCGTTTTGATTGCAATGGAAGACCCAATGCTTAAAAAGCTAATCGAAACGGTTAGGGAAGATATGTCCAAAGAAGATTTATCGAAAATCATTACAGCTATCAAGTCTTCAGGTGCCATTGAACAAGCGGCTAAGATAAGTGACCTTTATTTAGAAAAGGCTTTCTCGGAATTGAAAGGACTTCCCGCCATAAAGGCGAGGAAGACATTATCTGACATAGCAAAAAACATCGGAAAAAGGAAGTTTTAAAGCTTGCAGTTGCGAAACTGGACAAACCATGGTAGTATTCTAAAAGGATTGCCTTATAAAGGCAAATAACTATGATACATATTAGGAGTGACAATTATGGAAAAAACATTTTTAATGGTAAAGCCTGACGGCGTTCAACGTAATTTAATCGGTGAAATCGTTTCTCGTTTCGAAAAGAAAGGCTTCCTATTAGCTGGAGCAAAATTAATGGTTATCTCTCAGGAATTAGCTGAGCAACATTACGGAGAGCATAAAGAACGTCCTTTCTTCGGCGAATTAGTGGACTTCATCACTTCAGGCCCTGTTTTCGCAATGGTTTGGGAAGGTGAAAACGTAATTGCAACTGCTCGTCAAATGATGGGTGCTACTAATCCTAAAGATGCTGCAGCAGCTACAATTCGTGGCGACTTCGCAGTTACTGTAGGCAAAAACATCATTCACGGATCAGACTCAGCTGAAAGCGCTGCACGTGAAATTGGTTTATTCTTCAAAGAAGAAGAACTAGTTGAGTATTCAAAAATCGCTAACGAATGGGTTTACTAATTAGGTAGGTAAGAATATAAAAGCGGGTTTTGTCGAATGATTCGACAGAACCCGCTTTTTTTGTATCTTTGCAGTTATTGAAATTAAAGGCGTAAAGCGGCATTATTATTTAAAGAATCCCAAGCCCACTCCGATATAAAGAGAAGAACGACATAAATCAATAAGTTCGGGGGAGTCACAGCAATGCCTCAAGAATATGAAGAGTTTATTCGCAATATTAAAGTGTTGACAGGCATTGATTTGTCATTGTACAAGGAAGGGCAAATGAAACGTCGTCTCACCTCTCTGTATGAGAAAAGAGGGTATCGATCATTCCGGGAATATTTTAAAGACATTCAGTCCAATTCTAAAGTATTAAATGAGTTTTTAGACAGAATGACGATTAATGTTTCGGAATTTTATCGGAATGCGAAGAGATGGGAAGTTTTAGAGAAAAAAGTCCTGCCTTCCCTCTTAGCCAGCAAAAAAAAATTAAAAATATGGAGTGCTGCCTGTTCAACCGGTGAAGAGCCATATACAATTGCGATGATTTTATCGAAGCTTGTTCCATTAAGCCAAATTGAAATATTGGCAACGGATTTAGATGAAAACGTAATTGCCCGGGCCAAAATGGGGGTGTATCCTGAGCGTTCTTTGAATGAAGTGCCAGATGATATAAAGAACAAGCACTTTAAAAAAGAAGATGATTTTTATCGTGTTGAAGATGAAATTAAGCGAACAGTCACCTTTAAGAAACATAATCTACTTGCAGATCGATTTGAACAGGGTTTTGACTTAGTCGTCTGTCGAAATGTCTTGATTTATTTTACTGAAGACGCAAAGTGTCTTTTATATGATAAATTCAGTGCATCTTTGAAAAGTGGTGGTGTCTTTTTTGTGGGGAGTACAGAACAGATTTTTAATCCGGGAAAATATGAATTTGAAACCATAGACACATTCTTTTATAAGAAAAAGTAAATAGATTTACGGTATAGAGGGCTGAATGGAACATTCAGTTCTCTTTTCTATATACGTTATTGGACTAAAGGGCCATTTTTGGTAAGCTGAGAGAGAAGATGGGGGTGAAATGTTAGCTTGGGAAAGATTAAACTATATCGAAATTGTTTGAGAACATGTAAAATAATAAAAGAAAAGTGTTGAAATATAAAGAAATATTGATTTTGCTTTAACTGTATTCCCACTTTTCATAAAATTGTGTTATATTGATACATAAATCCTTTAAAGTGCTAAAAGGGGGCAGGAAAATGAGATATTTAACAGCGGGAGAATCACATGGTCCGCAGCTAACTACTATTATTGAAGGTTTACCAGCGGGTATGCCAATTACAAATGAGGATATTAACAAAGATTTGGGTCGCCGGCAAAAAGGGCATGGCCGAGGAAGAAGAATGCAGATTGAAAAGGATCAAGCCTTCATATCTTCTGGAATCAGACATGGTTACACGTTGGGATCACCGATCGCATTGGTAGTCGAGAATGACGATTGGAAGCATTGGACCAAGATCATGGGAAGTGAAGGTCTATCAGAGGAAGAAGCTGAAGAGATCAAACGCAAAATTACGCGTCCACGTCCAGGTCATGCAGACTTGAATGGTGGCATTAAATACGGTCATCGTGATTTACGGAACGTTTTGGAGCGCTCATCGGCCCGCGAAACGACCGTGCGTGTGGCAGCAGGTGCAGTAGCTAAAAAATTACTGGCTTTGTTAGGAATTGAAGTGGCATCACATGTACTTGAAATCGGTGGTATAAAGGCTGATCCTCCTCAATATGAGTCGATTCAGCAGTTACAGCATGTGACGGAAGAATCTTCAGTCAGATGTTTTGATAAGAATGTCGAGCAACAAATGAAGGATGCCATTGATGATGCTAAACAAAAGGGAGATTCAATCGGCGGCGTTGTGGAAGTCATTGTTGAAGGAATGCCAGTGGGCGTTGGAAGCTATGTTCATTATGACCGCAAACTCGATGCTAAGCTTGCAGCGGCAATTATGAGCATTAACGCTTTTAAAGGTGTCGAGATAGGTATAGGATTCGAAGCGGCTCATCGATTCGGTAGTGATGTTCATGATGAGATAGCTTGGGACAAGGATAAGGGCTACTATCGGAAAACGAATCACCTGGGTGGTTTTGAAGGCGGGATGACGACTGGTATGCCGATTGTTGTACGTGGTGTCATGAAGCCAATTCCGACATTATATAAACCGTTGAAAAGCGTTGATATCGATACTAAGGAAGTATTTGAAGCAAGTGTGGAGCGCTCTGATAGCTGTGCTGTGCCAGCTGCAGCCGTGGTTGCCGAGGCAGTAGTGGCCTGGGAACTTGCGACGGCAATCGTGGAACAATTTCCTTCAGACCGCTTTGATCGATTGGAAGAATACATAAATTCTTATCGGGAAGAAGTAAAGGAGTTTTAACGATGGAATCCATACAAATTAAAACGGCTTCCAAGCAATACCCGGTTGTAATAGGGAAGAATGCGATTCATGAATTATCCGATTTCATTTCCAATGAATATAGTCATGTAAGCAAGATTTTAATCATTACGGATGAAAAAGTAGCAGAATTGCATTTACAGACAGTCAAAAGCGCTTTAATTAAGACGGGAAAACCGGTGTTGCACCATGTTGTTCCGGAAGGGGAGCATGCTAAGACATTTGACGTATTTTATGAGTGCCAAAGCTACGCCTTATCCCAACGACTTAATCGGAAGTCAATGATTATTGCTCTTGGCGGTGGTGCAGTCGGCGACCTAGCTGGATTTGTTGCGGCCACTTTTATGAGGGGAATCCCGTTTATCCAGATCCCGACGACTTTACTTGCGCATGATAGTGCTGTTGGTGGCAAGGTTGCCATCAACCATCCACTAGGAAAAAATATGGTTGGTGCCTTTCACCAGCCTGAAGCGGTCTTTTATGACCTTGAATTTTTACATACGCTTCCATTACAAGAGTTACGTTCGGGTTTTGCCGAAGTAATTAAGCATTCCTTGATTGCTGATGAAGACTTTTACCGATGGTTAAGGTTGAATATTGTGGATCTCACCAATGTAACGGATGAGCAATTTCTAATCATGATTACAAAAGGGATAAGCATAAAAGCATCCATCGTAGAAAAGGACGAAAAAGAAACGGGTATCCGTGCCTATTTAAATTTTGGTCATACACTTGGTCATGCTATTGAAGGCTCTATGGGATATGGTAACTTTACTCATGGCGAATCCATTTTAATAGGAATGGTCTACGCCCTGAAATTAAGTCAGAAGAAACAGGATCTGGATTTTAACCTTAACGAGTTCATACAATGGGTTTCCTCTTTAGGTTATCAAACAACTATACCTCAGCAGCTTGAAAAAGAAGTATTGCTCCATTTGATGAAAACTGATAAAAAGTCCGTCCATGGCGGTGCTACATTTGTCTTGCTAAAACAATTGGGTTCTCCTGTGTTAATGGATATGGAAGATTCGCTACTGTTAGAAGAAATGACTGATTTAATGTGATTGAAGAATGGGGGAATCGTGTGTGATTAGAGGAATAAGGGGCGCAACAACCGTAGAAAATGACACAGAATCAGAAGTGATTTCTGCTGTTGAACTACTGTTGGAAGAAATTATTCGAAAAAACGATATTGAACCTGAAATGGTTGCCTCCGTATTTTTTTCTGCAACGGATGATATACGCTCCGTCTTCCCTGCCAAAGCCCTCAGGAAATTTGAAGGGTGGACATATGTACCGGTCACTTGTATGCAAGAAATTCCTGTGATAAATTCTTTGCCTTCCTGTATAAGAGTGATGCTTCATGTAGAGACGACGAAATCGCAGAGAGATATTGAGCATGTATATCAAGCGGGTGCCACTGTTTTGAGGCCGGATTTAACTAAAAAATTAGAATTCAAGAAAAAAGATATGGTATAATATTTGTACACTTTGTTGCTTTAAAGTAGTAAAAATAGGGGTGAATGATATGAAATGGAATGAAGCGGTCCTTTCCTTGAAATCTTATCAACCGGGAAAATCAACCGATGAAGTGAAGAAAATGTATGGTCTTGAAAAAATAGTGAAACTTGCTTCAAATGAAAATCCGTTTGGGTGTTCCGAAAAAGTTAAAGATAGCATAAAAAATGCAAGCCATTCTTTCGCTATTTACCCTGACGGATATGCAACCTCGCTTAGAGAGGCCGTTGCTATACATACAGGTGTTAAAGAGACACAACTTATTTTTGGGAATGGATCAGATGAGAATATTCAAATAATATCAAGGAGTTTGCTTGGAGCGGGAAAAAATACCGTTATGGCTACGGGGACTTTTTCACAGTATCGACATAATGCCACCCTTGAAGGGGCGGAAATTAGAGAAGTGCCGCACATTGACGGAGGTCATGACCTAGAAGGTATGCTTAATGCTATTGATGAAAACACATCTGTTATTTGGATCTGTACACCTAATAATCCGACAGGAAAATACATTCCCGAACCTGATTTAATTGCATTCCTTGAAAAAGTTCCGGAAGATGTACTTGTTGTTTTAGATGAAGCCTATAGTGAATATGCAGTGGCTGAGGATTATCCGAGAACCAATCAATGGATCAATAAATATAAGAATCTGATTATACTTCGAACATTTTCAAAAATATACGGTCTTGCCAGCTTTAGAGTTGGATACGGATTGGCTGATGAAGACATTATCCAGAAGCTTGATCCATCGCGTGAACCATTCAATGTGAATACATTCGGACAAAAGATTGCCGTCGTGGCATTAGAGGACCAGGCCTTCATAGAAAAATGTAGGACGGAAAACCAAAAAGGTCTACAACAGTATTATGAGTTTTGTGAATCGGAAAATCTCTCATATTATCCATCTCAGGGTAATTTTATTTTCATTCATTTCAATCATGACGCTGATGCAGTATTTCAGTTTTTATTGGAGCGGGGATATATCGCAAGATCAGGTAAGTCATTCGGTTTCCCAAATAGCGTCCGTGTGACGATTGGGTCGACGGAGGAAAATGAAGGAATGATCCGTGCTATTAAATCATTCTTGACTGAAGTAAGTTTGCCTTCTAATTCAATACATTAATTTCATCTAGGTTAGAGGACTAAAGGAGCGGGGGAGAGAAGAGTGAAAGGAAAGGTTTTCGTAATTGGCCTCGGACTAATTGGTGGATCGTTGGCCATGGCTATCCGCCATGCTCATCCTGACGCTGTAATTGTTGGTTATGATTTAAACGAAAAGAATTTACAACTAGCCACCTTATTAGGAATCATTGATGATTCCGTATCTTCTCTTGAAGCTGGCGCCTGTGATGCCGATTTAATCTTAATGGCGGTCCCCGTCAATGAAACGGTCCGGACTTTAGCGGAATTAGCTCATCTGGACTTAAAAAGGGATGTCATCATATCGGATGCTGCAAGTACGAAAACAACCGTTGTGAATGCGGCCAGCAGCTTGATCAATAGAGGTTACACCTTCATAGGGGGCCATCCAATGGCTGGTTCCCACAAGAGTGGAGCGGGGGCAGCCAAATTGCACTTATTTGAGCACGCGTTCTATTTACTTACTCCAGAGGAACATGTCGAGGAAGAAAGAATAGAGCAGTTAAAACAATGGTTAAGTGGCACAAGAGCTAATTTTTTGGTAGTCTCACCTGATACCCACGATAGAATTACAGGAGTGATCAGTCATTTTCCACATATCATCGCCTCAGGCCTTGTCAAACAGGCGGAAGCATACAGTCAGGAGAATGAGCTGATTTCAAGGCTTGCTGCAGGAGGCTTTCGTGAGATTACTAGAATAGCTTCCAGTAATCCCGAAATGTGGCGTGATATTTTATTACATAACCGTGAAGTGCTATTAGTGTTGATGAATGATTGGTTAAGGGAAATGGAATATATCAAAGAACTTGTAGCCAATGAAGATAGCGAAGAAATTTTTCGTTTCTTTACTGATGCCAAGGTATATAGGGATGACTTACCGAGCAATATGAAAGGTGCCATTCCGGCGTTTTATGATTTATATGTTGATATACCAGATTACTCAGGGGTCATTTCAGAGATTACTGGTTATTTGGCACAGGAAGGAATCAGTATAACGAATATACGAATCATCGAAACAAGGGAAGAAATATATGGCGTACTAGTAATCAGCTTCCAGACAGAGGAAGACCGTATTAAAGCTGCTGATTGTGTGGCGAGGCATACTGATTATGAAACGATTCTGGCATAAAATAATACATGGATGAAGGATGGTTGTATGAAGACAAAAAGGTTGCCAACGAACATTCAATCTTTGCGTGGAACGATCGCTGTACCGGGGGATAAGTCTATCTCCCATCGATCTATTATGTTTGGAGCGCTAGCTGAAGGGGTTACGGAGGTTACTAATTTTTTACCTGGTGCGGATTGCTTAAGTACAATCTCCTGTTTCAAGCAGCTTGGCGTGAGCATAGAACAAGAGGGTCAGCTAGTCCGTATAGAGGGGAAAGGATTCAATGGGTTGACTGAGCCTCGTGAAGTCCTGGATGTCGGAAATTCTGGAACTACGATTCGATTGATGCTAGGTATCTTGGCTGGACAAGACTTTTCTGCAGTCCTCGCTGGTGATTCCTCCATTGCTAAACGGCCGATGACAAGAGTGGTGAATCCCCTCCGTGAGATGGGAGCGCTCATAGACGGACGTAAAGACGGCGAATACACGCCCCTTTCCATAAGGGGAGGGCAATTACAAGGGGTTCGCTATCAATTGCCTGTAGCTAGTGCCCAGGTCAAATCTGCTATTATCCTTGCGGGGCTACAAGCTGAAGGAGAAACGATCATCGTGGAGCCGGAAGCGACACGAGACCATACTGAACGTATGATCCAACAATTTGGTGGAAAAATTGAAAAAGACGGTCAAACGATTAAAGTAAGTGGCAATCAGTTGTTCAAAGGAACTACTATACATGTGCCTGGCGATATTTCTTCGGCTGCATTCTTTATGGTAGCTGCAGCGATTACAAAAAATAGTGAAGTTGTTTTGAAAAACGTAGGCCTTAATCCCACAAGAACAGGCATTATTGAAGTGATGAAGGCAATGGGAGCAGATATAACGGTCGATTTACATTCTGGAAAAGGTGAACCCGCAGGAGACGTTACTGTACGGAGTTCCCAATTAAAAGGGACGACGATCAGTGGTGATTTGATTCCTCGTTTAATTGACGAGATTCCGGTCATTGCTCTCCTAGCCACTCAAGCGGAAGGTATTACCACAATCAAGGATGCTAGTGAGTTAAAGGTAAAAGAGACGAACCGGATAGACACGGTGGCCAATGAGCTTAAAATCCTGGGAGCGGATATAACGCCGACTGCAGATGGATTGATTATTAGTGGGCGTAAATCCCTTCAGGGAGGGACGGTCACGAGCCATGGAGATCACCGCATTGGAATGATGCTTGCGATAGCGGCATTAATTACTAATGGGGATGTTCAACTGGAAGACCCAGGAGCCATTGATGTTTCGTATCCGGAATTTTTTGACCATTTAACATACTTGATTAAGTGAATTGAAAAAAGTTTGCAGATATTTTGGTGCTGCAAACTTTTTTTATTTTTTTGTTTTTTGCTCCTATCCCTTTGTAAGCGTTGTCAAAATAACGTTTTATGAAATATAACGGTGGGGACTGATGATAAAGGTCCGATTAATCAAAAAGGAGATTCTCCTTTCCATGGAGAATTAGATAGTAACCTTTTTTTATGAAGAATGGGGGGAACTACATCAATGGAATTACCGGGCTGCAGTATGGTAAACTAAATATTACTGTTTTTACTAAACATCTTCACGATTCGTTTCATCCTTTTTATGATAGGAAAGTTGACGTTTTGCGTGATGTTGTTTGTCTAGAGACTAAGTTTATGCAAAAGGAAGGAAGCAGCTATGAATATAGTAGAACAAGTTATTCAGTATTTAAAAAAAGGGGAATTAACAGAAGCTCTTAAACATATAAATCGAATTAAATCATCAGAGTCGGCAGAGGACATCTTATTGTTGGCTGAGGAAATGTTCCAACTTGGGTTTGTCGAGGAAGCTAAGGATCTTTTTGAGCATCTACTGGCACTGTATCCAGACGAGGGCGAGTTGATTGTTTCTTTAGCAGAAATCCTTATCGATATGGATCAAGAAGATGAAGCCATGCTGATGCTTGAAAAAGTCAGCCCGGAAGATGAGGTCTATCCAAGTGCCCTATTACTAGAAGCAGACCTTTATCAATTACAGGGGATGAGCGAGGTCAGTGAAAGGAAATTGTTGCAGGCTAAGGAATTATTGCCGGATGAGATCATCATTGATTTTGCACTAGCTGAACTATTTTATCATCAAGGAAGAGACCAGGATGCCATTGCAAATTACATAAAGGTATTAGAACGGGAACATGAAATTGCAGGGGTGAACGTCAATCAGCGTCTTGCGGAAGCGTTGAGTAGTTCGGGGAAATTCGAGGAGGCCCTTCCTTACTTCGAGAAGGCCTTAGATGGTAGCGTCGAAATCAATACGCTATTTGAATACGCCTTTACTGCCTTCCAAGCTGGTCTATATGAAACTGCCGTGCGCAAGTTTATCGAACTGAAGGAAATAGACCATGAGTACCATTCCCTCTACTTATACTTAGCAAAAAGCTATGAACATCTAGAGGATCTTGATAAGGCTTTGAATACGGTTAAGGAAGGCATCAAGGCAGATGAGTTCAATAAGGAACTATATTTCTTCGGTGGTAAAATCGCCTTGAAAAGCGGTTTGGAGGATGAAGCGGAAAACCTATTCAAAGAGGCTTTGGCAATCGATCCCGGCTACTTAGAAGCTGCCCTTACCCTACTGAAGCTCTATATGCATAATGAAAGGTATGAAGATATTTTAGAATGCATTGGTGAGGTAAGGAGATATGGCGAGGATGATCCACAGTTTGAATGGATAGCTGCTGTCTGTTATCAAAAAACAGAGCAATATAAAGAGTCATTAACCAGCTATGGTAAAGCATATAATTCTTTCAGAGACAATCCGGATTTTCTGGAGGATTACGGTTTCTTTTTAATTGAAGAAGGAGACAGCGCTACTGCTAGAGAAGTATTTAACAAGCTGCTCGTAATAAATCCGGCAAATGATGAATATGCGATGATTTTGGAACGTTTAGGTGAAAGTTCAGGGCTATAAAAAAAATAGTAAGACAGAGGAGGGAATTCATGGTGGCTACCCCTGTTTCTGTAAATGAGAAAAAGGATTTTATTCGGTGGTTTTTAAATCATTATCAACTTAAAAGAAGAGAATGTGTTTGGATTTTAAATTATCTAATGAGTCACGACCAATTAATGAAAAAGGTCCATTTTGTAGAGAATGCACAATATTGTCCCCGTGGTCTTATCATGTCTACCCATTGTGTGGAGGAAGTGCCTTTCAGATTTTATAAATCCAATATCATGACAACCGATGCAGAGAAATCTTTTCATGATATTCGATTGAATCGGGATGAGGATATCTATATCCAGCTAAATTTTAAATCAGCTTATTCGTCTTATCAATACGCCGCAGTATTGGAAAATAACCCGTTCATGCCAAAATCAACAGCCGCTAATGAAAAAGATCAGCTACTTGCTGAGCAGTTTTTAGAGAAGAGTATGCTTCATTTCGAGAGAGACCGAATACTCAAGGCAATCGATGAAGCGTTGGATAAACATGATGAACAAGCTTTTAAGGATTTAACGGAACAACTCAATCAACTAAAAGTACTGGGATAAATTGCAAAGACCTTTCCTGAAGCAGGAAAGGTTTTTTATTTTTATTTTTTTAAAAAATATGGTTAAAAACTACATTTTTATGAATACTAGGGGTATATGGTAAAGATATTACGATAAATGGTACAATGAAAAGGAGTTGATTCGATAAAGTGGGAGTGGAGTAAAGAATATGAAGTGGTCAGCAAAAGAATTGGATATGTATATCCATGCAAAAGAGTTTGTGGATACGGCACTAATACCATTGGTTCCCCTCTCTTTTGGAGAACAAATGAAACAGTCCGGTTCGAATAACGAATTCATTACTATTTTGAGTATGGAAATCGAAAAGCAAATGAAGGGCAGAATGCTTTTAATGCCAACATTTCACTACCTAAGTGATGAGGAGGACAAGCTTTCCATTCTAAAGCGTTGGTCTGAAAAACTGGAAGCAAACAACTTTAAGCATGTATTTTTCCTTACATCGGATATCGAGTGGAAAAAGAATGAATTGGAATTGGAGCATCATTTGGTTTGGATTCCTGCCATCCCGCTTGAAAATTTAGAAAATGCCCAAGCTAGGGCTATGATTAGCCAACAAGTCAATCAAATTCTAGACATATTTACTCATTACTGGAAAAGCTAATAAAATAAGGGTTTTTTTCATTTTTTGACACATAGTTGCCACCTTTTGGGTTTTACAAATATTGACCTTGGGAAATTATTGATATATCATGGAAATGTCCTAGTTTTATAGTGTTGCTATTTAGTGGTCCAATGGGCTCTCAATATAGTAATAGAGGGGGGGAAAACGCATGAGCAAACATAATGTTTCACGACGTCAATTCCTTAATTACACACTTACTGGCGTTGGTGGATTTATGGCGGCCGGTATGTTGATGCCTATGGTTAGGTTTGCAATTGATCCAGTACTATCAGCTGATAAAGGCGGGGATTACATTGCAACTAAGCAGAAGGTAAGCGAACTGACTACAGAACCAGTCCGAGTTGATTTTAGCTTTAAGCAGGTCGACGGGTGGTATGAGTCTGAAGAAACAAACACAGCTTGGGTTTATAAAACGGATGATGGGAAGTTAGTTGCACTATCTCCAATTTGTAAGCATTTAGGTTGTACGGTAGCGTGGAATACGGATAAATCTAATCCAAACCAGTTCTTCTGTCCTTGTCATTATGGCAGGTACACGAAAGATGGCATGAACGTGAAAGGGACACCACCGATTTCACCTTTGGATGTCTTTGACACGAAAGAAAAAGACGGAATTCTTTATTTAGGTCAACTAAAACCGCACGGGGAGGCGTAAACATTGCTAACAAAGTTATATGACTGGGTGGACGAGCGTTTAGACATTACGCCGTTATGGCGGGATATTGCTGACCATGAGGTTCCGGAACATGTTAACCCTGCGCATCATTTTTCTGCATTCGTATATTGTTTTGGTGGGTTAACTTTCTTTATCACGGTCATTCAAATTTTGTCAGGTATGTTCTTGACGATGTATTATGTACCCGATATCAAGAATGCTTGGGAATCGGTTTATTATTTACAAAACGAAGTGGCCTTCGGTCAAATTGTCCGTGGCATGCATCACTGGGGAGCAAGTCTAGTTATCGTTATGATGTTCTTACATACTCTTCGTGTCTTCTTCCAGGGAGCTTACAAAAAACCGCGCGAATTGAACTGGATGGTTGGCGTATTAATCTTCTTTATTATGCTGGCATTGGGTTTAACCGGATACTTATTACCATGGGATATGAAAGCGCTATTTGCAACAAAAGTTACACTGACCATTGTCGAATCGGTACCTTTAATGGGACCGGCACTTAAGACATTGATAGCAGGAGACCCAACAATCGTTGGTGCACAGACATTGACTCGATTCTTCGCGATTCATGTATTCTTCCTTCCTGCAGCATTATTTGCATTATTGGCGGCTCATTTCTTAATGATTCGTAAGCAAGGTATTTCAGGTCCACTATAAAAGAATATGGAACAAGAATCATAAAAACCTTTTCATAAAGGAGGGGATCATTCAATGCATCGTGGGAAAGGTATGAAATTCGTAGGCGACTCGCGTATTTCTGCGAACCGTAAACCGAATATTCCGAAAGATTATTCTGAATATCCTGGGAAAACTGAAGCATTTTGGCCGAATTTCCTTTTAAAGGAATGGATGGTCGGAGCAGTATTTTTAGTTGGCTATTTATGCTTGACAGTTGCACATCCGTCCCCATTGGAAAGGATAGCCGATCCGACAGATACAGCGTACATTCCGCTGCCTGACTGGTATTTTCTATTCCTTTACCAATTACTTAAGTATACCTATGCTTCAGGTCCGTACAATGCAATTGGAGCCATGGTTATACCAGGTTTAGCTTTTGGAGCATTGCTTCTGGCACCGTTTTTAGATCGCGGTCCTGAGCGTAGTCCAGCTAAACGCCCATTTGCTGTAGGGTTTATGTTATTAGCTATTGCTGGAGTGTTTTATTTAACATGGGAATCGGCGGCCCATCACGATTGGGAAGCTTCTAAAAAGCAAGGGGCCATCGTAGAAGGTGCTGACATCGATAAAGATAGCGATGGTTATAAGCTTATGGATTCAAGCGGATGTATAAGCTGTCATGGAGCAGAATTGACAGGTGGGGCAGGAGCACCTAGCTTGATTGACACCGGTTTAACTCCAGAAGAAGTTTCTAAAATTGCTGTCAAAGGTCAAGGGGCGATGCCAGCTGGTATGTTCAAAGGTTCTGATGAAGAATTGAAGACATTAGCTGAATTCGTTTCTGGTTTATCAGCAAAATAAATGAATTCAGGTAGCATTATTTCGCTACTGTTGAATAAAATGGCTGACAACTCCGTTGTCAGTCATTTTTATTGAATGGCAATTTAAAAGAAAAACTTGGATTTGGAGGATAGAATCTGTAATATGATATATAGAGAATGCGAGGGAAAAGTGGATGAATGTGATTTATAGTTGGTTTGCGCATCGGCAAGTACTTGTTTTATTGTTAATAGTGAATGTATTCGGAACGGCATATGGATATTATTGGTATGGTTATCAATTAGCTGAAACACCTGCTATCTTTTTACCATTTGTACCTGATAGCCCAACGGCTTCTTTGTTTTTTTCACTTGTATTAGTAGGATTTCTACTCAAGAAAAACTTTGGTTTCATGGAAGCCTTGGCAATCATGACTTTATTCAAATATGGTATTTGGGCCGTTGTGATGAACGTACTTACTTTATTGACGACCGGCACATTGCCAATAGAAGGCTATATGTTAATGGCATCCCATTTAGGGATGGCAATTCAGGGGATATTATACGCACCATTTTACAGAATAAAACCTTGGCATTTAATTTTGGCCGGAATCTGGACCATACATAATGATATAATCGATTACGTTTTTAAGATGATGCCCAGTTATCGTGATTTATTTGAGTATATGGATATGATCGGTTATTTCACGTTTTGGCTCAGTATATTGTCCATTTTCGTTGCTTGGTATTTCGGATACAGAAAAGGGAGATTTACGCTTTCTTTCATAAAGTAAAAATGACCTTGTTCATAATTAAATGGGCAAGGTTATTTTTTTATCATGAACATGGTCTACTCATGTTTTTTTGCTCATATCGTTTTAGTAGAGATATGAGGAGGGACGAGTATCATGTTGAAAAAATTCATCTTAACCACTGCCCTTTTATTTTCCGTCTTGAATTTCCCTGTTTATGCACAATCCTCTTCAAATTTGGAGAAGTTGGACAACATTTCGGATAAAGCTCTCGAAATGGCCAAGTTGAAGCGATATGATGATTCAGAAAAGATGCTGACATTTTTTTCTGATCAGTTTATAAAAAAGACTGCAATAGAGCAAATTCTTGATATGGACGAACTTCGAATCATTACCGTTGCTCATAATGAAGCACTGATGACGATAAAGGATAGTAGTAAGGGAGATTCTGAAAAGATTAATTCCGTCACTAAGTTTAGACTTGTTATGGATGCAGTTAAGTCTACGCATCAACCCCTCTGGACTGAAATGGAAGATCAAATGATGAATTCTTTTAGACAAACCAAAGACGCGGCAACCAAACAAGATGCCATCACTTTTAATGATCAATTGAACTTATTCCTCTCGCAATATGAAATGATTTATCCCAGTTTAAAAGTGGACCTTTCCAGGGAAACCATTCAACAGTTGGATACCCGAATTCAGTATATGGATCAATATCGTCCTGAAGTGATTAGGAAAGGTGGAAATCAAAAAGAAATGGAAGACCTGCAGGAAGAATTGACGGCTGTCTTTGAGGAAATGGGAGAAGACGATTCAGACCCCTCTTTATGGTGGGTGATCATTTCAACGGGCAGTATAATAATTATGACGCTATCCTATGTAGGTTGGAGAAAATATAAGGGAGATCGTGAAAAGCCAACCAAGGAACGTAATGATTGAAAGGCGTTACCCTGAAGAACACTATATTTGACATGACCGTCCCGTATCCATAGAATAAAAGTAATTATAGTTCTTAGGAGGAAACCATGTATTTCATTTATTTGGCGATTATCATCTTAATCCCGATTTATGCACAAATGAAAGTGAAGAGTACATATAAAAAGTACTCTCAGGTGCCTGCTTCGTCAGGTATGAATGGTGCAGAGACTGCCAGGGCCATTCTCGACCAAAATGGTCTCTACAATGTAAGAGTAGAGGAAACACCTGGTATGTTATCCGATCATTATGATCCAAGAGATAAGACAGTTCGCTTATCCACAGATAATTATCATGGCCATTCAGTTGCTGGTGTAGCTGTTGCAGCCCATGAAGTTGGACATGCGATACAAGATAAGGAAGCTTATGCATTCTTGCGGATTCGCCATGCGTTAGTCCCAGTTGCAAACTTTGGTTCCAATATATCCTGGATTTTGATTTTGGTCGGGATGTTAGCAAACATACGTGGCTTATTATTAGCGGGTATCGTATTCATGGCTGCAGCTGTTTTATTTCAGGTAGTCACTCTGCCAGTTGAGTTTAATGCTTCCTCACGGGCAATGGATCAACTTGTTTCCGTTGGAGTCATCCGAAATGATGAAGAGAGAGAAACGAGAAAAGTGTTAAGTGCTGCCGCGATGACCTATGTAGCTGCTGCTCTTGTAGCTGTACTCGAATTAGTTCGCCTTCTGCTTATGTACACAGGTATGAGGGAAGAAGATTAAGAAAAGGCATGATTTCATTTTGAAATCATGCCTTTTTCAATCTCTACATTCACGTACGAACTACAGGGATATTTCAAGGATCATCCGAAAGCGTTATCGTATTATTGGATTTTTGTTTTCATCTAACGTAAAACCTTCTCCTAGAACGTCATGTACTTCACTGACAGACACAAAAGCATGGGGGTCGACTGACGTTATAGCACTTTTTAATCGGACAAGTTCATTTTTGGCAACGACACAATATAGAATTTCACGATTGTTTTTTGTGAATGAACCATAGCCTTTCAAGACGGTTACCCCCCGATCCATGTCATGCATGATCCTTTGTGCAATCTCTTCATTTTTCTCACTGATAATCATGGCTCCTCTTGCAGCGTAGGCACCTTCTTGCATAAAGTCGATGACGCGCGCCCCTATGAATACGGCTACGAGGGTATACATCGCTTCTCGATAATCCAAATAAGTTAAAATGGAAAGACCGATGACGACCGCATCGAATATAAACATGGTACGCCCCATCCCCATCCCTAAATAACGATGAGCAAATTGGGCAATAATATCAACTCCGCCCGTCGTTCCACCATACCGGAATATGATGCCCAGGCCAACACCGACAAAGACCCCTGCAAACAAGGCAACCAGCATTAAATCTTGGCCAAGATTTATTTCAAACTGATACCTTTCAAAAATCCAAAGCCAAGCCGATAAACCGACAGTGCCAACGATTGTATAAAAAAAAGAAGTTCGGCCCAAGTATTTCCAACCAACGAAGAAAAGGGGAATATTTAATATCAAATTGGAATATGACGGATTTAAACCAATGAGTTGATATATAATCAAGGTAAGGCCAGTGAACCCGCCTTCTGCCAAGTTATTTTGCATATTGAAATGGACAAGGCCGAATGCAAAAATTCCAGCTCCAATTAGGATGAACAGGATGTTTTTCACTTTTAAACCGTTTAGCATGTCTAGAGACCCCCAAAACGTATGTATTCAAGTAATTTACTTATTATAACCAATTAACCATTTGTGAGCAATTAATTACGGTGGGCGTATCGGTTGTCATCTCTTGCACTTTTAGCTAACATGGAGTAGAAATAAATATTTGTAATCGAATATCAAGAATGGGTGACAAAATGGAACAGAAAACGATTCAACAAATGCAAGCTGAGGTCGATCAATACATAGGACAATTTAAAGAAGGATATTTTAGCCCATTGGCCATGCTTGCACGCATGTCAGAGGAGCTCGGGGAACTTGCAAGAGAAGTCAATCATTACTATGGCGAAAAACCTAAAAAATTGACTGAAAAAGAAAATACAGTTGAAGAGGAATTGGGGGATATGTTGTTCGTGATGATCTGTTTTGCTAATTCCCTTGGCATTGATCTACAAAAATCGCATGATATGGTCATGCATAAATTTACAACCCGGGATAAAGACAGATGGACAAAAAAAGATGAGAACGTAGGGGGAATGAAGGATGAGTGAAGTGAGAGTGATTGTTGCGGGGCCGCGTGGCAGAATGGGAAATGAAGCGGTGAAATTGGTACATCGCACAGATGGATTTCAATTAGCCGCTGTTATAGATCGTAAGTTTAATGGAGAGAACTTATCTACTATCGAGGGGTTCAATGGCATTGAGGCACCAGTGTATTCAGATATTAATGAATGCTTTTCCAAGGCGGAAGCAGATGTATTGATTGATTTAACAACACCGGAAGTTGGGATGTACCATACAGAAACAGCCTTGAACCATGGTATTCGCCCTGTTGTAGGTACGACAGGTTTTTCTAAATCGGATTTAGAGAAACTGGATTCTTTGACTAAGGAAAAAGGCATTGGTTGTATCATCGCACCCAATTTTGCGATTGGCGCAATCTTGATGATGAAGTTTTCACAAATGGCAGCCAAATACTTTCCGGATGTTGAAATTATTGAAATGCATCATGATCAAAAATTGGATGCACCTTCCGGAACTGCCTCAAAAACGGCAGATATGATAGCGGCAGTCCGCGAAACAAAAGAACAAGGGCATCCAAACGAGAAAGAGACGATTCAAGGGGCTCGAGGAGCCAAGATCGATGGCATGCATATCCACAGTGTACGCCTTCCAGGACTTGTTGCCCATCAACAGGTACTATTCGGGAGCGATGGGGAACTCTTGACGGTACGCCATGATTCATTTAACCGTGCATCATTCATGACAGGAGTAAAGCTTGCTGTGGAAACAGTCATGAAACTCGATGTACTTGTTTATGGCTTGGAAAATATTATCGAGTAGGGATTAAGGAGGCGTATGATGAAGATTGCTTTAATTGCTCATGATAAGAAAAAGGAAGATATCATTCAATTCGTAATGGCCTATAAAGATGTGTTTCAACAACATGAACTATTTGCGACTGGTACAACGGGGCAAAGGATTATAGATGAAGTATCTTTGCCAATCCATCGTTTCCATTCTGGACCACTTGGAGGAGACCAAGAAATCGGGGCGATGATAGCTAGAGGGGAAATGGATATGGTGCTATTCTTTCGTGATCCTTTAACTTCCCAACCCCATGAACCGGATGTATCAGCACTTATCCGCCTATCTGATGTCTATGAAATCCCGCTGGCAACGAATATGGGAACAGCGGAGGTCCTTATTCAAGGACTTAAACATGGATATATGGACTGGCTCAAACTTAGAGAAAAACAAGGTGAGATAAATGACAAACAAAAATAATATAGATATCCTGGCATTCGGGGCCCACGCAGACGATGTAGAAATCGGGATGGGGGGCACGATAGCTAAATATGCACAGCAAGGTAAAAAAATTGTTATTTGTGATTTGACCAAGGCTGAAATGTCATCCAATGGGACTGTCCCATTAAGGATTAAGGAAGCATCAAAGGCGGCGGAAATCCTCGGGGTCGATAGAATCTCCCTAGACCTTCCTGACCGTGGGCTTTATATGAAAGAAGAATACATACAGAAAGTAATAGCGGTCATCCGTCAGTATAAGCCCAAACTTGTCTTTGCACCTTTTCTAGAAGATCGCCATCCTGACCATGGAAACTGTGCAAAGTTAGTTGAAGAAGCAGTTTTTTCTGCTGGTGTGAGAAAATATATGGAGAATGCTGGATTGGAAGCCCACCGTGTCAAAAATATGTATTATTACATGATAAATGGTTTTCATAAGCCTGATTTTGTCATTGACATTTCCTCTACGATATCAAAGAAACTTGACAGTCTTAGAGCTTACGAAAGTCAGTTTGAACAGAAGGATACCACAGTGGATACTCCGCTTGTTAACGGTTATATCGAAACAGTCGAAGCACGTGAGCGGATGTTCGGTAAAGAAGTCGGTGTCGATTATGCGGAAGGGTTCATGTCAAAAAAACCATTTTTGGTCGAAAACGATTTGTTAGGGGAAAATTAATCATATGAAATTAAAAATCGGAATTACCTGCTACCCGACTGTAGGTGGGTCAGGTGTCGTGGCTACCGAGTTGGGCAAAATGTTTGCGGAAAAGGGGCATGAGATTCATTTTATTTCTTCAAGTCTCCCGTTTCGGTTAAATAAGATGTACCATAATATTTATTATCATCAAGTGGAAGTGAATTCGTATTCCGTTTTTCAATATCCTCCTTATGATTTGGCACTTGCAAGCAAGATAGCCGAGGTTGTTAAACGGGAAGAACTTGATATTTTACATGTTCATTATGCGATACCTCACGCGGTTTGTGCAATTCTGGCTAAGCAGATGTCAGGTAATAAAGTGAAAATTGTCACAACGCTTCATGGAACGGACATCACGGTATTGGGTCATGACCCATCATTATCTAATTTAATCAAATTCGGTATAGAAAATTCGGATGTCGTCACAGGCGTCTCTCATTCACTCGTCAAGCAAACACATGAGTTGATTGCTCCGGATAAGGAAATTCAAACCATTTATAACTTTATTGATGAACGCGATTATCATAAAACCGACTCAGGATATTTACGGGACGAATACGGATTTGAGAAGAATGAAAAAGTCATCATCCACGTTTCTAATTTCCGGACAGTTAAACGAGTACAAGATGTGGTCCGTGCCTTCTATTTAACGCAAAAAAAGGTGCCAGCCAAGCTTTTACTTGTCGGGGATGGACCTGAAGTGACTACTGTATTGAAGTTGGCGGAAGATCTGGGCATCAGCGATAAGGTTCTATTCTTGGGCAAGCAGGATAACCTGGCAGAATTATATTCAATCAGTGATTTAATTTTATTGTTGTCCCAAAAAGAAAGCTTTGGGCTTGTACTGTTAGAAGCGATGGCCTGTGGAGTTCCTTGCATCGGAACGAATGTCGGCGGGATACCTGAAGTCATTGTTGACGGAGAAACGGGTTACATATGTGAATTAGGAGACGTCGAAATGATCTCTCAAAAAGCGATCAAACTATTAAGTGATCCCACCTTACATGAACAGTTCTCAAAAGCTGCTTTGGATCGTGCCAATACTGAGTTCCACTCAGATACGATCATGAAAGAATATGAAGAAATCTATATGCAGGTGCTTGGGACCAATTCATTGGAGTAGTGAGGAGGAGACATAGTTGGATCGGTTATTTATAGAAGCGGTACCCATTCTTGAAAGAATTGAAGAAGCGGGGTTCGAAGCTTATTTTGTTGGTGGATCGGTCAGGGACTATATTCTCGGCAGGCCCATTAATGACGTGGATATCGCAACCTCCGCTACACCTTTGGAAGTTAAAGGGATATTCCCAAAAACGGCGGATGTGGGAATCGAACATGGAACTGTATTAGTGATACTGGAGTCAGGGACATATGAAATTACTACTTTTCGAACAGAGAGTGGATACACGGATTATCGTAGGCCTGATTCAGTAAAATTCGTCCGTTCTTTGACTGAGGATCTACAAAGAAGAGATTTTACGATAAATGCAATCGCTATGGACAAATCGGGGGTCATCTTCGACCCATACAAGGGCCAACTTGACCTTTTTCAAAAAAAGATAACGACTGTTGGTAACCCACATGATCGTTTTGCTGAAGATGGTCTTAGGATGATGCGAGCATTAAGGTTCGTCAGTCAGCTGAATTTTCAACTTGATGAAGAAACATTCCAATCCTTAAAGGAGAACGGGCCTATTTTACGGGAGATTGCCGTTGAAAGAATTCTTGTAGAATTTGAAAAGCTATTAGCCGGCGACAATCGGATAAAGGCACTAAGTCTTTTACTGGATAGTGGATTATATCAGTTTCTTCCCCAATTTGCTGGTCAAAAGGAAAAGTTGGAAAGGGTATTGCTTCTCCCCCTTCATCAATTGACAGTGCCTGAGTTATGGGCGGTCGTCCTCATCCAGGCAGATATGGAGGATATTGAGGAAGTATTGAGAGCATGGAAGCTTCCTTTAAAATCAATCAGGAATGTCCAACGTATTATACAATTGGTCGAAAAGGAACCTGGATTTGAAGATTCCACTTTTGATGTATTCCAGGCAGGTCATATCGAAGCGGTTCAGGCAGCCAAAGTTAAGGCAATTCTCGAAGGCAGAAACGTATTAGAAGCGGAAAAGTCCATGTCTATCAAGTACGAAAACCTTCTTCTAAAGAGTATGTCAGATCTTGATGTAACTGGAGAGGACTTATTGTCATGGCATATAGAAAAACCGGGTCCTTGGGTTAGAAAATACTTGGAACTGATTTTGGCAGCTGTATTGAATTCGGAAATAACAAATGAAAAAGCTGAAATTAAGGAGTGGCTTATGACATGCAATCTGATTTAAGGACTAAACTGATGCAAGCCCTCTCTAAAGCGAATGGAACATTTATTTCAGGACAGGAAATTGCTGAGTATATTGGCTGTTCCCGTACCGCCGTTTGGAAACATATAGAGGATTTGCGCGGTGAAGGATATATGGTTGAAGCAGTCCGGAAGAAAGGGTACCGCATTGTATCGGCTCCAGAAAAAGTATCGAAAAGTGAAATTCAATTCGGGCTGGAGACGAAAGCCCTTGGAAAGATGATCCAATATCAGGAATCCGTTGAATCGACACAAAAAATTGCCCACCAGCTGGCTAACGAAGGGGCGGAGGAAGGCACCCTTGTGATAGCCGAGGAACAAGTTTCAGGAAAAGGAAGGCTCATGAGATCTTGGCATTCTCCAAAATTCAGCGGAATTTGGATGAGTCTGATCTTACGTCCAAAAATCCCTCTTCATCAGGCGCCGCAGTTAACCTTGTTGGCTGCAGTTGCTGTAGCACAGGCAATCGAGGATGTTACAGAACTTCAACCTCAGATCAAATGGCCAAATGACCTACTTATTAATCGTAAAAAAGTTACGGGAATCTTAACGGAAATGCAGGCTGAGTCGGATAGAATACATTCCGTCATCATCGGGATCGGAATGAATATCAACCAACAAAAAGAAGACTTTCCAGAGGACCTTCAGGAGAAAGCTTCTTCTCTTTCAATAGAAAGTGGAGTGAAGATTTCAAGGGCCAAGGTCATCCAAAGAGTCCTGCTTCGTCTAGAAGATCTGTATACACTTTATTTACAAGAAGGTTTCATGCCAATTAAGCTCCTGTGGGAGAGTTATGCAATCAGTTTAGGGCAAATTCTTAAAGCAAGTACCGTTAATGATACCATTGTCGGCAAGGCACTTGGAATCACGGATGCTGGCGTTCTTCTTCTCGAAGATGATCAAGGGACCATCCATTCTATTTATTCTGCAGATATAGAAATTCAGTAGATTTTTGTAGAATATAAGAAAAATAAATAGAATAATCGAATGTGGCTTGATATAATTCAAGTGGGCAGTATCGTGAAAGAACTGCACCCCAATAACACAAAAATATTTGAAAATCTGCCTTGATCCAAATGATTGGACGGGGACGGAGGGATGAAACTTCTAAAGATACCAAAGAGATCGACTAAAAGGAAAGTACTTTGAACGTTGATGATAAAGGCCATTTGTTTGGCCATTTTTATCTTCACGAACTAGGGACTCTATTTAGTCGGTCTTTTTTGTGCAGCGAATGTTTAGACACCAGTTTTTTAAAACACTGATGTTTTCATCTCCTCTAATAAAGGAGGAAACGTAATGAAGTTGATGTCCGGTGATTTTTTGAAAATGAAACAAAAAGGTGAAAAAATTGTCATGCTGACCGCCTATGATTATCCATCGGCAAAGTTAGCCGAGCAATCAGGGGTTGATATGATTTTGGTCGGGGATTCGTTAGGAATGGTGGTTCTAGGTTACGACTCCACCATTCCTGTGACTGTTGAAGACATGATTCACCATACAAAAGCGGTGAAACGAGGGGCTCCTGATACATTTGTCGTAACGGATATGCCTTTCATGAGCTATCATCTATCTTTGGATGAAACGCTCAAGAATGCAGCTCTCATTATGCAGGAAGGCCATGCCGATGCTGTGAAGGTTGAAGGGGCGGACGATGTGGTCGAAAAGATTTCGGCTTTGACGAAGGCAGGAATTCCGGTAGTCGCACACCTAGGATTGACACCCCAATCTGTAGGCGTGCTCGGAGGATATAAGGTTCAAGGAAAAGATGCCGAAGCTGCCCAAAAGCTAATGGAAGATGCAAGGAAATGCGAAGCGGCTGGGGCTCTGGCCATTGTTTTTGAGTGTGTACCTTATCAAGTGGGAGAGCGTATTACTAAAGACCTTACAATCCCGACGATTGGAATTGGAGCTGGAGCCGAAACGGATGGACAAGTATTGGTTTTCCATGATCTCATTACGTATGGGGTTGAACGGGTTGCAAAATTTGTCAAGGTATATGGAAATGCCAATGAATTAATTGGAAACTCAATTGAAAGTTATGTGAAAGAAGTAAAATCAAGCGATTTTCCGACGAGAGATCATTCATTTACGATGAAGGAAGAACAACTTCATGCGCTTTACGGAGGAGAAAAATGAAAACTTTTACATCAGCAATAGAATTGCAGAAAGTACTCCGTCATGACAGAACCAATAAAAAAAGTGTAGGCTATGTTGCAACGATGGGGTACTTACACGAAGGGCATGCCTCCCTTATAGAAAATGCCCGTAGAGAGAATGATATCGTAGTTTTAAGTATTTTCGTCAACCCGTTGCAGTTTGGACCCAATGAGGATTTTGCGTCTTATCCCCGTGATTTGGACCGGGATGAAAATCTGGCAGTCAATGCGGGCGTCGATTATCTTTTCTATCCGACCGTGGATGAAATGTATGGTGAAAATCCATCAGTCAAAGTAGTTGTTCAAAACCGCACCGATTGTTTATGTGGTAGAAAGCGACCCGGCCATTTTGATGGCGTAGCAACTGTCGTGACGAAGTTTTTTAATATCATCCTCCCTGATAGGGCGTATTTCGGGATGAAGGATGCCCAGCAGGTCGCAATAATCGACGGGTTGATACAGGACCTCAATTTCCCCATTGAGCTAGTGGCCGTTGATATAGTACGTGAGGAAGATGGTTTGGCAAGGAGCTCACGGAATGTCTTCCTGCTTGAGGATGAGCGTCATGAAGCAAAAGAACTGTACCAAAGTTTATTGAAGGCGAAAGATGCTATTATTTCTGGGGAAAGAAACCCTCAAAAGGTGATAGCTCTCGTCGAGGAGCATATCAAAGCCCGGACAAAAGGCAAAATTGACTATGTTGAAATTTATCAATATCCGGAACTGAAGCTACTTGATGTCCTGAATGGAAATATTATCATTGCTGTGGCCGTTAAGTTCAGACATGCAAGACTCATTGATAATATTATAGTAACGCTATAAAACGAATTCGAATAGTAGGGGGAACGATCATGTTTCGGACAATGATGAATGGGAAAATCCATCGGGCAAGGGTGACTGAAGCCAATTTGAATTATGTGGGAAGCATCACGATAGATGAAGATATTATTGATGCAGTGGGCATCGTGCCCAATGAGAAAGTGGCGATTGTCAACAATAATAATGGTGCTCGACTGGAAACATATGTGATAGCGGGAGAACGTGGAAGTGGGGTTGTCTGCTTAAATGGAGCAGCAGCAAGATTAGTCCAGCCTGATGATATTGTCATTATCATTTCTTATGTGATGGTGGCTGAAGAAAGGGTGAGTGATCACCAACCTAAAGTGGCAATCATGAATGAAAGGAACCAAATCATTGAATTGATTTCACACGAACCTGCAGCGACAATCTTGTAAGCAAAGAGGGCGGCTCAACATCTATATGTTGAGCATGCCCCTTTTTTATGCAACCAGACTCCTGAACCTATGTCCATCTGGCAATCGGAGTGTTTCCTTTATTCTGTGTAGTATGGTATAAAAAAGGTATAAAGAATTCCATCAGCTAGTGGAGAAAGTGAAGTTTGAGGTGTACAATTCATGACACAACGATATGTAGTGGTTGACTTAGAAACAACAGGGAATTCACCCAAAAAAGGGGATAGGATCATTCAGTTTGCTGGTGTGGTCATTGAAAATGATCAGATTGTTGATACCTATTCAACATTCATCCATCCTGGGCAGGAAATATCCCTTTTCATTGAAGAATTGACAGGGATAAGTAATGAGACAGTAAAGGATGCGCCAGATTTTGAAGATGTCGCGGAAAAAATTGCCCATCTTATAGAAGGGGCTTGCTTTGTTGCCCATAATGTATTATTTGATTTATCTTTTCTACAGGAAGAATTGGTAAGGTGCGGATTTGAGCCCTTTTATGGTTCTACGCTTGATACGGTAGAATTGGCGAAAATCATGAAACCGACTTCCGATGGATATAAATTGCATCAGCTGGCCAAAGAGGAAAATTTAGACCATTCGAGGCCACATCAAGCGGATAGCGATGCATATGCTACCGCTTTATTATTGTTAGAATTGAAAAAAAAGCTGTTGGACCTACCATTGATGACACTTAAGCAATTATACCGGCTATCTTTTTCCTTACAGAGCGAGGTTTCCGAATTAATAGATGCTTGCATTGCGAGCAAACTTACAAAAGCCGAGGTCCGTTTACCAGGTATTACGACATTTAGAGGACTGGCATTTAAAAAAGTAACCGATGATAGTGAGCATATTGAACAAGAAACAGAATTCCCACTCGATGACGAGGGGAAAATAGCCATGCTTCAAAATGCATACCCCGCTTTTGAAGCAAGAGATGGACAGCTTAGCATGATGAACTTAATTCATGATTCCTTCGAATCCCGACAGCATGCGATAATTGAAGCTGGCACGGGAATTGGAAAATCATTGGGTTATTTACTGCCGGCCGTATATTTTGCCAAGAAACATCATGAACCTGTCGTCGTTTCGACATATACTCTTCAGTTGCAGGATCAGCTCCTTCAAAATGAAGTACCTAAACTGAAGAAGATCCTTCCTTTTTCCTTTCAAGCCGTTTTGCTAAAAGGAAGAAGCAATTACCTGAGCCTGGCAAAGTTTGAGCGGGCATTGCGAGAAAAGGAAGATAATTATGAAACTGCTTTAACAAAAATGCAGATATTGGTCTGGTTGACGGAAACGGCAACAGGGGATAAAGATGAATTGAATCTTACTAGTGGTGGACAATTGTTTTGGAACAGGCTTCAAAGTGATGGTCTTACATATGTAGGTTTGAAAAAACCCTGGATTGAACTGGACTTCTTTGAACGGGCCAAGAAAACAGCCGCAAAAGCAGATATTATCATTACAAACCATTCCTTTTTAATGAGTGACCTCCTTACAGAAGACGCCCTTATTCCCAAAGAAGGGTATTTAGTCTTGGATGAGGCCCATCACTTGGAACAGGCGGCTTCCACACAACTTGGTAGGAGGCTCCATTATATTTCAGTAAAGACCATGCTAAACAGGCTAGGGACCTTCGATCAAAAGCAGTTATTTTATAGACTTGAAAAATTGCTTTCGAACAATGGATGGTCGGATGGCAGTCCAACCTATACATTTGATCAAAAGCTAAGTGACTTTTCATATGAATTCGATCAACTTTTTTATTTCTTGTCCAATCAAGCAGAAAAACTCTCACGGTCTATAGGTCCGAAGCGAATTGCTTTTAAAATAGAAGACCCTTCCTGGAAACAGGCGATACTTATAGCGGAACGGTTAGTGGATCTATCAGGTTCAATGATCATGGAACTTGAGAGGCGATTGCATCGTTTAATGGATAATGAATCATCTTTAGGGAAAAATGCCTTGTTTTACCTGAATGATATCGAAGTGTTGCTTGGACATCTTCAGGATACAAGAGATTCCTTACATGAATGTTTCATTAAGCCTCATGAAGAAAATATTTATTGGCTTGATTATACAAAAGCGGCGCCACAGCACGGTGTTACGTTGACGGTTCAACCGATATCAGGAAGCAAATGGTTGTGGGACTCTTACTTTGGACGTCAGAAGAGTGTAGTCATGACATCTGCTACGTTAGCCGTGAAACATTCCTTCCAGTATTTCAAGGCACAGCTTGGTTTGGAAAAAGAATTGATACAGACGGCCATCTACCCTTCACCATTCCCTTATAAGGACTTGGTAAAAGTGTTGGTGCCGAATGATATCCCCGATATAAACTGTTTAACAGTGGATGAGTTTTCCGAGAATGCAGCTAACCATATAATTGTTGCTGCCCAGGCTGCCAAGGGCAGGATGATGGTTTTATTTACTTCACATGAGATGTTGCGTGCCACATATTATGCCATAAAAGATTCCGAGGTCTTGGATGATTTCACTTTGTTTGCACAGGGGATTTCTGGTGGAAGCAGGATGAGGTTGTTAAGGAATTTCCAAAATTTCGAGAAAGCAGTGCTCTTCGGGACGACGAGCCTATGGGAAGGTGTCGATATACCAGGAGAAGATCTATCATGTCTGGTCATTGTCAGGCTTCCTTTTTCACCTCCCGATGAGCCGGTTACGGCTGCAAAATGTCAGCTACTCGAAAAACAGGGGAAGAACGCCTTTTCGGCATATTCCTTACCTGAAGCACTGTTAAGGTTCCGTCAGGGATTCGGTAGGTTAATCCGTACGCCAGAGGATCGGGGTTTGCTGATCGTATTGGATCGACGTGTTATCACGGCTAAATATGGGCATGAGTTTAAAAAATCGATTCCCCCTATCGATTGGAAAAATGTCTCCATCAGAGAAATGGCGGATTTGATAGAAGAGTGGATTTAATGACTCTTCTATTCTTTTCCTATTATAGGTGGAATTTTGCGAAATAATGAAGAAAAATAACCTATGAACTGGTATAATGTGAAAGGTAGTTATGCCTTCAAATTCCATACATACCAGTGGTTGTTGACAATTTTTAGTTAAAATGGAGGAGCATTTTCATGGAGAGCAAAATTGAAGTGATCTCGACAGTCAGGCTGCAAAATTCACCTGATTTGTATAAGATTGTGGATTCTTTGAATCGAACGTTGAAAAAGGACGATTTGATGTTCGGGCTGGCATTGGATTCACAAGATCAAGAAAAAGCGATATTTACTATTTATCGTACATAGAAAGAGGGAAAGCGGCTTTGAAAAAATGGTTGGTTATTGCTTCTATCCTAGTCCTTTGTTTTATCGGTTTTGTCAGCGGAGCATACATTAAAGCATTACAGCATAAAAAAGAAGCTGGTAATGAGGCTTTTGAAAAGGCAAAGAAAGCAGGCGGAATTGATACCAAGGATGAGTTTTACCTTTATAATGGTCAAACCTTATATTCTGTTATCATTGGCAAGACGAAAAATGGAAGTAAAAAAATCGTCTGGATTCCTGAGGACGAGAAGAAAAAAATAGTTGTGAGGAATTTTAAAGACGGTAAGACAAAAAAAGAAATTTTAAACATAGTGAATGATAAGCTAAAACCTGAAGAAATCATATCTGTTAAGCTTGGTATGGAAAAGGATGTTCCTCTTTGGGAGGTAACATATCTCGACGATTCTGAACGGTATAATTATGATTATTACGATTTCAAAACAGGGGAATGGCTTAAGTATTATCGAAGTATATAGAATGGAGGATTTTACTACTATGAAATTAGCTAATCGGGTTCAGTCATTAACACCCTCAACAACACTGGCAATCACAGCAAAAGCAAAAGAACTCAAAGCACAAGGTCTTGATATTATTGGCTTAGGGGCCGGCGAACCTGACTATAATACTCCTCAACATATTATCGATGCAGCCATGCAATCCATGAATGAAGGACAAACCAAATACACGCCTTCTGCTGGGCTTCCAAAACTGAAAGCCGCGATTGCAGCAAAGTTAAAACGTGATCAAGGCCTAGAGTATAAGCCTTCTGAAATTATTGTCGGATCCGGTGCAAAACATGCGCTTTATACATTGTTCCAAGCAATTTTGGACGAAGAAGATGAAGTAATTGTTCCTATACCATATTGGGTAAGTTACCCAGAGCAGATTAAGCTTGCTGGCGGAAAACCCGTGTATGTTGTTGGCTCTGAAGAAAACCAGTATAAGATCACAAAGGAACAACTCGAAGAATCCATCACTGATAAAACGAAAGCGGTCATCATCAACTCTCCAAGCAACCCGACTGGCATGCTCTATTCTAAAGATGAGTTAGAAGCCATCGGTAAAGTTTGCATAGATCATGATATTTTAATCATCTCGGACGAAATCTATGAAAAATTGGTATATGGAACTGCAAAACATATATCGATTGCAGAAATTTCTCTTGAATTGAAAAAGCAAACGATCATCATCAACGGGGTTTCTAAATCACATTCCATGACAGGATGGAGAATTGGTTATGCAGCAGGTGATGAGGCCATCATCAAGGCCATGACAAACCTAGCTAGCCATAGTACATCCAATCCTACTACCACGGCTCAATATGGTGCAATTGCAGCATATGATGGCCCACAGGAACCGGTAGAGGAAATGCGTCAAGCATTTGAAAGTAGATTGGATACGATTTATGCAAAATTAGTAGATATACCGGGAGTAAGCTGCATTAAACCGCAGGGGGCATTTTATTTGTTCCCGAATGTGAAACGTGCAATTGAATTAACAGGGTTCAGTAATGTCGAAGAGTTTACTACCGCTTTATTAGAAGAAGCTCAAGTGGCGGTCATCCCAGGTTCAGGATTCGGGGCTCCGGATAACATCAGATTATCCTACGCAACATCTTTGGACCTACTTGAAGCAGCCGTTGAAAGAATTCATACATTCGTTAAAGCGAAAATGGCGTAGTATTTGAAAAGCCTACAGGTCCCCTATTTCGTTTAGGGGGTTTGTAGGCTTTTTTATATCTTCCCTATTTTTTATATGGATAAAAGATTATGAGCAGTAAAGTAGACATTTATAGTAGATTAGCTGAATAATTTGCTTGTAATGAGCCCTATAGGTATAATAAATAGAGTAAATTTCTTAGTAGTTAAGTTATATTTGGAGGGAAATTCGGTGAAAATTACAATAAAAGATGCTAGCAAATTTGTCGATCAAGAAGTGACAATTGGAGGCTGGCTTGCTAATAAGCGTTCTAGTGGTAAAATTGCTTTCCTTCAAATCCGCGATGGCTCTGGTTTCATCCAAGGGGTAGTCGTGAAGGCTGATGTAGGAGAAGACCTTTTCTCTACTGCAAAGTCGGTATCACAAGAATCTTCCATGTATGTTACGGGAGTCATTCAGAAGGATGAGCGTTCACCTTTTGGTTATGAGCTACAGGTGAACAATATTGAAATCATTCATGATTCAGTTGATTACCCAATCACTCCGAAAGCTCATGGACCAGAATTCTTAATGGATAATCGTCATCTATGGCTTCGTTCGAAGCGTCAACATGCGGTTATGAAAATCCGTAACGAAATCATTCGTGCTACATATGAATTCTTCAATGATGAAGGTTTTGTCAAAGTGGACCCGCCGATTTTAACTGGTAGCGCACCAGAGGGAACGAGTGAGTTGTTTGCGACAAAATATTTTGATGAGGATGCCTATCTATCACAAAGCGGTCAGCTTTATATGGAAGCTGCAGCCATGGCGTTAGGAAAAGTATTTTCTTTCGGTCCGACTTTCCGGGCAGAGAAATCTAAGACAAGAAGGCATTTAATCGAATTCTGGATGATTGAACCGGAAATGGCTTTCGTGGAATTCAAAGAAAACCTAGAAGTCCAGGAACAATTTGTCACAGCCGTCATTCAGTCTGTTCTGAAGAATTGTCAGCTAGAATTGAATATACTTGGCCGTGACACGACAAAGCTTGAACAAATCAAGGCTCCGTTCCCGCGGATCACTTACGATGAAGCTATCAAGTTCCTTCATGAACAAGGGTTTGAAGATATTCAATGGGGAGACGATTTCGGCTCACCACATGAAACGGCAATTGCTGAAAGCTATGATAAGCCGGTCTTCATTACACACTATCCTACTAAAATTAAACCGTTCTATATGCAACCAGATCCAAACCGGGAAGAAGTCGTCTTATGTGCCGACTTGATCGCACCAGAGGGTTATGGTGAGATTATCGGTGGATCGGAAAGAATCCATGATCAGGAGCTTCTTGAACAGCGCATTGCTGAACATGGTTTGAGTGAAGATGCTTATAAATGGTATATGGAATTAAGGAAATATGGATCTGTCCCACATTCTGGATTTGGCCTTGGCTTAGAACGGACAGTGGCATGGATTAGCGGTGTTGAACATGTCCGTGAAACTATTCCTTTCCCACGTCTTTTAAATCGCTTATATCCTTGATTTGTAAAAAAAACGGTTATTTAGCCATACTGGGCGAATAACCGTTTTTTTCTATTAATTCTGTTAAAATTATAAGCTTATTCGTATCACATTTTTCATGTTATACTAATTTAGAGGTGTCCAAAACATGAATAAAGAACATTTATATGCTTGGTTTAAGGAAGGAACGATAACGATTCCATCCTTTTTGTTGACTCACTATAAGACAATGGGGTTGAATGAGCAAGAGATGGTTCTACTACTCCAATTGCAGAATTTTATCGATGGAGATAATCCATTTCCAGCACCGTCTCAACTTTCCGACCGAATGACATTACAGGAATCCGAATGCCTATTTTTAATACAACGTTTGGTTCAAAGAGGATTCGTCCAGATGGTCGTTGAAAATAATCAGGAAATTGGTCAGGAAAAGTATTCGCTCGATCCACTATATGAGAAAATGATGGACTGTTTCTTGAAGTCTTTGAAACAGGCTGAATCTGCCGAGGTACAGAAGGCAGGGGAGAGCCTGTATACAATATTTGAACAGGAGTTCGGGCGTCCATTATCTCCTTTTGAATGTGAAACCCTGGCAATGTGGATGGAGGATGACCATCAACCAGATATCATCAAGGCGGCTTTAAGGGAGGCTGTCATTTCAGGGAAATTGAATTTCCGTTATATAGACCGAATTTTATTCGATTGGAAAAAGAATGGGATTAAAACCTTGGAACAAGCAAGGGAACAAGGACAAAAATTTAGAGTCCATCAAAAAAGGGACCGTAAAATAGAACCGACACAACCACTGAAAGATGTACCCTTTTATAATTGGCTCGAACAGTAATGTGAATTAAAGGAGAACAAACATGCTGAATAAGGCTCAAATTCGTTATTGTCTGGATACGATGGGCGAGATGTTTCCTGATGCCCATTGTGAGCTGAATCACTCCAATCCATTTGAATTGGTGATTGCTGTTGCTCTTTCGGCTCAATGTACAGATGTATTGGTTAATAAAGTTACTCAAAATTTATTTCAAAAATATAAAACGCCTGAAGATTATCTTAGTGTACCGATTGAAGAATTGGAAAATGATATTCGTTCAATCGGTCTGTACCGTAATAAAGCAAAGAACATTCAAAAGTTGTCTAGAATGCTGATAGACGAATATGATAGAAGAGTTCCTAGGGACCGTGATGAGCTTACCAAGTTACCGGGTGTCGGTCGGAAAACGGCCAATGTGGTCGTCTCAGTGGCTTTTGGCGTGCCGGCGATAGCAGTGGATACCCATGTAGAGCGTGTGTCCAAGCGGCTGGGTATATGCCGTTGGAAAGACAATGTCCTTGAGGTGGAAAAAACCTTAATGACCAAAGTGCCAATGGATGAATGGTCCGTTACACATCATAGACTCATTTTCTTTGGTCGCTATCATTGTAAAGCCCAGTCTCCAAAATGTGAAACCTGTCCGCTTCTTGATTTGTGTCGTGAAGGGAAAAAGCGGCTAAAAAGGATAGAAGCCAAATGAACGATTTAAATTCAATAAATGTGCCGGTCGAATTAGACGATCCATTCTTCTTCCCTAAAGAAATAAAAGCTTTAAAAAAGGAAGACTATCAAGAGTGGAGAAATCCCAATGAAGTTGAAGTGTTTTCATATGAGCTGCTTTTTTACAGGGGGGAAGAAGTTTATTCACCTTGGAAGAGTGGGGAAATGCATATACCTGAACTGTTTGAAAAATGGAGGCTCATTAAAAAGGATTGCGAATTGTTATTTTCAAATAGAAAAGCGGGACTGGCTTTGGAGCCTATGAAAGAAGGAATTGGATTATTCCTTTCGGCAGTCTATTGGATGAATGAAAAACCTGTGCAGCTAAGTGCATGGAAGAAACAGATGGAAGCCTGTCCGGTTAAACCGATAAACTTGGTTGAAAGATTATCTTTCATCATGGAAAGACCGGCGTTTTACCATTCATTCAGACAGCTCAGCGAATTATTCATCGAATTGGAAAAGCTCTTTGTAAGAAGCAAGCTAAGAAAAGCGAAAAAAGGTCTAAGCGGTTAAGCTTAGACCTTTTTTTAATTGCCATTTTCTTTATCTTTGTTTTTATTTTTGTCTTTTTCTGGGTCAGGAGCGGGAGCGGGCTCAGGAGTATCCGCGGGTTTATCCTCATCAACTTTTCCTGGATCCTCATCTTCGACATCCTCATCGTCTTTGGTGGCATCATCATTGCCATTACCATTCCCGTTTCCATTGTTCCCGTTGTTATCCGTGTTGCCCTGGTCTGGGTTTTTATCTTTATCTTCGTCTTCATTACCCTCGTCTTCAGTAGGAGTATCTTGTTCCAGATCCTCATCCTCGGCTGGCTCTTCAATATCTTCCTCTTCCTCAGGCTCTTCTTCAATAGCACTAGGAATCTGTACTGTAGCACCAGCAGGGTCGCTTCGTTGATTATCAACGATGGCTACGACAGAAAAAGTATATTTACTTCCCGGTGTAGGGTTTGGAATGGTTAAACTAGTATCCTTCGATTTTTTCAGAACACTTTTTGAGCCGCCGTCAACAGACATTTGGACTTCAAATTGTGGATCTCCATCACTGTGAGACCATGAAAGCTGAATTTCATTGCTTTCCTGATTATAAGACGCACTGACACTAGGTGTATCTATTTTCTCATATTCTGTGGTAACTTGTGTTGGCTCGTGGCCTTTAACATAGTATTCATAACTGATTTTATCACTTGGAGTGTATTGGTTGGCTTTCACTACAGGATTCGATCCTTTAATGACACCAACTTTTGCAACACTGCTCGGCTGTTCAAAGTCTTTCGTTGTTTTTGATTGGGCCATGTGTTCCATCAAATTCTTAAAGATGTATTTTGGTATTCTTTGAGAAGAATCGCCTAGGTATTCCATCTTTTTACCTGCACTATTATCATAACCCGCCCATATGGCAACGGTATAGTTAGTCGTGTAACCAGCCATCCAGCTGTCCTTTACCCCTGAAGCAGGTATGTTGTTTGCTGCACGTTGTTCGGGCGTGAAGTTAGTGGATCCAGTCTTACCAGCGACTGGAAGCCCAGGTATGTTGGCCAATCTACCTGTTCCGTAACTTTCTGTCATGACGCTTTTCAGCATATCCGTCACGATGAAAGCCGTGGAATCTTTCATGACAGGTTTTGTTTCTGTTTTGTTCTTGATGGTTGTTTTATCACGTAATACAATTTTCTTCACGGTATGTGGTTCGTTATAAATCCCACCATTACCGAATGCCCCATATGCTCCGGCAAGTTCTAGAGTGGAAACATCTGTGCCACCGCCAATTGAAGCGGATTCGTTGATTTCCTTATCTTTATCAAAAGGAACGCCAAGGTCAATTGCAAAATCACGTGCTCGTTCCTTCCCGACTTCTTGGAAAGCTTTCAAGGCCGGTATGTTCAATGATCTCGCGAGAGCTTCTCGAATAGGAACCGTTCCATAATGAGTACCTGATGCATTTTTGAGGGGAGTTCCATCAAAGTAGGTATACTCCTCATCTTTAATAGGTTGATAGGTTGACCAGTTTAAATATTCGACAGCTGGACCATAATCTAAGATAGGTTTGATTGTCGACCCTGGTGAACGCTTAGCATCTGTTGCATAGTTCCACCCGCGTTTGACGTTCGTGTTCCTGCCACCACCAACGGCTTTAATTTCGCCTGTTTGCGTATCAAGCAAAGTAACACCGGCTTGTAGATCTTCACTTGGATAACTAACGATATCATTACTATTCAACATTTTATAAACGTATTCTTGGGCGTCTTTATCAATGGTCGTTTGGATTTCCAGACCATCTGTAAACACATTATAGTCACCCATATTTCCGACTTCTTCTATTACCAAATCTATGAAGGCATCATAAGCAGTCGTATCGATTTGGTTTTTATCGACCTCTTGAAGTCCGGCTGTTATTTTAACGTTTTGTGCCTTTTTCATTTCCTGTTCGCTAATGTATCCATGTTTATTCATGAGATGAAGTACAATATCGCGACGTTCTTTTGCCCGTTCTGGATATTTATATGGATCATAGCGACTTGGGCTTTGCGGTAACCCGACAAGCATGGCCACTTCGTTAAGGTCCAATTTATCCAAGTCTTTCCCGTAATATGTTTGCGAAGCCGTCAGAATCCCGTTTGCACGATTGGCAAAGAAAATTTTGTTCACATACATTTCCAGTATTTCTTGTTTTGTATATTTTCTTTCTAGCTGTATGGCCAGCCACATTTCTTGGACTTTCCTTTTAATCGTTTTATCAGGTGTTAAATAAGAGCGTTTGATAACCTGTTGGGTTAAAGTACTAGCACCTTCTGAACCAAAGCCATTTTTGACATTGGCGAGGACTGCGCTGCCTAGACGAAGGAAGTCAACCCCATGGTGGGAATAAAAACGGGAATCTTCTGTTGCCAGGAATGCGTCTTCGACTAGTTCAGGTATATCTTCATAATTGACAAAGTCACGATTCTCAGTGCCGACCTCTCCAAGTAATTTACCTTCTTCATCAAGGATCTTCGAGGTAACGGGGTCTTTTAAAAGGCTTTCGTCGAGCTTTGGAGCATCACTGATAAAGTAAGCTAATGTAGCTCCTCCAGCAACTAAACAAATAATTCCGATTGTAACGAGAATGAGAAAAACTCGCTTAAGCATGTTCGTGGGTTTTTTCGGCCCTTTTTTTGGTGCCTTCTTCTGTGCCTGACCCTGCTTTCTACGTTCTTCTCTTGTATTATATTTTTCAGCCATTACAGCTAACCTGCCTTTCTAGAAAAAAACTAAAAATTTTCTGCGATAAGTAAATCTACTACTTTAATATAGTCAATTCTCGGTTGAAAGCCAAGCGCAATCTTCTTTGAACTGGTCTTGACCTCTTCAAGGGTAATGGATTTGCGTCCACCGTCTTTCATCCGATTCCAATACAACACCAGTTGTTCGGAGCTCATTAAGTATATACTATCCGTCGCAGAAAAGCGGATAATAACAAATGCAATTCCATCATGCTGAACGATTTGCTTCATATGTTCAACTTGGTGTTCGTGAAAATTCTTGAGAGGGAAAGAGTTCCTATTTTTTGTTTCCTTGGCCTCAAAATCAATATATCTACCTTTATAGACCCCATTGTAATCCGTGGTCGATGCTTGCTTGAAGTAAGCTTCTTTAATAACGGCAGCACTTCTTTTAGGATAGTGGACATCCACAATTTGTACGGGTGTCGGCTTTTTATGTATGACAGCAATCCCGTGCGCTAAATAATACTGATTGGTTTCATTCAAATCATCCTCTAATGTTTTTCCACGATTACTGTAACTGAACTTCTTTAGTGGACTTTTCCTTTCTTTCATGGGCTGCGGTACGAACTTCCGTCCGTTGGGATAATTGAATGCCACTTTTACCCCTCCTTTTTTTTCACCTATCTATATTAGCAAAAAAAGAATCCAAAATGTGAATAAAAAGAATTGTTTCTTAGAACGATAGGATTTAACAATTGAAAAATGTCATAATTCCTGGAAGTGGTGGTTCTTATGTATCAGATTACAAGCATGGAAAAGCAATTGTTATCTATTATAAAAGGTCTAACTGCTAAATGGAACAAAGATAATATATCCAGAACCCAAGCTTATGAAAAATTCTTCCTGCTTCATCCTGAAATAAAATGGTCCTTTCTAGCAGGGATGGTTTCCCGTAATGCAGGTTGGAATATGTGTGATCTTAAAGGGGTCTGGTATTCGCAATTATTAGGTTCTAAATATAAACGGCAGTTATTCCTTGCTTACGAAGAAGCGAATTGGCGGATTTTTGAGGATGCCTATCCGCAGTTACTCATCTATCATTATTCGACGAAATTTAAGCGCCCTTTGTTTCACTTATGTCCATATTTTTTTATTACTGATTTCATCATAAATGAGTGGTACTCTTTTTGGGAGGATGGAAATCAGGAAAGATTAATCACCGCCCTTATTATAAATGAACAGAATATCATTGAACCCATCATAAAAAAGCGATCTCTCGTATTTCATTCCATCTTATTTTTTCTACAGGATTGTATGCATTTTAGCACCGTATTATTTCCCACATGTAAAGGGGTGTTATATGGCGCATCCGTTTCTCATTTTCGGAATCTAGATGAAAGAATCGAATTGGGGAAAAGATTGGCTGATCTTCTTTTTAGGAAAGAGCTTTTTCCATTATTTTTGGAATTCGCCAGTCGAACGGAGCCGACCGGATCGAGGTTTGATTATGAACAGTACAGAAAGATACCTAGGCTACATGAAACGCCGATGCTGCGTATGGTTTATCCAATCATCGATCATCATCCCATTCTCCCGGAGAAATGGTGTATAAAGAAAAGATTAAAAAAAGAATGGTTTTTCGAACCGCAGTGGAAAGAAAATCCTCTTTTGACCGATTGGTTCGATCGAAAACAAAAACAATTGCATACGGTCATCTTGCTCAAAAAGCTGGTCTTGAAAAAGAAGTAGGGAAGGCGATGTTTCCGCCTTCCCTGATGTGTGGTCATACCCCTATTCGTTTAGGTAGAGGGTTTGTTTTCACCACTAAGTTTTGGATTACCTTTTCCTGCCTTTTCTGCCGGCGGCTTTTGTCGTTTTTCGTTTTTTTGCTGTCTGCTTTCATTCGACTGCAAATAAATCACCTCCTACTTGTATTCTTGTTTAAAATGGCCAGCTTCATTCGCTCCATATTGTCGAAGGCCCCTATAAATTAAGAAAATTACACTTTCTTTGCCGATTCCCTTCTAGTTTTGTCAACCTAGAAGGGCTTTTTATTTAAAAAAAGAATAGTAACAGGTATAGAATGGGAGGGGTCAGCATGATCAATAAAAGTGTAGCAACAGAAGAAATTTTAAGTATGATAGCTGAAATTAGTACCAGTCTGGATCAATTGGAAAGTGCTTATGGTGAGACCATGAATACGGCTCGTTGTAAGCTATGGGCGGAGCAGCACAATTTAGTGGATGACGCACAGGAAGCGATGGAGAAAGCCGGGGATTTCTTGGTTGAGACAGAAGAAATAAGCCGACCTTATCCCGTTAAATCAATAAAATCAATGGTGGTACCCAAAATTTTAGCGGAAGTATAAAGTGTATAAGTATGAGTCGCTAGAATTTCATTTTTTCGTCAATTCGATTATACTGTTGGAAACATGCTACGGAGGAATTCATCGTGCAAAAAGAGAAACTTCAAAAATTAACCGAACAATTAATACATTACGTAAGTCAAGCGAATGAAATTTATGAAAGTGTTCGAAAGGAAGGAATAGAAAAAGACTTCTTTACGGAGGTCAAGCCGTTTGCCGATCAAGTCCAAGCAAATTGTGCGGAATGGGAGCATGGAATAAAAGAGTGGATGAAAGAAACGCCATTCAAACATCTATTTCCTGAACAAATCGAACAAACGGCCAATAACCTTTCGGATGTCGCGGTTCAGGCATTCTTTCCGAAGACCAGCTATAAACGGTTTAAAAGCCATGTTCAATCCATTGAGTATATCCTTCACAATGTGAAATCAGAAGTGGACAGATTACTATCATGATCTTCCAAACACTAAAATCCTCTTTTTTCATATAATAATGGAACCATGTCAGGAAAAAAGAGGAGACGCATAGAACATGATGAGATCGGATTATAATCCTGTCTTCCCTAATCAAGAGCAGTACCCGCAATCCATGCCTGAATACTGGGGGGGATATCAGCAACCAATGCCGTACCCTCAGCAGTCACCCATTCAGGACCCGAATATGCACCATTACTCTCCCCAGTATAATGGAGGCTTGGTGCCACCCTATCAAGACCCATACCAGCAACCTGCCTTTCCATCCTACCAACCGGTGCCACAACAGGCCATGAATACAGGGGCGGCCCCGGGCAGTAGTGTAATGCAGCCGATGCCACCGAATCAGACAATGCCACCCATGTCACCAATGCCACCTATTCAACCTATGTACCCCAATCAACAAATGCCTGTCAATCAATACATGCCAAAACAAACTCAAGGCATCAACCCTTTTGATAACCCGCTACAGCCGACGAAACGACCTCCGCAAATGCAACAACAAGTTTATAACCCATATCCAAAACAACAATTCATGCAAAAGCAGCAGCCTTCGGGAATTAAGTCTGTCATGAACCAATTTAAAACACAGGACGGATCGATGGATATTACAAAAATGATGAATACGGCTGGACAAATGATGAATACGGTCTCTCAAGTTTCTTCGATGGTCAAGGGAGTAGGGGGGTTCTTCAAAGTTTAGATGGGTAAAATAAAAAAGTAGACGTAAAAGTGACCCAGCCACTTTTTACGTCTACTTAAGTTTGCCCCTAATTCAACCGTTGATCTCAATTCGATTCCCTTTCACTTTAGGCAGATTAAGCGTTAGGATGCCATCGCGATGCCTAGCCCTTACATTTTGTTCATCGATTGGTTTTAAAAAGGAAATGGTTTTTGTTAACTGACTAGATGATTGCGAATTTTGAATGAAGCCTGGGGGTTGGCGAAACTTTTCCCCTACTTTGGACTTCGTGGAGATGGTCACGGATTGTGGCAATAAATCGATGGAAATTTGGCTCCTGGGAATACCGGGCAAGCTTGCGGTAAGGATATATTCCGAATTTGTTTCATCAAGGTAGATGGGGAAAGTTTGTTCTTTAGCTGAGCCAAAGAATCCGTCCAGGGACTGTAGCATGCCTCTGGCGGGCCTTTCAGAGAACAAACGATCCATTTTGTTAATGAAGTGGGTAAAAGGTTCTTTTCTTTCTTGGGGTTGATCATTCTTTTCAAAAGGGGTCATCACGGTCCTCCTATCTAAAAAACTCCTTTGCCTATAGGCTATGTAGAGGCTAAAGATGTGTGAATGGACATAAGTGGTTTAGATATAGACCCACGGGGAATAACAATATTAAACATAATCTTGGGGATGGGGGATTGAAGATGACTGGAAGCAGTAATTTATCATACATAGATCGAGGCGAAGGAAAAGATACACTATTGTTTATTCATGGATTTTGCGGGAGCCATGAATATTGGCAGAAGCTAATTCCAAACTTGCAGAAAAAGTATAGAGTCATTGCGGTCGACCTGCGTGGCCATGGAGCAAGCGAATCGAATGTAACATCTTTTTCTATTGAAGATATGGCTGAGGATATTGCACTCTTTTTAGAAGACCAGGATATCGAGCAGGTATATTTATTCGGGCATTCTCTAGGAGGCTATATAACTTTGGCCTTTGCTGAGAAGTTCCCGGAAAAATTGAACGGATTCTCACTTATTCATTCTACTGCTTTTCCGGATGATGAGGGAGGGAAGGAAGGGCGCATGAAGGCAGTTGAAAAAATTGAGGCTGATGGTATGCCGCCTTTCATTGATGGACTCATCCCTAAGTTATTTGCGGATTCCAATGACCCTCAAATCGAGCAGGTTAAGAGGATTGGATATCAAACGAGGGAAACAGCGGCAATTGGATCGTTACATGCTATGAGAAATAGAAAAGATAAAAATTACGTCTTACAGGATACCAAGCTACCAGTCCTTTTGGTCGCAGGTGAAAAGGATAAAGTCATCGCCCCGGAAAAGACCTTTTCCATAAAGGGTAAGAATATAAAAGAGGTAGTCCTAGAAGGATGCGGCCATATGGGAATGCTTGAAGACCCTGAAAGGCTTGCGAGTGAAATTGAACATTTCATTGAAGAAGTCAAATAGTAGAAGGTGAAAATTTTATCAATTGGTGAAAGCTAAAATTACACTAACTATGGACCTAAGCAGTTTTAGGTCTTTTTTTGTTTGGCAGTATATCCCAACTGGTCAACCAAACGTTTATTCGGTAAACTATTATGTACAAAGAGGTGACTAGTATGATTGGAAAGAAATCACTTTCGGAATTAATAAAAGAATTAAGGGAAAATGAAAATATCATTAATTGGCATGAAATTGAACCGCGGGAAGCGAAGACGAGACCGTTGCCTTCCAGCGTTGACGATAGAATTAAAAATGCTTTGCAAAAAAGAGGGATTGGTGACCTGTATAGCCATCAATACACAGCATATGAAACATTGAGGAAAGGAGAAAATATTGTAGCCGTAACCCCTACGGCTTCGGGAAAAACACTATGTTATAACCTTCCAGTGTTACAATCCATTGCAGAAAATGGGGAAAACCGTGCGTTGTATATTTTCCCGACTAAAGCTCTAGCCCAAGATCAGAAAAGCGAACTGAACGAGATAATCAGTGAAATGGGGATAGACATCAAAAGCTACACCTACGATGGGGATACTTCGCCTGCCATTCGCCAGGTGGTGAGAAAGGCTGGTCATATCGTGATTACAAACCCGGATATGTTGCATTCGGCCATTTTACCGCATCATACAAAGTGGGTGAGTCTCTTTGAAAATCTCAAGTATGTCGTCATTGATGAACTCCATACATATAGGGGCGTGTTTGGAAGCCATGTTGCCAATGTCATTAGAAGGTTGAAACGAATCTGTAAATTTTATGGAAGTAATCCGATCTTTATATGTACATCCGCTACAATCGCCAACCCGAAGGAATTGGCGGAGCAGCTAACTGGTAATCCCATGCGCTTAATAGATGATAACGGAGCGCCTAGCGGTAGAAAACACTTCGTTTTTTATAATCCGCCAATTGTTAATAAGCCCTTGAACATCAGGAAAAGTGCAACTGTAGAGGTTAACAACCTAGCAAAGGAATTCTTGAAGAATAAAATCCAGACCATCGTTTTTGCTCGTAGCCGAGTTAGAGTGGAAATCATATTAAGTCATTTGCAGGACCTCGTGAAAGGTCAAATCGGGTCGAAATCCATTAGGGGCTATCGCGGAGGATATCTCCCAAAACAAAGAAGGGAAATAGAGCGGGGCTTAAGGGAAGGCGATATTCTAGGTGTTGTCAGTACGAACGCTTTAGAATTGGGAGTGGATATAGGGCAGTTACAGGTATGTGTCATGACAGGATACCCGGGAAGTGTGGCGAGTACATGGCAACAGGCTGGGAGAGCAGGGAGAAGGCATGGGGAAGCTTTGATACTGATGGTGGCAAGTTCTACCCCCATAGATCAGTACATTGTACAAAATCCAGAATACTTTTTTGACCGTTCTCCTGAGTCGGCCCGGATTAATCCGGAAAACTTAATTATTCTGGTTGACCATTTAAAGTGTGCCGCTTACGAACTCCCTTTTAAGGAAAATGAAGAATTTGGTCCCTTGGATGTGAAAGAAATTTTGGAGTATCTAGTGGAAGAAAGGGTTATTCACCAAAATGGTGATACATTCTACTGGGCCAATCAATCTTTCCCGGCTGGAAATATCAGTTTACGGTCTGCGTCCCAAGAAAATGTCGTTATAGTCGATCAATCAGAAACGGCAAATGTAAAAATAATCGGGGAAATGGATAGGTTTAGCGCTATGACACTCCTACATGATGAGGCAATTTATTTACATGAAGGAGTCCAATATCAAGTTGAAAAACTAGATTGGGAACATAAAAAGGCATATGTGCGGGAAGTGGACGTGGAATATTACACAGATGCAAACTTAGCCGTACAGCTAAAAGTACTGGAAATAGATAAAACGGTCAATACGAGGGAATCGTCCATCAATTATGGCGATGTTACCATCAATATCTTACCAAGCATCTTTAAAAAGATAAAACTAACGACATTTGAAAACATAGGGTCAGGTCCCATTTACTTACCAGAGGAAGAACTGCATACTAGCGCAACTTGGTTGGAAATAAAAGAAGTTGATTCCACACTTGGCGAAAAAACACTGGAGCAGCTCCTACAAGGGGTTGCTAATGTTTTGGGACACGTAGTTCCCATTCTTGTTATGTGCGATAGGAATGATATCCATGTCGTTGCCCAAATAAAAGCAGCACATACCCAGCTACCCACTATATTTATGTACGATCATTATCCAGGTGGAATAGGGCTAGCTGAAGATGTTTATAAGCGTTTTGACCAGGTGAAAGAGGCAGCGAAGAATCTTATAAGAAAATGCCCATGCAAAGATGGGTGCCCTTCATGTATAGGGACTGAAATAGAAGGGGTACGTGCCAAAAAGAGAAGTGTGGAGTTGCTAGACCAATTTTAGTTGAAAGAAAGAACGAGTTAATTTTAAAGCTCTCCGGATGTTGAACCTGTATTTTCGGTAAAACCATTCAATGGCCGGATTACATGAATAGAGGTGTAGCTTTTTGTCATTGAAAAATAAACTGAATCGCCTGAAGACCCATATGAACCATGAAACACAAGATAGACAACCACTGATAAAGGAATGCGACGACATGGTGAAAACTGACATTCCATTTCTTGAAAAGTGGCTTGGAAATGACACGAGTGCCTACCATTTTGATGGAGATTATTGCTTCGTCCGTGAAGTTCGTTATCCCTTGGAACATAAACATGGTTTGTATTCGTTCCTGGAGTTGAAGGGGATAGTAAAGGCATGGAATCAATCTTCTGTAGAGCACCCCTTGTCTGCTAAAGGGATTAAGGGCGAAGATCTCTTTTTCTTTGATACGGAAACGACAGGACTAGGTGGTGGGGCAGGCAACACCATCTTTTTACTGGGTTACGCTTATTTTGAAGGGGATGAAGTCGTCGTCAAACAGCATATCCTGCCCCAGCCTGGTAGTGAGGTCCCGCTTTACCAAAGCTTTCTTGAGAACATCAATTATGAAACACTTGTTACGTATAATGGAAAGGCATTTGACTGGCCACAGTTAAAAACAAGGCATACCTTGATAAAGGAACATGTCCCGAAGCTTCCGGAATTCGGTCACTTTGATTTATATCATGCTTCAAGACGGCTCTGGAAAGATAAATTAGAACGAGTGAAATTATCTGCAGTGGAAACGGACATTTTAGGGTTTGAACGCGAAGATGATATCCCAGGGTACTTGGCACCAATGATTTATTTCGATTTTGTTGAACGGAAGAATCCGGACATTCTTTTTGGGATCATGAAACATAATGAATTGGATATTTTATCGCTAATCACCTTGTATATTCACTTGTCCCGAAAAATCCTACAAATGGACGGATATACGGAAGAATCATTGGAGATTGCCCGTTGGTTCGCCTACTTAGGGAAAAAGGAAGACTCTGTGGAGGCGTATGAAAAAATAAGGGAAGTCGGAAATGAGGAAGACCGGATCTCGGCAGGTCATGCAATAGCTTTTCAGAAAAAGAAACAAGGGAAATTTGACGAGGCACTTACAATCTGGAAGGAAGTAGCGTTAAATGGGATACCTCGGTTGAGGATTCAGGCTCAGATTGAATGCGCAAAAATTTTGGAGCACCAATCCAAGAATCCCGCTGCTGCCCTTACTTGCACCAAGAAGGCATATCAAGAAATGCTGGAAATGGGCAATGGGAATAGGCTGAACTTGGAGAAAAAACTTTTGGAATTAGAAAAAAGGATGTTGCGGCTTGAAAGAAAAAATAGACTCCTACAATAAAAGCTCTAATGATTAATAAGTAACTACCAATTGCCAAATTCTTCTTGTGATAAAAATGTAGTAAACAAGTATTGTAGCCTCAAGTCATAATGTGTAAAATGATAGTCGTCGAGGATGAATGTAGAAACATCCATCCGTTCAATAAATTTAATAGTGAAAGCGGAGCGAAGAAATGTATAAAACCACATTATTTCTATTTTTTGTTGTCCTATGTTTGACGATTGTTTTATTTACATCATTAAAAGATAGTTTTTATTCTTTTTTATAAAAAGCACGAGGTAAAGCTGCCCACATAAGATGAAAGGTAGTTTGAATTTTCCTTGATTATTGGATTAATTGATATAAATAGGTTATTTCATCAGTACACGTCTACCCTTTTTTTCATAGTCTGTAATGGTAAGGCAAAACTTATCTTGATGAAAGGGGACGAATTATATATGTATTTTCGTAATTGTGGGGGATATCACTCAAATGTAATGGGAGCACACTCCAATGTAATGGGGGCACAATCCAATGTAATGGGAGCACACTCCAATGTAATGGGGGCACAATCCAATGTAATGGGAGCACACTCCAATGTAATGGGGGCACAATCCAATGTGATGGGAGCAAAATCCAATGTAATGGGGGCACAATCCAATGTGATGGGAGCGCAACACTATCCGACTGCTGTTTCTCCAGTACATGGTCAAACCCAGGCTCTTCCTACGCAAACGGCACCGGCACAAGTATCTCCTACTCAGCAATACGTAAACACAAATGTATCTAATACAGTGATTCCTGTTATTCACCCATCTCATACAACAACGGTTAATAAACATTGCAACACATATAAACACTATTTCCCGCATACTCAATCTGTAGTGAACGAGTGTTACACTCAAAACTTGATTTGTGGTATGCCGCCAGTCAATCCTTGCTGCCCACCTAGGCAATTTGGATACTGAAAAAATTAAGGGCCTAATAAGCCCTTATTTTTCTTACATAATGTCTGAAAGGGGGAGTGGTCTTTAGATGAAGGTTTTGTATCTAACTGGTTATAAAGCATTCGAATTAGGGATATTTAAAAATGATCATGAAGGCGTACAATACATAAAAAAAGCGATTAGGCAACGGCTCATTCCCTTAGTCGAGGATGGACTTGAATGGGTGATCATTTCCGGTCAGTTAGGATCGGAGCTATGGGGGGCTGAGGTGGTATTCGAGGTGAAAGAGGAGTACCCTTCCTTAAAATTGGGTGTACTTACTCCTTTTTTGAATCAGGAAGAGTCATGGAATGAGACGAATCAGGATTTCTACCGTTCCATTTTGACACGTGCCGACTTTGTCGAATCAATTTTCAAGAAGCCTTATGAAGGACCACAGCAGTTGAAAGTTAAAAATCGTTACATGGTCAAGAAAAGTGATGCCATGTTGATTGTTTTCGATCCTGAAAAGGAAGGATCTGCAAAATATCCATATTATGAAGCCATGAAAAAAGCGGAATCCCTAGCCTATCCCATTTACCAGATTAGCTTTGACGATTTGCAGCAAGTAGCGGAAGAGGATAACTGGGCTAACGATTAAACCATAAAGCAATAAATCATGGACTAAATGTTGTTTCCAGAGCATAATCATATTATGATGAAAATTAGAAACAAAAGGTAGTCCTGCAAGTCGAAAAAAATTTGTCCTTATTTTAAATAAAAATGTGTTTGTTTGACAAATCCAAGCAGATTTGAAAAAATAATAAAAAGTCGATTGTATTGGCGAAAGTATTGAGGTGAAGTCTTATGCTATCCGATAAGATAAAATTAACGGCTAAAGATATTCTTGAAAAAGATTTTAAAACGGCTATGCGAGGTTATAAACCTGAAGATGTAGACCAGTTTCTAGATCTTATCATCAAGGATTATGAAGTGTTTCATCAGGAAATTGAAGATCTTAAACAAGAAAATCTTAAATTGAAAAAACAAACCGAAGAGAATCCGAAACGTCCGAGTCAACCTGCTCCAGGAGCAACTCCTGGAACTACAAACTTTGATATTTTAAAACGGTTATCCAACTTAGAAAAGCATGTCTTTGGAAATAAACTGTTCGATTAATTGCTTGGTTTTATTTCTTTTTTGAAATTGTATTGTGTTTTATTTGTTTATGGGTTATAATCATTAATGTTATGTTAACGTTTGGGTAATTGCTGCTGCATTTATGCAGTTGAGGAAAGTCCATGCTCGCACGGGCTGAGATGCCCGTAGTGTTCGTGCCTGGCGAAAAAATAAGCTTGGGCAGCAGTCTTTGACTGTTGACGGCCGGGAAAATGCCTAAGTCCTTTTGGATATGGCATGAATACCTATAAAAGTGCCACAGTGACGGAGCCTTTGCAGAAATGCAAAGGGTGGAACGAGGTAAACCCCACGAGCGAGAAACCCAAATTAATGGTAGGGGCGCTTTCTTCCTTGGAATTGAACGAGGAGAAGGACAGAAGCATCGCTTCTGTAGATAGATGATTACCGCCGAAGTACGAGACGCAAGTCGCTTGCAGTACTGAGGAACAAAACATGGCTTACAGAACGTTACCATATAACAATTAAAGAACAACTCTCCTTGTGAAAGGAGAGTTTTTGTTTTGTTTATGAAATTTTATCTAATCTAAATATGTCAAAACAATGTCGGATTTCCCCTTCTTAACACTACGTGTGTAAAATACTTTATCATGGAAGTATAAACTAGTGTACTATCGGAGGTTTTCAACATGAGGGATATGCAGGTTGGTTTTCCGGAAGTGTTTTCATTGGCTGATACCATGCTGCAGCAAATGCAGGAGGGGGCTTTGGTATATACTGAAGAAGGATTAATTATCCAATGGAATAAGGCGGCGGAGAAAATTATCGGATACTCTGATTTTAATCAATTTGGCCATTTATTTCCTTCTTTATTTGCCAGTGAGCATGAGGTTGAAATGATGAGTAAGGAATTACGAAGTAGTCAATCCTATACTGGCTCTCCAATTATGATCCGTAAAAATGGAGAGCGATTTAAAAGTAAAATGAAAATTAGTGGAATCTCATTAAAGGGACAAATGTTTTACTCTGTTATTTTTGATCATCATGATTTTCAGGTAAGGGAAGAAACAGAAAGGATCCTTGCTGAAAAAATTTACATGAATATTGAAGAGAGTGTCTTATATACGGACAAGCATGGTGTCATTCTATCCGTGAACCCAGCCTTTCAAATCGTGACAGGATATACAGAAGAAGAGGCAATTGGAAAAAAGCCAAATATTCTTCAATCCGGATATCATAAAAAAGATTTTTATGATGCCATGTGGAAAGAGATAGGGGAATGTGGAAGATGGAGCGGAGAAATCTGGAATAGACGAAAAAATGGTGAGGTTTTCCTTGAGTGGTTAACGATTCTTGCCATTACGAATGAATCTGGAGAAGTCACACACTATGTTGCGTTGTTTTCTGATATCACCGATAGGAAGCATCAGGAAAATCAACTGCAAAAATTGATTCGGTATGATGCTTTGACGGGAATGGCTAACCGTTCTTTATTGAATGAAGAGCTGTGCCGCTTAATCAAAATGTCTGAAAAATACAATCAAACACTCGCTGTGTTACACTTAGACCTTGCACGATTTAAAGCGATTAATGAAACACTAGGTCATGGATATGGGGATTTATTGCTGAAAAAAGTTGCAGCAAGAATAAAGAGAATGTTGAAAAACGAAAATGTGCTTGCACGAATTGGCGGCGACGAGTTTATCATTGTCTTGCCCCATTTAAAGCATGTAAAAGAAGCTGTCCACGTCTCTGAGGATGTCATTTCAACACTCAAACAGCCTTTTTATTTATATGACGAAGAGGTATATACATCAGTTAGTGTAGGAATTAGTTTATATCCCTTTGATGGCTCACAGGTTGAAACATTATTAATAAATGCTGAAAAATCGTTACAAAAAGCGAAGGCCAATGGGGTTAATAGCTTTGAATTATATCATGAAGATTTACAAACGGGTAATGATACCCGGAGAAGAACAATAGAAAATAGGCTACATACAGCAATCGAAAACAACGAGCTTCAGGTTCACTATCATCCGCAGGTCCATCTTGAAACAGGGAAAGTGGTGGGTGTGGAAGCACTCCTGCGTTGGAGTGTTCCTGAATTAGGACAGGTTTCTCCTGCCGAGTTCATTCCTATTGCGGAAGAAACGGGACTGATCATCCCAATCAGCCATTGGGTCATTAAACAGGCATGTGAGGAAATTAGAAAATTCCATATTTCTGGATATCCTGATTTAAAGGTAAGTATCAATATATCAGGATTCCATTTCACCCAGGAAAACTTTGCGAAAGAAGTCATTGGCCTCATACAAGACACTAACATCAATCCCCATCGTGTGGAGTTGGAATTGACTGAAAGCATAATCATGCCTAATGCCCAGAATTCGATAAAAAAATTAGTCGCACTCAAGCAACAAGGATTTAAATTGTCCATTGATGATTTTGGGACTGGTTATTCATCATTGAGTTACTTGCGAAAATTCCCTATTGATACTCTTAAAATCGATCAAAGTTTTATTAAAAACGTAGATAATGACAAAGATGACTCGGCAATAGTGATAGCGATTATTACTATGGCTAAGACGCTTAATCTGGAAATCATAGCAGAAGGCGTGGAACTTAAAAAGCAAGTAGACTTTTTGAAAACGCAAAAGTGTGATATCATTCAAGGGTTTTACTTGTCAAAACCGTTACCCGTTACTGAATTGCATGACTTTTTGGAAATGTGGAAACCGATTTTGATTATAGGAAAGAAGGTGCATGACGAATGAAACAATTCGATATTATTGCAACATCAGCAATGGGATTGGAATCTATTGTTGCAAAGGAAGTCCGTGACTTGGGTTACGACTGTGAAGTTGAAAACGGAAAAATTATGTACAAAGGGGACCAAATGGCCATAGCCCGCTCTAATTTATGGTTACGCAGTGCCGATCGTGTGAAAATTAAGGTCGCTGAATTCAAGGCGTATTCCTTTGATGAGCTGTTTGAAAAAACCAAAGCTTTGAATTGGGAAGATTACCTATCTGTAGATGTTGAGTTTCCAGTCAGCGGTAAATCAGTTAAATCTCAGTTGTATAGTGTTCCTGATTGTCAGGCCATCGTGAAAAAAGCGATTGTCGATCGATTGAAAAGTAAGTATAAGCAAGTTTCCTGGTTTGAAGAGACAGGCCCATTATTTAAAATTGAAGTATCGATTTTAAAAGATTTAGTAACACTTACGATAGATACATCAGGAGCTGGATTACATAAACGTGGCTACCGCACTGGGCAAGGTGAAGCACCTCTTAAAGAAACCTTGGCGGCAGCGTTGGTAATGCTCACGAACTGGAAACCAGATAAACCATTCATCGACCCATTCTGTGGTTCCGGGACGATTCCTATTGAAGCGGCATTGATTGGACAGAATATTGCTCCTGGATTTAACCGTGACTTCATTTCCGAAACCTGGTCTTGGATGGATAGCAAGGTTTGGGATGAAGCGAGAACCGAAGCTGAGGATTTGGCTGATTACGATCAGTATTTGGATATTTCAGGATGTGATATTGATCACCGCATGGTCGAAATCTCAAAAGCCAATAGTTTCGAAGCAGGTCTTGGAGATTTGATTGATTTCAAACAAATGCAGGTGAGGGATATCTCGACGAGGAAGGAATATGGCGTCATTGTGGGGAACCCACCATATGGGGAACGTCTTGGTGAAAAGAAAGCCGTTGAGCAGATGTATAAAGAGATGGGAGAGGCATTTAAAAAGCTTGATACATGGTCTATTTACATGATTACCTCAAACCCGGACTTTGAACAGTTCTATGGGAAACCAGCTACGAAAAAAAGGAAGCTGTTCAATGGATTCATTAGGACGGACTTTTATCAATATTGGGGAAAAAGGCCGGCAAGACAACCTAGAGGCGAATAAGTAGGTATAATATAATATAAGATTTTGAAAAGTCAGGACATTTTATCTAAAGTGGGTTCTATTCTTGATTATCCCTTCCATTTCTGTTATTCTGATAGTGAATTATTTTTGTTCAGATTTAAGGAATACCTTATTAATCAGTGAGCAAGGATAGTAATATAATGTGTGGCAAACACACTAGGAGGCAACAAAAATGGAACAAGGTAAAGTAAAATGGTTTAACGCAGAAAAAGGTTTTGGATTCATCGAACGCGAAGGTGGAGACGATGTATTCGTACATTTCTCAGCTATCCAAGGAGAAGGTTTCAAAACACTTGAAGAAGGCCAAGATGTTACATTTGATGTAGAACAAGGTCAACGCGGACCGCAAGCATCAAACGTAAACAAAGCTTAATTCAACCTTATAGTATTTACAGACAGGCTCTCTAGGGAGTCTGTCTTTTTGTTTTTTGGCAATCCCTAGCAATATAAACACCATAGTACATAAAACTTTTTAATAGCCATGACAAAATACCTTGACTATGTGAAGGAATTGAAGGATAATATACTTTTGCCTAGATATATTTTAAAACCTGAATTCATATACTTAAGATAGATAAAAGGGGAGACCAGGATGCTAAAAACACTGCCTTTTTCGGTAACAAAGGAAGATTCTTTTTATGATAAGCTTTCAGAATGGATGGGTGATGTTTTTTACGATATTCTTCCCGAAAAAGGATTCGAGCTACGTGACGAACAAATATTCATGGCTTTTCAACTAGAAAAGGCCTTTAAGGAAAAAAATATAAGTTTCGCAGAAGCTGGGGTAGGGACGGGTAAAACATTGGTTTATCTGTTATATGCAATCTGTTATGCCAGATACACCAATAAACCGGCAATCATTTCCTGCGCTGATGAGACTTTGATTGAACAGCTCGTTAAAGAGGAAGGCGACATACAAAAAATAAAGAGCGCCTTAGGTATTGAAGTGGACGTTAGGCTTGCGAAATACCACGATCAATATGTATGCCTAAAAAAGCTGGATCATGCTGTGAATCATGAGGATTCTGAGGGCATCGATCAGCTATTTGATGAACTCCCTAAATTTGTGCATAACAATTCTTCCATGAATGCTTATACGCCTTATGGGGATCGTAAACAATATCCATACCTCAATGATGAAGATTGGTCTAAAGTAGGCTGGGATCAGTTACAAAATTGCTTTACCTGTGATAAACGTCAGCGTTGTGGACAAACACTTTCCCGTGATCATTACCGGAAATCAAGTGACTTAATCATTTGTTCACATGATTTCTTCATGGAACATGTTTGGACGAAAGATAAGCGCAAGCGTGAAGGACAACTACCGTTATTGCCAGAACATAGTTGTGTAATCTTCGACGAAGGTCATTTACTCGAATTCTCTGCACAAAAGGCACTGACATATAAAGTGGGTGAACAAACCCTCGCTTCAGTTTTAGAGTTGTTAACAGCTAATCAAGTGCGTGAGGAAACGCTGTACATCATAGAAGATTTAATTGATATCAACGAAGAATTTTTTGATTTGCTCGACGAAAAGGCAATTCATGTAAGTGGTTCAAACCGATATGAAATACCGATGTCGAAAGAAATCACCAATTTTGCTAAAAGACTTCATGAAAAGGTGGAAGAACTAGAAGAAAGCCTTGTTTTTGAATCGGAAATGTATACGATTAACGACTATGATTTGAAAGTCACTGAAGAGTATTTAGAACAGTTGGGATACTCACTTTCTCTCTTCGTGAAAGATGAACAAGCCGTTTCGTGGTTTGAAGAAAATGAAATGACTAAAACGTTGGTCATCATGCCTAGACTTGTCCAGGATATTTTATCTGAACAAGTATTCTCGAAAAAAATTCCATACATTTTTTCATCAGCGACCTTATCCGATAATAAATCATTCCAATATATTGCGGATAGCTTGGGGATTAAAAAGTTCGATAGCTTCTCGGTTGAATCTCCATTTGATTATGAAGAAGTGATGAAGATGAACATGCCGACCTTTGAAAAAGGAGATCGGTTAGCTAAGCTCAATTATACAATGGGAACAATCGAGGAAAACAAAGGACGGACACTCGTATTGTTTCAATCAAAAGAAGAGTTGCTTTGGTTCAAGGAGAACTGCAAGAAGGGTGATTATCCTTTCTATTTTGAAGGTGAATCGGAGATTAGCGACCTTGTTAAAAAGTTTCAGGATGAAGAGCATTCCGTTCTGTTCTCCTATCATTTATGGGAAGGCCTGGATGTTCCGGGAGATTCATTGCAGAATGTAGTGATACACTCCCTCCCATTCCCGCCACATGATCCTGTATTCGAAGCTAAGAGGAACTCGGTCACCGATCCATTTGAAGCCGTTGACCTCCCGTATATGCTTCTTCGTTTACGTCAGGGTATTGGACGTTTAATCCGGACCAGCAACGACTCTGGAACTGTACAAATACTGATTGACAATGATTTATCAAATCAAGTTAAAGAAAAAATCATTTCTGTCCTTCCGGTATCTCTTTAATAAAAAAACATGTTAAGGTCCAAGGGAAATCCCCTTGGACCTTTTATGAATTCAATTCGTTCTGATGTGATTTTCCCTTGTATAATATGGTAAAGTGTAATGTGAAAGGGGATGTTTTATTTGACAGGTAGCGTAGAGCAAGTAGAAAGAGAATTTAAAGAATACGTCAAGAAAATATCGGCATATAACGAGGCGCTTGCACTCATATTCTGGGACTTGCGTACGGGAGCTCCCAAAAAGGGTGTGGAGCAACGATCTGAAGTGATTGGGGTGCTCTCCTCTGAAGTTTTCAATATGACCACAAGTTCCGAAATGAAGCGGTTTATTGATGAGCTCACAACAGAGAAAGCAGAACGAAAACTTAGTGAAGTAACGATGAAAATGGTACAGGAATGTAAGAAAACCTTTGAGAGAAATAATAAGATTCCAGCAGATGAATATAAGGAATTCGTGATATTACAATCCCGTTCGGAAAGTGCGTGGGAAGAAGCAAGGGAAAAAGCGGACTTTTCTATATTTGAACCTTACCTTGAGAGAGTTGTCGCCTATACTCGTAAATTTGTTGAATATTGGGGATACAAGGACCAGCCATACGATACTTTGTTAGATATGTATGAACCGGGTATGACCGTTGAGATCCTAGATCGAGTATTTGGTGAGCTTCAGGCGAGCATCGTTCCCTTGGTCAAGCAAATTGCCGATAGTAAGCATCAACCCGGGACGGATTTCCTTTATAAGGAATTTCCTAAGGGGAAACAACAGCAATTCAACCACGAAGTTTTAAAACAAATCGGGTACGATTTTAAGGCTGGTAGGCTTGATGAAACCGTCCATCCATTTGCAACTGGAATCAATAGAGGCGACGTTCGTGTTACGACCCGGTATGACGAACGTGATTTTAGAGGCGCAATTTTTGGCACCATCCATGAGTGTGGCCACGCTATTTACGAGCAGAATATTGCTGAGGAGTTAACGGGTACACTTCTCGATAGTGGGACTTCGATGGGAATCCATGAATCTCAATCTTTATTTTTTGAAAACTTCATTGGCCGAAGCTTAAGTTTCTGGAAAAACCAATATTCGCTTTTAAAGGAGTTTGCTCCCGAGCAGTTCGCGGATGTTGCACTTGAAGATTTCTATCGTGGAATTAATGAATCGAAGCCTTCTTTTATCCGTATTGAAGCCGATGAGTTAACATACCCACTACATATCATGATTCGCTATGAATTGGAAAAGGCTCTCTTTAATGGTGAGCTTGAAGTGAAGGACTTACCAAGTGCATGGAACAAAAAATACGAGGAGTATCTGGGTATCATACCTGAAGATGATGCAGTGGGTGTTTTGCAAGACGTCCATTGGTCTGACGGAAGTTTTGGGTATTTTCCATCCTATGCACTTGGCTATATGTATGCCGCTCAATTTAAACATGCGATGCTGCAGGATTTACCACAATTTAATGAACTTTTGGAAGCAGGTAACATTGAACCTATCAGGAATTGGCTTAACGAAAAGGTCCATAAATTCGGTAAGTTGAAAAAACCCTTAGAGATTTTGAAAGAAACAACGGGGGAAGGTTTGAATGTGCAATATTTAATCGAGTATCTAGAAGAAAAGTATAAAGCGGTTTATAAAGTTAAATAACATGGATAAAGTGAAGCCTTGGCAACTTGCCAAGGCTTTCTTTAATCACCATAATTTAAAACCCTTTGAACCTGGTGGGGCATTTTGAATGATATCAATAAATGGAATGGTATAGGCGAAAAGAATAAGTGCTGCGGTTATTCCAAGCCATAATTTCCAGTTTTCAAAAACGAGAGAAATCGTTGCATCCTCATTTGATTCACCTACTGGGAATTCTTCATTTCCCTTTGGAGCAAAGAAGGCCAATTGGATGAAAATAATAATATATAAAACGATTCCAATAAATAGTATGGTTCCACCGATTGCCTGGGCGATTTGATAAGGAATCCACTCAAGTGCCTGTGCTGACTCCCCATAAGTAGAAAAAGATGAGCGACGAGGTGCACCCAGTAGTCCGGCAATATGCATAGCCCCAGACATGATGGACATTCCGATTGCCCAAAAGATACCTTGAATGATGGCTAATTTATTAAGTTTTTTAGTCAATATCCGTCCAGTCAAATGAGGAACCAGCCAATAAGAAATGCCGAAAAAAGTTAGAATTACTGAAGTGGCCAATGTTAAATGAAAATGTCCCGTTACCCATATGGTATTATGAACAACCTGGTTCAATTGGTTCGATGCATTGACAAGTCCCCCGGCTCCAGCTGGGACGAAAGCCACCATCCCGATAAAAGGAACGGTAAAACGGGCATCGCCCCAAGGGAGTTTTAGGAACCATCCGAATAAACCTGTAGCATTTTGTGAACGTCCGTATTTTTCAAAAGTGCCGAATAAAGAAAAAGCAGTCATTAAAGAAGGGATTACGACCAAGAAAGTTAATACAACTTGTATATATTTCCAAACAGGGTCTATTCCTGGCTCAAGCAATTGATGATGAAGCCCGACAGGAATGGAGAACAACAGAAATAAAATAAAAGACATCCTCGCTAATGAATCAGAAAATATTTTACCGCCAATGATCTTAGGAATCACTACATACCAGCACATATAGGCTGGTAGCAACCAGAAATAAACAAGTGGATGACCAAAATACCAGAACAAAGTCCTGCTTGCTAAAATGTTAATCGAATCAACCCATCCTAAAGACCAAGGAAGAAGCTGGAACAAGACGGTGATAGCGACCCCCAACGTGGCTACGAACCATAATAAAGTATTGACCACAGCCATGAAACTTAATAAGGGGCTGGATTTTCCCTTGTTATTTTTCCGCCATTTATGGTATGTCACCAATAGGGAGCCACCGCTAACCCAACTGCCAACGATGACAAGTGTCAATCCCCCATAGAAAATAGGATGGGCTTGAAGAGGGGCATAAAAAGTATAAAGGACGGAAGCTTCGTTTAATAACACCATAAGAGCCGCCATTGCCGTTCCAACTGTCATTGTCCAAAAACCAACCCAGCCTGAGAATCTTGCCCATTTGGTTAAAGGTCCTATGGTTTTACTGACTGCTGAAAGATGAAACCCCAAAATGAAGAAGGTCGTAAGAATTAGTGCGAGTAAAACGCCATGGACAGTAAGTAGTTGATAATAGGTTATTCCTGCAGGCAATTCGACTTTGCCTGAACGTACAAGTGTTTGAAGGAGTCCCGCAAAGCCCCCTAGTTCCAAGGCAATGATGGCAACATAGAAATGTGCCATGGAAAGCTTCGCATCAAGTGGGTGAATTTTTTCGTTATCAATAGCTTTTGTCATTTTGAAACCACCTCAATTTGAGAGCTCATCATATGGTGACCAACTCCGCAGTATTCATTGCATATAATTAGGTTTTCCCCCACTTTATTGAAAGTAGCGGTATATTCACTGACATAACCAGGTTCAAGCATCATATTGACATTTGTCCCGGCTACTTCAAATCCGTGGATGACATCCTTGGTTGTCGCAATGATTTTGACAGTCGCCCCCTTTGGAATCTCCACCTTTGCTGGGCTGTACGAAAAAGCCGAAGCCACAAATACTAATTCATAATCCCAATCCTTTCCGTCTACTTTATGTAATCCGGGATCATTGAAGGGGGCAGTGGTATCAACCTTTTCAGGGTCGATGGTTACTAAACAGCTTGGTGGCTGGTTCCCTAAATAGAAAGCACTTACCCCTAGAACTGTTAAGAAAATGAGTAGGGCGACCGTTCCTAAAATGAGCCAAATCTTTTCAAACTTATGCATATGCATCATTTATCCTCCTCACTTAACCTAAACGACCCGTAAATAAAAAATAAATGCTGACCCAAATCACTATTAGAAAAATTCCAAGTAGTAAAACCGAAGCGAGTGTGCCTTTCAAATCAGAATCTTGTTTTATTTGTGTTTTGTTCTTGCCAGTAGGTTCGGACATTTTTTCACACCTTTCCCATTAGAAAAAAATAGAGTAACTAAGCTACTTAATCATACAAAAGTACCAGATGAATAGTAGCTGTTTTTTCTCATTTCACAAATTGTTCAATCATTGTCTTAACAAGTTGGAAATAGGGGAATATTGAAACGTTAAGGAAAGTGTTGGTTTGAAAGGAAGGTGTATTGTGAAAGTATTGTGAAGTTTATGAACTTGCCATTTATATTCCATACGAAAGGATATCTCCAAGATATATATTTTTGAATTTTCAAATAACACGAATGATAAACTATCATTTTAATTTAAAGTTCGTTTTTTTATCAAGTTTTTCTTTTCAAATTGTGAAGGCATTGTTATAATTCTTGTATTATTAAAAATAAATTTTTTTCACTCGTATAATCGCAGGAATATGGCCTGCAAGTTTCTACCGGATTACCGTAAATAATCTGACTATGAGTGAGTAATAGATCTTGTCGCGACTTGAAGGGACTTTATATATCCTTTTTCATGAATGCCCAAGAAATATTGCTTCACTCTACTATGTGATGCAATGTTTCTTGGGCATTTTTCATTTACCAGGAAACAATGACATGACTTAAAATAATCAATCATCTTAGATTGGGAGGAATCTTCATGCAACTATTAAAAGAAAAAATATTGTCAGAGGGGCAAGCGTTATCTAAAGACATTTTAAAAGTGGATTCATTCTTGAACCACCAAATGGATCCTGTGCTAATGAAAGAAATCGGTAAAGAATTTGTAAAACGATTTGCACATAAAGAGATAACAAAGGTGCTTACGATTGAATCTTCGGGGATTGGACCAGGTCTTATGGCAGCTTTGGAATTGGATGTTCCATTAATTTTTGCTCGTAAACGTAAATCCCTTACATTGACTGAGGGGCTAGTGACGGCATCGGTTCATTCCTTTACTAAAAAAGAAACCAATACTATTTCCGTATCGGATAAGTATATTAAAGCCGGTGATAAAGTCTTAATAATCGATGACTTTTTAGCTGTTGGACAGGCTGCCCGGGGGTTGGCGGATATTTGTAAACAGGTAGGCGCTGAAGTGGTCGGTATAGGAATCGTTATAGAGAAAGCTTTCCAAAGTGGTGGCAAAGATCTTAGGGACCAAGGTTTCCAAGTTGAATCCTTAGCAAGGATCAAGGAGTTGAACGTAGGCCAAATAACATTCATTGAGGAGCGGGAAGGAGCTATCGTTCATGTCTGAAAATCAATCCCCATTGAAAGTTGCATCGTTAGGGTTACAACACGTTCTTGCAATGTATGCTGGTGCCATTGTTATCCCCCTTATTGTTGGTGGTGCTATGGGATTGAACTCGACACAGTTGACCTATTTAGTTTCAATCGACATTTTAATGTGTGGTATTGCGACTTTATTGCAAGTCGTAAAAATGAAATATTTTGGGATTGGCCTTCCTGTAGTACTTGGTTGTACTTTCACCGCAGTAAGTCCGATGATTGCAATTGGTACTCAGTATGGGATGAATAGCATTTATGGGGCCATTCTGGTTTCAGGTTTGATTGTGGTTTTGATCAGTAAGTTTTTTGGGAAGCTATCGAGGTTCTTCCCGCCTGTTGTAACAGGATCGGTAGTTACAATCATTGGAATTACGCTCATTCCAGTGGCCATTAATAATCTGGGGGGCGGACAAGGAGCGGTTGATTTTGGTTCCTTGAATAATGTAGCCCTTGGTTTTGGAACGTTGCTATTCATCATTTTGATGTATAAGTTCTCAACGGGCTTTGCCAGGTCCATTGCTATTTTACTTGGATTATTCTTTGGGACATTTGTGGCTTTCTTCATGGGTAAAGTAGAATTCAGTGCCGTAGAGGGCGCTTCATGGCTTCATATGCCACATTTTTTCTATTTCGGTTTTCCTGAGTTTAATATCACGGCCATCATAACCATGACCCTGGTTGCTGTAGTAAGTTTAGTGGAATCAACAGGTGTTTACTATGCTTTGGGGGAAATCACAGATAAAGAAATTTCTGAAGATGACTTGGCGCGGGGGTATCGTTCGGAAGGATTGGCCAGTATAATCGGTGGTCTGTTTAATGCATTTCCATATACGGCTTTTTCGCAAAATGTGGGCCTGATTCAATTATCGGGCATCAAAACAAGAAATGTCATTTATGTAGCTGCGAGCATGCTCATATTAATTGGTTTCGTACCTAAAATAGGTGCGTTCACAACGATCATTCCTCCATCCGTTTTAGGAGGCGCGATGGTAGCCATGTTCGGGATGGTGATTGCAGCGGGAATTAAAATGCTGAGCAGGGTGGATTTTTCCTCCCAGGAAAATTTATTGATCATTGCCTGTTCAGTAGGTATGGGAATAGGGGTGACGGTTGTTCCCGAGGTGTTCGCAAATATTCCTGGCGGCATCCAGATTCTAACCGAAAATGGTATCGTTGCTGGAAGTTTAACTGCGATCTTCTTGAATATCATTTTCAATGTTATCCCGACAAAAGGGAGAGTAAAGAAAGTGCGTATCGAAGGACAAAAAGTAGCCTGATTATTTTCACATGATCAAAAAATGAGACTGTCTTCCTTATCCGGTTCGGTGGGGGGGCAGTTTTTATTTGTCCCCTAGATAACTGAATTAAAATGGTTGGTTTAAAAAATAAAAAGGAAACTCTCTTCACTTTCTGAATATATTATTAGTATCTGTTTAAGAAAGAAAGTGATAGGAATGGAAAAAAAATATTGTATGCATTGTCGGACCATTTTGAATCAGGAATGTAGATGTTTTGTCTGTGGGAAAGAGGAATTTCAGAACATCATCATACAAGTACAAAATCAATCTTCCGTGGAGAAAGAAGAATGAAAGAACCCCCTTACCAGATATGAAGGTAAGGGGGTTCTTTCATGTTGAAACTAGCTTTCAATCATCAGAATAATATGAAGGGTTCCAGCCCCTTCGAGGACGACAGGCAAATTGATGGCTTGATTGAAGCCATACATTTTCGTTTGACCGACAAGGACGGTTGGTGGTGTTATATCCATTAAGGTATCATCATTTGCTAAGGAAGATGCGAGATTACCTGCAAGCATATTACCAAGCTCTGCGGCGAATGACTCTAGCATTTCGCCTTCTAGAGGCATTCCAAACATGACTTCACCTATTTTACTTACACAGTCACTTGTTCCTTCGATAATTAATCTACCCCGAACGGCACCCGTCATTCCAATAAGTACAGAGATGGATTCCTGTTCAAAAGGTTGCATAATGAGGGAAGGCTTCTGGACATCCGAAGAAAAAGGAAGGACGGACTTCACTGCTGAAATCGTACCGTTTAAAACTTTCGTAATGCTAGCGCTGATTTCCATTTAAATTCCTCCGATTGTATGGTTAATCCTATAATATCAAATTTATAGGGTGAAATACCTATTTTATTGAAAAAAATAATGAAAAAATACGTATTTAAGACTACGTGGTTTTTTAGAATCAAATTCAAAGGGAATGGGAAGCTTAACCATATATTGCTTAATAAGGAGTGAATTCATGTCATATCTTTTATCTGCTTCCCACATAAAACTCCCTTATCAACTTTCACAGGAAAAAATCATGGAGTTTTCCCGCGAAATTTTCGGTGCATCTTTTAAGAATATAGAACGATTATTGCAGGCGTTCAAAAACGGCCAAGTTGAAAATAGGTATTTTTCCAATGACCTGGATTGGTTTAGGGAAGATCATACTTTTCAAGAAAAAAATGAAGTATATGTTAAACAGGCTGTCGAATTCGGAAAAGAGGCCGTAGAAAAGTGTTTGGCTAATACTGATTTCTTGAAAAATGGGATTCATCCTAATGAAATTGACGCCTTTTTTTATATTTCAAGTACTGGAATAGCCACCCCAACCATAGATGCGAGGATCATGAATGAACTTCCTTTTAATTCTCATATGAAAAGGATACCGATATGGGGGCTGGGTTGTGCCGGGGGGGCAAGTGGCCTATCACGCGCATTTGAATATTGTAAAGCGTTTCCGAAAGCAAAGGTTATCGTATTGTGTGTAGAACTGTGTAGCTTAACCTTTCAGAAAAATGATATTTCCAAAAGTAATTTAATTGGGACCTCTTTATTTTCCGATGGAATTAGCTGTGTCTTGATCTGCGGTGATGATGCTAAGGTTGAAGGAAAATCAAATAAAGACCACCATCTGCATTTCTTGAATTCACAATCCACCCTTATGCCCAATTCATTGGATGTGATGGGGTGGGATTTGAAAGACCAGGGCCTCCATGTCATCTTCTCAAAAGACATACCTACTATCATCAAGGAATGGCTTAAACCGAACGTGGAAGACTTTTTAAAGGAGGAAGGACTTAGACTTGGGGATATTAAGGATTTTATAGCCCACCCTGGCGGAAAGAAGGTTATTGATGCCTATCATGAATCGTTAGGTTTCAACGAAGGGATGACGGCGGAATCAATGGCGGTTTTAAGAGAGTTTGGTAATATGTCATCGGCTACGATTTTGTATGTACTGGAGAGATTCATGAAGCGTAGTGGTCAAACTGGTCAATATGGTCTTGCCGCTGCATTGGGGCCAGGATTTTCATCTGAATTAGTATTAATGAGGTGGAACTGATGCTATTTGGGATTTTTATAGGCTTGATTGCCTTACAGCGCCTTGCTGAATTATACATCGCCAAGCAAAATGAAAAGCAGATGAAGAGAATTGGGGGAGTCGAGTATGGAGTGGACCATTATCGGTGGATGGTCCTCTTGCACTTGAGTTTCTTTTTAGCACTCATATTTGAGGTAGTTGGATTTACTAGAGCTTTTTCTCCCCTTTGGCCGATTTGGTTATCGTTGTTTTTATTGGCCCAAGTAGGCCGGGTTTGGGTGATCATGTCTCTTGGTAAGCATTGGAATACAAAAATCATAGTCGTTCCTGACGCGGAAGTAATCATCAAAGGCCCCTATAGGTATGTTAAACATCCGAATTACCTCATCGTGGCCACTGAAATAATCGTTATTTCACTGTTATTCAATGCTTATTATACAGCAATGATATTCAGCCTTTTAAATGTCTGGATGATGTCAGTGAGGATACCACTAGAAGAAAGGGCTTTAAAAGAACATACGGAATATTCTACAGCTTTTAAGCAAAAATAATAAAAAGTTTGGTTTTCTTATTGAAAATGATTATCGTTCGTGATAAGATTCTAAATGAAGATGAAAATTATTCTCAATGGTTGTATTGAAAAGAAAAACTATGACAATTAAAACTAAAAATGTACGAATATAAAAGAGGATGGTGTTTTGTAATGATTTGGTTATTCATTTTATTGACAGTCGCTACATATACATTTGTGATGAAACATGTGTTGAATAATATCCAAAAACCGGCTAAGGTGAATCGTTCTTTAACCCAGTCAAATAACGAAAATCAAGCTAGTTACCACCCAACACCCTCACCTCGGTAAGAATCTGCATTCAGTAAAGCAATAAGCCTTATGAAAGCCCACAAAATTGTGGGCTTTTTTGAGTTTTCCAATGCATTACGGCGTCTTTTACTAGTAAAACATCAAGCAAACGGTATGAATAACAAACGAAATCGTTTACAATAGGAGTATCAAAATGACGATAGAATAAGGGGTATGGAAAGATGATTTCTGAAGTAACCAAGCAACAGTCTAAATTGGGGATTTTGACTGCCATGTATGAAAAATTCCAATTGGCAGGTGATACGGGTAATGCCGATAAACTGAAACAGTTAATCATGAAAGTGAATAAAGAAGAATTTATCATTGCTTTTTGTGGTCATTTTTCCGCAGGGAAATCAAGCATGATCAATTACTTTTTGGGTGATCAAGTATTGCCTTCGAGTCCGATTCCTACGAGTGCCAATACAGTTAAAGTTCAAAAAGGAGATGACTATGCCAAGGTCTTTTATCATCATCAGCCACCGGTAGTATTTCCTGCACCATATGATTTTAAAAAGGTAAAGAAATTCGCCAAGGACGGCGATTCCGTATCGGCCATTACCATTAGCTCCAATCAGTTTCAATTGCCAGATTCTTGTGCAATCATGGATACGCCGGGAATTGACTCGACCGATGATGCTCACAGGGTATCGACTGAATCAGCCTTGCATCTAGCAGATGTCGTTTTTTATGTTATGGATTATAACCATGTCCAATCTGAAGTGAATTTCCTTTTCACGAAAGAATTAGTAGAAGCGGAAAAACCGACGTACTTAATTATCAATATGATTGATAAGCATGATGAAAATGAGCTGAGCTTCCAGAATTTTAAATTATCGGTTTCAGAAGCTTTTGCGAATTGGAATGTATATCCTGATGGAATCTTTTTTACGTCTGTTAGAGATTTGGACAATAGCGAGAATGAAATTGAAACTGTACGGAATTTTCTGTATGAAATGGCGGAAAATGGTTTGTCGAATGGTAAGGACGCCATTATGCAATCTGCGAATGCTCTTGTTGAAAGACATCTTATCTGGTTAAAAGAGCAGTATGAAGAAGAACATGCCAGTGAATTTGAAGTACTGTCGGAGCTTCCTAATGAAGAGCGGTTAAAGTTGACAGGCCAAGTGGATAAACTAATCAAGGAAAAGGGATCTTTAACGGATCGCTTGGAGAAGATAAAAGCCCAGTTTGCCGAGGATTTGGAAGTCATTTTGAAAAGCGCGTATATCATGCCGGCAACTACTCGCGATTTGGGAAAATCATTCTTGGAATCCGTCCAGCCCGATTTTAAAATGGGATTATTATTTGCAAAGAAAAAAACGGAAGCTGAACGTGCGGAGCGCCTTCAATCCTTCTTAGCTGATTTGCAAGAAAAGGTTAAGACTCAACTTGAATGGCACCTTAAAGAGTTGGCGGTAAAGACTCTTACTGAGGCAGAAGTACATGATGCAACGCTAGAAAGTGATGCCCAGACATTACATATCGAGATTACAGAAGAGTATATCCGGAAATCTCTGAAACCACAGGTCAATGTTACAGGGGAATATGTATTGAACTATACCAATGACCTAGCTTCCACGATTAAAAAGAAGTCCCGTGATGAAGCGGATGTATTTTTCAATAAAGTGATTGTCGCCCTGGAAGAAAGAATTGGTTTACAATCAGAATCCATTGATAAAGAGCTGGAAGGTTTTGCTGATTTTGCAGAAGCCCTTAAGGTTACAGCAGCAATGCACGGTGAAATAGCCGCTCATAAGGAACAGTTGGATGCCATTGCTAATCAGACTGTACAGTCAGCCAAGGAAAGTGATATTGAGGCACTTCTGACTCAATGGGATGAAGAAGATAAAAATATCAAGGTTAAAATAATGAATACGAGTGAAACCGAAGCGGTAAATCAGGAAAAGAAACAGAAGCCATCCCAAACGTCCATGGAAGAAAAAAAGGTGCAAATCGAATCGGTCACCCCTTCTATGAGTAAAGGGGACTTACGTGGTAAGGAAAAATTGATGGATACGGCAAGAAACTTACAAAGTGCAGCCAAACTGATTCAACCTTTGAAAGGTTTCCAATCGCTCTATAAAGAATTAACAGAGAAGGCGAGTAGACTCGAAAAGCAGACATTCACTGTTGCATTATTCGGTGCTTTCAGTGCCGGCAAGTCATCTTTCGCCAATGCATTGATGGGGGAAACCGTTTTACCGGTATCACCGAACCCTACCACTGCCGCAATCAATAAAATCTTGGCTTCGGACAGTGAACATCCACATGGTACAGCGACTGTTAAATTAAAAACCGAAGAAATGCTCCTAGAGGATGTGAAATTGGCTTTAAGTGCGTTTGGCCAAACTGCCAAGTCACTGAGTGAGGCACATCAACTAGCTTTGGAGATTATCGAAAAAGCGGGTGAAGTGGATAAAGGGAAAACTCATCTATCCTTCCTTCGTGCGTTCCATCAAGGAATGCCGCCATACCAAAAAGATTTAGGGTCAGTCATAACGGTGGATTTGGAAGGATTCAAGAGTTTTGCAGCAGAGGAATCGAAGTCATGTCTCGTGGATTTGATTGAATTACGTTACGACTGTGAAATGACAAAGCAGGGCATGGTGCTTGTCGATACCCCTGGAGCGGATTCCATTAATGCCAGGCATACTGGAGCTGCCTTCGAGTATATTAAAAACTCGGATGCGATTCTCTTCGTGACCTATTACAACCATCCCTTTTCAAAGGCTGACCGAGAATTCCTGATCCAACTTGGTCGCGTTAAGGATTCTTTTGCAATGGATAAAATGTTCTTTATCGTCAATGCAGTCGATCTTGCCCAGAATACTGACGAGTTGGAAGAAGTGATGGAGTATGTTACGGATCAATTGAATGGCTTCGGTATCCGTTTTCCAAAGCTATTCCCGCTTACTAGTAAAGGTGCTTTGGCAGAAAAGAAACTTCCTGGTTCATTCAAGCACTCTTTCCTTCAGGATAGTGGAATAACGGAATTTCAATTGCAATTCGATTCGTTCATCGAACATGACTTAACGGGGCTTGCAATCGAATCGGCGCAGGCGGCTGTACGAAGGACCGAAGAATTAATGCGTGATGTTATTACGGCCTCTAAGCAAGATGAGAAAGCCAAGCAAAAGGCCCTTGAGACATTGGCGCAAGAGGCTCAGACCATAACAGGCATTTTGGAAGTCATTAAAGGGGATGCCGAAAAACTACGGTTGAAAAAAGAGATTGATGAATTGACTTTCTATAGTAAACAACGGGTGTTTTTCCGGTTCAATGACTTTTTCAAGGAATCATTCAACCCTGCTGTCATAAAGGACGACGGACAGGACTTGAAACAGGTCCTTAAGTTAGCCTTAAAGGACCTACTCGAATCATTAGGATTCGACCTATCACAGGAAATGCGTGCCACAGCATTGAGGACTGAGATGTTTGTCAATAAATTGTTGAATGAAAAACAAGTCGGTTTGCTCCAACAGATCCAGAATGTCCGAAAAACAATTTCGTTACAACCATATGAACCAAGTGAGAAAGAGTCCCTTGAGTTCACAAGTGCTTTTAACCAAATGGATGCGGGTGAATTCAAAAAAGAGTTAGCTCAGTTCAAGAATCCAAAAAGCTTCTTCGAAAAAAATGAAAAGGTAAAAATGAGTGAGGATATCCAATTGCGCTTGGATGAGCCTGCCTTAATTTACGTGAAAGAACAGGGTGCCCGTCTTTTTGAATTATATACAACGATTCTGGATCAGGAATTGCTATCGATTCAAAAGAAATTCCAAGCGGAAATAGCCGATGTGTTTGCTGGGTTACGTGCTGCTTTAGAGGAAAAGGTAGATTTACCTTACTATGAGGCTGCTGTAGAAAAATTGGTAAAAATGAATTCTTAGAATAATAATGAAAACGAGGTTACTTTATGAAAGAAAACCTTATTTCACTTTTGTCCGAACTTGAAAAGCGTGAACATATTAAAATCATGATGGCTGCTGTAACAGGCAGCCATTCTTTTGGTCTATCATCATCAAGTTCGGATTTCGATGTCAGATTTATTTATGTCCAAAATGAAGTCAAAACCTATTTATCGATAAGCAAGCCTGTCGACTCCATCCAGTTGGTTGAGGGCTCTTTAGACCTCGTAGGATGGGATTTGTTCAAGGCCTCCCGGCTCATGTTAAAGAGTAACCCTTCTGTTTATGAGTTAGTTACGTCTCCCATTCAACTTATCGACGAGCCAACCTATCGCAGAAATATGCTAAGTTTAATGAATGTAGCTTATTCCAAAAAGGTTTTAGGGCATCATTACCTCCGCATGATTATGAGCAATATTCAACGATTGGCTGAAGAAAAGGATACGGAAATTAAAACGTTTAAAACTTGGGTACAAGTTTATCGATCGTATTTGACGTTACACTATCTAATCCAAAAAAAATCGCTACCACCCATAGATGTGTGGGAATTGCTGGAGTCCGTGGTGCTTGAAGAAGATATGAAAAAGAGGATGACTACAATATTCATGGCTAAAAAAAACGAAGATTTTCCGAAACTTGCAAGTGAAGAAAATCTTAAGGTCTTGAAAGGAACATTCCCCTTCTTGGAAGAGAATGTAACAAAGCTTCCGGTGGGAAGGGACATGGAGAAGGAACTCAATCATATAAATTGGTCCATTCTAAAGGGGGAGAGATAGTAAAATGGGATATATAATAGAGGTAGAAGAGTTAATATCCATGAGCAAATTAGAGGATGTCAGAATTTGTGATTGCCGATATAAGCTTGGGTCACCAGAAGTGGGCGGTAAAGAATACGAAAAAGAACATATTACAGGTGCCGTATATTTTGATTTAGAAAAAGACTTATCTGGACAGGTTGAAGAACATGGAGGGAGACATCCGCTTCCGAATTTGGTTCAGTTTAAAAATAAGCTAGAATCATATGGAATAACCAACGATACAATTTTAGTTGCCTATGATGGTGGGGAGGGTAGCTTCGCTTCAAGATTCGTTTGGCTGCTTTCCTATATTGGGCACCAGAATGTCTACATCCTGAATGGTGGATATCAGGCATGGAAGGATGGATGGTACCCTTCGGATTCCAATATACCAGAATATAAACAGGCAGAATATCGACTACACATACATGAACCCATTTTGGCTTCTTACGAAAAGGTGAAGGAGTTTAGCGAAAAGAGACCGGATGACGTGGTGTTGATAGACTCAAGGGAAACTAAACGGTTCTTAGGAATTGTAGAGCTTATCGATAAAAAGGCAGGGCACATACCGGGGGCAATCAATAAGGTATGGACGAATGTTCTTGATGGGGGATATTTCTTGAAAAGGGATGAACTGAAGAAAACATTCGAGGGTATTAGCGGTGATAAGGAAATCATCGTTTATTGTGGTTCAGGTGTGACGGCTTCTCCCAATTATATTGCACTGAAGGAAGCCGGTTTCACTAATGTCAAGGTATATGTAGGAAGCTTCAGTGACTGGATTTCCTACCCGGATAATCCTATAGGATGATTAAGTTATTTCCAATTAACAATCCTCAAAAAGGTGTACAGCTATGGTAAAATAGATATACATCATGATAGAGGTGATAAAGTGTTAACGAATGAAAAAGAACAGCAGCCTTCCTTTATGCTTGTCGATGGAATGGCACTTTTATTTAGAGCCTTTTATGCAACGGCTGTCACAGGCCAGTTTATGATTAATTCTAAAGGGGCCCCCACAAATGCTGTACAGGGTTTCTTAAAGCATATGCTCACAGCGGTAAATCATTTCTCCCCTAGTCATATTGCAGTTTGCTGGGATATGGGTAGTAAAACATTCCGTAATGAATTATTTGATGGGTATAAGGCGAACAGAACGTCTGCCCCAGTGGAAATGATTCCACAATTCGAATTAGCGAAACAAGCGGTCGAGGCTTTTGATATTCCTAATATAGGGCTTCCAGGGTATGAGGCCGATGACTGTATCGGTACCATTGCAAAAGCTTCAGCCAATCATAGTCGCGTCGGAATCCTAACGGGTGACCAAGACATGCTTCAGCTGATTGAAGATAACATTTCCGTTCTCTTACTAAAAAAGGGTTACGGCAATTATGAAGTGCATAACCCCACTAGTTTCTTTGAATGGAAAGGGATTACCCCTAGACAAATGATCGACCTTAAAGCATTGATGGGTGATACTGCAGACAATTATCCAGGTGTAAAAGGGATCGGGGAAAAAACAGCGTTGAAGTTATTGATACAATATCAAAGTATTGAGGGTATCTTGGAAAATGTTGCTTCATTGACGAAGGGACAGCGGACAAAGATTGAATCAGCTCTTGATATGCTTCATTTATCAAGGCAGCTGGCGGAAATCAAATGTGATGTTCCGATATCATGTACCTTAGATCAGGCAATCTATCGATTCGACCGCGAGAAAGTCCAAAATCTTGCCAGGGATCATGAATATAAAACACTATTGCGGATGATATAAAATGAAATGAGCGAATTCCTTATGATAGGGAATTCGCTTTTTATTTAAATAGGGGTTTTTGTCGAAAAATGGATAGGCAAAATCCCTAATTTACGGTAAGATGTAAAAAAGTATGAATGTTGGAGTGGATGCAGTAGTGGGGCAATCAACTGAAGAATATGTGAGATTTCTTGAAGGAAAAGGTTTCTCTTTCGGAGATGATGCCATAGGCTTTATTTATTTTGGCAAACGGTATACGGAAGCGAGTGATACTTTAGTCAATACGGCAATCGAATTGACCTTGAAAATCCAAAAAAAGTTCGATGGCAGTTTTTATATCTCCTTCCTTGAAAACCTAAAGCAAAATGACATTGAAACGCGCTTTGCAGCGGTAGCGTTCGCTAAAGAACAAGGTTTACTTAAATAGGCTGGACTTCGTAAGTAGAAGTCCAGCCTATTTACGTGACTTCCCTTGGTATAGATTTTCTTTGTGGAAGTTCAGCAAGAATCATGCCGGCAAAAATGAATCCACAACCGGTTAAAGAAGCAACTGTCAATTTTTCATCAATCCATATGTATGAGGTCAATGCTGCAAATACAGGTTCCATGGAAAAAATCAAGGCAACCCTAGTGGGCGTCGTATAGGCCTGAAAATAGGTTTGTACAAAAAAAGCAAATGAGGTGGCCATGACTGAAGTTACTAATAAGGCCGTCCAAACCTCTGTCTGTAGCATGACCTCAGCCTTGAAGACTACTGAATAATTCTCACCAAAAATCAAGGCGGAGAGAAAGGATAAAAGGGATACCGTCCCTATTTGTATTAGCGTCAATGGAAGCGCCGGAAGGGTTTTTGCATATTTTGCGGTCGTGATGATTTGCATGGCAAAGCTGATGGCACACAGAAACACTAAGAAATCCCCGACATTCACAGATGAATGGTCAACGAATGCCATTAAGTAAAGGCCAAAAGTTGCAGCAACGACTCCTAGAACCATATTGCGTGACAGCTTCAATTTTAGGAGCACCAACGAAAAAACGGGGACCATCACCACACTTAATCCCGTAATGAAGCCTGTCTTTGCAGGAGTCGTTAACTCTAGCCCTTTTGTTTGAAAGGCATAACCCAAGAAAAGCCAAACCCCGATATGAAGTCCTGCCAACATTGTTTCATTATGGTATCTATTCCCTTTTTTATGTAAAGTCAAAAAATATGGTACAAGCAAAAACAGAAAGGCAATGAAAAAGCGGATAGCATTAAAGCTAAAGGGTTCAAGAAAAGAGATCGCATTTTGAACCATTACGAATGTGACACCCCAAATAAATACCACGAATAGTAAAGTTGCATCAGCAGTCTTTTTCATGTTGATCCTTATTCAGACGTATGGCCCGTCGAGCTAACTCATCCGCCGATTTATTCTCTATACTTGGTATCCATTTCACGAAAAACAACTCTAGTTGGTCGGTTAGTTTAAGTGCTTCATAAAGTAAGGGCCCGTATTTCTTTTTAGCAAATTTCTTTTCAATAGCCTGGTTAATTGCCTGGGAATCCGTACGGAATGAGACGACTTGATAATTACTGGCAACACAAATCTCTAAAGCCTTAATTAATGCATGGTATTCCGCCTCGTGGTTTTCCATACAGCCAAGTGGAATTGAATGACGCTCTACCACACCGTTATTATTTATGAAAATGCCTGCGCCACTTGGTCCAGGGTTTCCGGCACTTGCACCATCTATATACACTTCAATCATGATGTTCCTCCTCGAGTACACAATATTAATATGATATGATTAAAACTTGTTTCCTATATCATTCTCACTTTGGAAACGAAAAATATTTCATTTCCAAAGTGAGAAATTCGTGTTGTTTAGGGAACTACTATAAAGGAATATTATAAGAATATTTATTAGTATATTTTATATTATAGATGGTATTACGGAAAATAGGTATGAAAATTGTCGAACTTAATCGTATGAAATAGAGCGATTTTAAGGAGCTGAAAATCATTGAAAGTAATCATGCATTGGAAATATAAAACCTCCAGGAAACCTTCAGCGGATTTCACTTCAGATTGGCTTGATGCCGGAAGTGCTTTAATCATAGCTGACGACCTTGAAAAAACGGGCCGACTGAAGGACGTAGAATTCAAGGATGATTTCGATACAACATGGACGAAGAAAGAATTAAAGAAACTTTTGACAGTGGTTGAAGAGGAGCCGCAGGATGTGACGGTCTTTTTTGATGGGGGCTACCAAAAAGATCAAAAAACTGCTGGAATAGGCGTAGCCATTTATTATCGGCAGGGAAAAAAACACTTCCGCAATCGCTCGAATGTAAAGCTTGAACAATTGGAATCCAACAATGAAGCGGAGTATGCTGCATTTTATGAGGCGTTGAATCGGATGGAAGACTTGGGTGTGCATCATCAAAGCTGTTCCTTTAAAGGAGATTCCCTTGTTGTATTGAATCAATTGTCGGGAGATTGGCCATGCATGGAAGAGACCCTAAATAAATGGTTGGATCGCATAGAAGCGAAACTGGAAAAGATGAAAATCATTCCGGTCTATAAGCCAATTTCGCGGAAGGAGAATCAGGAAGCGGATCGTTTGGCAACACTCGCTCTTCAAGGTGAATCCATTTTTAGTAATTTGGAAATTATTGATCAAAGGAGTCGTAATAGCGATGAATCGGAAAAAAATATATGAAGAAGTAGAAGAGGTGATTGTATCTTACTGCCAGGATTGCTTTCTGCAAAAACAATTCCGAAAAGATAAAGGTCGTTCATATGCTCATAAGTTCTGTATATCACAGTGTACTGTGGGAGAAAAATTAAGAGAGCTGGGAAACAAACTGGTTGATGATACACAGGTATAAGAAGTGGATCCTACTTTTTTCACAATAACATAGAATAATATGGTATTATGGGGAAAAAGAAGGAAAAGTGTGGAGCTATGAATAAAAGAAAAGGAAAGTTAAATAAAGAGTGGAAAGTACCGCTTACCATTCCCGAAATCGATTCTTTGTTGGAAGAACTGAATAAAAAGACAAAAGAAAACCAAGAGTCGTCAGTTAGTGACCTTTATGATAAACAAAAAATGGGGGATCACCTACACCACCAAATAAACGATATTACGGTACAAATAAAGAATATATTTGATGACATACGCAAAGAAGAGAAAATTCAACGCAGGACAATTGACGGAATTCAAGCGGAAATTGTCCCAGTCATTCAAGAGGCAGCCAGGATTCCGGATATTTACTACTTATTCGAAGAAATGCAGTCCAAAAACGAATATACGTATAAGCATAATATAGGGGTCGGGATCATAGCGACCTATTTAGGGAAGAAGCTCGGATTGTCGAGTGAAAGTCTCTCCAATCTTACATTAGCGGCAACCCTTCATGATGTTGGTAAAACTAGGATACCTGAGAGTTTATTAGACAAGCCGGGGAAACTAACCTTAGCAGAATATGAAGAAATGAAACGGCATACGATTTATGGATACGAGCTACTTAAGAACATACCAGGGCTCCATCCTTCTATAGCATTGACGGCACTTCAGCACCATGAGCGTGAGGATGGGCATGGATATCCATTAAACCTGAACGGGAATAATATTTACTATCTTTCCAAAATCGTAGCAATAGCTGATGTGTTTCATGCCATGTCCTCAAATCGGGTTTATCATCAGGCCATGCCATTTTATATGGTCATCGAACAAATGAACCGAGATGTATTCGGAAAATTCAATCCTGAAATTTTGTTGGTATTCATTAATTCCTTGATGGAAACGCTAGTGGGAAAAGAAGTCATGCTGACGAATCAGCAGATTGGGACGATTATCATGATAAACCCATATGACCCTCTTAAAGTACTGATGAAAACCGATGCAGGTTTCGTGGATTTAAGAATGGAAAAGGAATTACAAATTGAGCGGATCATGAGTTAATGAGAAAAAGAGCCGGATTTAAATATCGGGCTCTTTGTCCTTTGGCTTTACCGAATCGAAATAGGCTTTTAACATTACTCTATTTTCAACGAAATCGGCAATTGTATATTGATCAAGAACCTTAAGAAAAGCGTCTAAGGCATTATTAAGTACAAATTTTAAAGAACATACGGGAGAAATCACACAGTTATCATCATCTTTGAAGCATTCTACTAAGTAAAAATCTTCCTCCGTTTTACGGACCAATTCTCCAACATTTATCTCATCAGGTTTTTTTGCCAGCCGTAACCCACCATTTCGTCCGCGTACTGTCTCAATATAACCCAATTTACCAAGGTTATAGACAATTTTCATCAGGTGGTTTTTCGATATATGATAGACTTCAGAAATCTCTTTTATATTTGTCAACGTGCTTTGTTCCTGGGAAGCTAGGTAAATCAAAACTCTTAGTGAATAATCTGAATAACTCGTTAGCCTCATGTTTTTCGCCTCACATTCTATCCCTTTGACTATATCATAAATGTGAACATTTTTTAACATCAATGCTAAAGTGCTAAAAAGAAGTATTCTAGATATTGCTTTTATCGATATTTGGTTTTAAGATAAACATGTATTTAAAATACTTGTTTTTTTAAAAGAGGAGCCTATACATGTTATCTCAAAAAACCATTGATATCATAAAATCCACCGTGCCTGTATTAGAAGTGCATGGTACTACCATTACAACTGTTTTTTATAAAAATCTTTTTGAAGCCCATCCAGAGCTATTGAATATTTTTAATCACACTAACCAGAAAAAGGGGCGTCAACAAAACGCATTAGCGAACACGGTGCTAGCTGCCGCTAAATATATCGACCAGCTTGAAACGATTTTACCGGTAGTTAAACAAATTGCTCAAAAACATAGAAGCCTTATTGTGAAACCTGAGCATTATCCTATTGTCGGAGAATACTTATTGGCTGCTATCAAGGAAGTGTTGGGAGATGCAGCTACCGAGGAGATCCTTCAAGCATGGGGAGATGCATACGGTGTCATAGCTGATGTTTTCATTAACATGGAGAAGGAAATGTATGACCAGGCATCTAACCAGAATGGGGGATGGACTGATTTCAAACCGTTTACTGTTATTAAGAAGGTACGGGAAAGTGAAGTCATAACCTCTTTCTATTTAAAACCTGCCGATGGAGAAGCTGTCCCATCATATTTACCTGGGCAATATTTAACAGTACGCATCGAAATCCAAGGTGAACAGTATTTATTCAACCGTCAATATAGTTTATCGGATGCACCAGGAAAAGAATATTTCCGTATCTCAGTCAAAAAAGAAAAAACACAAGTCTCTCCTGATGGAAGGGTCTCGAACCACCTGCACGATGCCATTCAAGTTGGGGATAGTATTGAGGCGACGGTTCCTGCAGGAGACTTTACCCTGGACTTAAAAAAACAATCACCAATTGTCTTTCTTAGCGGAGGTGTTGGAATCACGCCTTTCATGAGTATGATGCATTCCCTTGCTGACCTACAGTCTGAACGTGATGTACAATTGGTCCATGCTTGTGAGAATGGGGCAGTTCAGCCGTTTAGAGAAGAATTGGCAGGACTTTCACAAAAGCTAGTAAACTATCAATTATCGTATGTTTTCAAGAACCCTAGTAAAGAAGATCAAGATCTTCCAAACTATGAAAAACAAGGATACATGGATGTTGAGCTTTTAAGTAATCATATTAAAGCGGATGCAGATTATTATGTATGTGGTCCTGTACCATTTATGAAAACGATCATCACTCACTTGAAGGAGCTAGGGGTCGATTCCGAAAAAATTCATTATGAGTTTTTCGGTCCAGCAATGGCCCTTTAAGATTTAGTAAGGCACCTGGAATGTTGTTGACATCACGACGATAATTTTGCATACTATATTAAAACAATGAACGTTGAGAGAAGATTAGTATGCGAAATATTACTGTGACAGAGAGCGGAGTTTATAGCTGGAAGACCCGCGACAGAAAAGCGCAGAACCTGCTTCTTGAGTCCTATGCAAAACATAGGCGCGAACCCTGGCGTTATTAGGTAAAGTGGGATGTATACATGTGCATCCAATGAAGGTGGTACCACGGAGAGAGCTCTTTTCGTCCTTATTTCGAGGATGAAAAGGGCTTTTTTTCATTTTTAAGATAGTTATTGGAGGAAAAAATCGATGGAAAAGAAGCGCATCGTTGTAAAGATAGGAAGTAGTTCTTTAACAAACAACCAAGGTGAAATCGACCAAAAGAAATTTTCCGATCATATTCACGCAGTAGCGGCCTTACGTTCAGCTGGACATGAAGTGGTTTTAGTTTCATCCGGAGCGGTAGCAACTGGCTTTCGTAAATTAGGTTATCCGACAAGACCTGTTACATTAAAAGGAAAACAAGCGGCAGCCGCCGTCGGTCAAAGTCTATTGATTCAGTCCTATATGGAGCAACTGGGCCAATTCGGGATCGTCCCGGCGCAAATTTTGTTAACAAGAAATGATTTTTCGAATAAAGAACGCTATCAAAATGCCTATGCTACATTGATGGAATTACTTGAGCGGGGGATTCTTCCGATAATTAATGAAAATGATACCGTATCCATTGCGGAACTGACATTCGGGGATAATGATATGTTATCTGCCCTTGTTAGCGGCCTTGTCCATGCGAACCAGTTAATCATCCTAACCGATATAAACGGGCTTTATGATTCTAATCCGCAGACTAACCCCATGGCTAGCAGATTCGGCCAGCTTTCTGAAATTACCGAAGAATTGCTGCAAATGGCTGAAGGTGCGGGGTCAAGTGTGGGTACGGGTGGTATGAAATCTAAGCTGATTGCAGCTCAGACAGCCCTTTCCCTGGGAGTTAAGGTGTTTATTGGATCCGGAGAGGGGAGAGAGAAACTCCTTACCATCCTAGAAGGAAACGGTGATGGCACATATATCGGCAATGAGGTCCTAACGACTGTTACCAAAAATAAGCAGTGGATTTCCCTTCATTCAAAAGTATCAGGGGCGATTTACATCGATGAAGGTGCTGAAAAGGCTTTAGTTTCGAAAGGGTGCAGCTTATTACCTGCAGGGATATATGAGATCAAAGGGAACTTCACCAAGGGGGATGTCGTCGAAGTGTTCGGTGCCAGCGGTGTTTTGGGACGCGGAGAGGTTCTATACTCATCCTCCGAATTGAAGCAGGCGATGGGAAAGCGCACGACTGAGCTTGTCCTTTCTTCGATAGAAGTCATCCATCGTGATAAATGGGTGAAAGCTTAATCAAAAAAATTCAAGGGGGTTTATGCATATGAGTGAAGTGTTAGCAAAAGGAAAAGCGGCCAAGAGCGCAAGTTATCAGCTGATCGGCCTGTCTACTGAAGTGAAAAATGAGGCACTTGAAAAAGTAGCTCAACGCCTGGTCTTAGATAAGGAATACATTTTGGCCGAAAACAAAAAGGATCTAGATATGGGCCGCCAAAAAGGAATGAATGAATCGGTATTGGACCGCATCATGCTGAATGGAAAACGGATTGAAGATATGGCGGCGGCCATTCGCCTTTTAGTTGACTTAAAAGATCCAGTTGGCGAAGAACTAGAAACGATTGAAAAGGATAATGGCTTATTGATTAAAAAGCTACGAGTTCCGATTGGGGTCATTGGCATGATTTATGAAGCAAGGCCGAATGTGACCATAGATGCTGCGACTTTATCTTTGAAAACGGGTAATGCAGTCATCTTACGTGGTAGTTCATCCGCCAAATCTTCTAATAAGGCCTTGGTTTCGTCTATCCACAAGGCATTAGAGGGTACAGCCATCCCCGTGGATGCCGTTCAACTAATTGAAGACACCAGTCGTGAAACGGCTAAAGAGCTATTCCATCTTAACGATTATTTAGATGTCTTGATTCCTCGCGGAGGAAAGAATTTAATTGAAACCGTCATGAAAGAGTCAAGTGTTCCGGTTCTTGAAACCGGGGCAGGCAATTGTCATATTTTCATTGATGAAACGGCTGATCCAGCTATGGCGGAGAAGGTAGTCTTGAACGGAAAAACTCAGCGCCCTTCCGTGTGCAATGCCATTGAAAGTTTGCTAGTTCATGAAAATTGGTTTGAAAGCCATGGACATGGTTTATTAGAAGCCTTGGATGAAAGAGGTATAGAGATATTTGGGGATGATACGGTCTGTGCCGCTTTTTCACCAGCCAAAATGGCGACGGAAGAAGATTGGTCCGCTGAATATTTAGCACTGAAAATCAGTGTGAAAATTATCAAGGATGTATCTGATGCCATCGACCATATTAATCGTTATGGTACGAAGCATTCCGAAGCGATCCTTACCAACGACGATTCAAATGCGGCGACCTTCTTGAAAAAGGTAGATGCAGCCGCTGTTTATCATAATGCTTCGACACGCTTTACAGACGGTTTCGAATTCGGATACGGTGCCGAAATTGGCATTTCCACGCAAAAACTTCATGCTCGTGGACCTATGGGATTACCTGCCTTGACCTCAAGCAAGTATTTTATATATGGTCAAGGTCAAATAAGAGAGTAGAAGCATTCTAGTTCATGATGGTTAGTAAAGCATTTTAACGGGTAATGGTATACTACATTACTTTTTAAAGGAGCAGATACCATGGACAAGAGATTTATAGAAATTTTTAATAATGAAAATGAAGCAATGGTAGCAGTTGAACAGTTAAAGAAAGAAGGATATACATCCGATCAGATTTCAGTTGTGGCAAAAGATAGTAAGAATTTGTCTAATGAAATTGAAGAAGTGAGTCCTACTAAAACGGATGGATTTATAGCGGGTGCAACGGCGGGAGGGGCAGTTGGTTTAACTGGTCTACTTATTGGAATGAGTGCACTTGCAGTACCTGGCATCGGACCAATTTTGGCCGCAGGCCCGTTATTTGCCACATTTGGTGGAGCTGCTGCAGGTGCAGCATCAGGTGCAGGTGGATTGGAAAAACCATTGATGGATTTTGGATTGGATAAGGCTGAAGCAAAACAGTATGTAGAGGATATCAAGGCTGGGAAAATCTTGGTCGTTGCAGATACTCATTTAGATAAATGACAGATAGATTAACTATTGAGAAATACATACCAGAACGTTTCTGTTTCTATGTTAGGAATGTTAGTACTTAGAGGATGCTTAGGCATTCTCTTTTTTTTGTGCGTACAGGTTGTTTCGGGCACTTGAGTGAAACAAAATGTCAGGCTATACCTAGACCTGACATGGAGTAGCACTCTCTTATATTATATTATCAATGTTTACGAGAGGTAATGACTCTTATGTAAATAAAAGCTTTGCTGCTTGAATGGAAAAGTATATACCGATTCCTATTAAAGAAACTCCCGATATTATCGAAATGCCTGTGAGTATAGGTTTCGATAAAAATCGTCTAAGGGAACTGGAGACGATAGCCATCGTGAAATCCCATAATAAAAGTCCAAGAAGAATTCCCAAGCTATAAATGAGTAAATGAGACATATCATATTTTGAAACGGAGTTTGCAAGTACCGAACCATAAATACCTAACCAAAACAAAATGGATAAAGGGTTCGAAAGCGACATAATGAACCCAGATAAGAATGAAGAAGCAAGTCGGTCATTGGACTTTTGATTATTTACTTCAATCTTTCCAGCGCTTAGGAGGCTTTCAATCCCTGTATAAGTCAGAACGAAAAATCCAAAAATCCATAAAAACGTCTTCAGGAAGGAGTTGTCCATAAAATGGATAAAACCAAAAAAGACAAGGGCTATAAAGACAGTATCCGCTAAAATGGCGCCCCAGCCGAAAATCCAGGCATGGAAAAACCCTTTCTTAATTCCAATGTCCAATTGAGCAGCATTAATAGGACCGATAGGAACCGCTATTGACAAGCCTAAGAATACGTAGCTTAAAAAAACAACTAAATCCAAAGTATCACCTCTTCGTCGATATGTCTTAATTGAATGTATTCAAACGGGTTGACTCTCAAACCCATTTTTTTATAATCCTAAAAAGATTGTTCAAAAGAGGGGGGAATCTATTAGATGTCGTGTGCTTGATTTATGTATTCATATTAAATATGGGGTGATTCAGACTTAGATTGTGCACAGAACCTTCCAGGTAAAAGTAATAGGTTGGGGATTTTCTCATAGAATGTACAAGTTATTACCTAAACGAATGGAGGGATGCTTTTGAGTGTACATTTACTTTTAAGTTACTTCTTTTTAGGAATAACCCTTGCTGCCCCGATTGGGCCGGTAAATTCCGCTCGAATAGATAAAGGAATCAAGAATGGATTTTGGCATGCGTGGATTGTAGGGGCAGGATCCATGATAGCAGATGCCATTTTCATGATTTTAGTTTATATTGGCATGGTAAGGTTCTTAGAGATACCAGTCGTTCAAATTTTCCTTTGGCTCTTTGGTGGATTCGTTCTCATTTATACGGGGTTCGAAAGCGTTGTTCAGTCCAACAAAATAACCTTAAATCAATATAGAAATAGGGATTCCTTACTTTCCTGTTTTTTAACCGGGTTCATTATGTCGGTAACCAGTCCATTATCCATTTTGTTTTGGTTAGGGATATACGGGTCGATTTTAGCTAAAACCGCATCCAGTTATGGTACGTCACAAGTATTCATTTATAGTGGGATGATATTTCTGGGTCTCACTTGCTGGGATTTTTTTGTAGCCTTATTGACGAATGGGTTTAGGAGATTTTTAACAGAAAGAAGCTTAAGGGTCATATCCATCACCTCGGGTGTATCACTTTTAGGCTTTGGTGGTTATTTTGCTTATCAAGGCATTAAAGCCATCGTTTCATAAGGTTCTAAATCCCTTTAACACATTTCTATTTCATTATGGAACTTCTTTCTAACATAATTCATTGAAGGTTTATTCATACTATGGATGATGGAAGGGGGAATTCTTATGAAAAAAAAGGCCAATTGCAGCTCAGCAAAAGGGAATGCCGCTAAAAACTCTGCATCAAGTGAACAACAAGGTGACATGCAATGGTGGCAGCTATCTTTAGTCGGTGTCGGATGCACGATTGGGACAGGGTATTTTCTAGGTTCGACAATAGGAATTAAAACAACTGGACCATCCATTGTATTTTCCTTTGTATTGGCTGCGTTAGGTACATATATCGTATATAATCTGCTTGCTAAAATGACAACTGCAGACCCTCAAAAGGGTTCATTTTGTTATTATGCTAATAAAGCATTCGGAAGATGGGCTGGCTTTAGCAGTGGCTGGAATTATTGGTCCTCCAATATTTTGATAATGGGGAGCCAGCTAACAGCACTTTCGCTCCTCTCTCAATTTTGGTTTCCAAAGGTGCCATTATGGCTATTTGCCTCTGGATTCGCACTTGTTTCAATAGTGGTCGTTTTGCTGGGAACAAAGGGTTTTGACAGAGTTGAAAACATCCTTGCAGTTATCAAGACAGCGGCTATCTTCATGTTTATTATCATTGCCATATGTGCGGTAGTCGGTTGGTTTGGACTAGATGGTGGGAAGCCGCCTTCATTTCCGAATACGTACCATGAATTATTTCCAAAAGGTATGAAAGGTTTTTGGACATCGCTCATTTATGCTTTTTATGCATTTGGTGGCATTGAAGTGATAGGGCTGATGGCGATGCAGTTGAAAAAGAAAGAAGATGCGCAAAAGGCAGGAACCATCATGCTTTTAGTGCTGACCATCATCTATGTAATATCTTTAGGATTAGCCGTGACAATGGTTTCATTGGATGCATTCAGTGAAAAAGAAAGTCCCTTTGTAACAGCCATTGATAGCTATCATCTTACATTTTTCCCCCATGTTTTTAATGGAGCCATCATCATAGCGGGCTTTTCAACGATGACCGCTTCATTATTTGGGGTAACCAATTTGTTGGTGACGCTTGCGGATGATGGAAATGCCCCTTCATTTTTCATGAAGAAGATAAAGAAGTTTAAAAATCTTCCGTTACCTTCTCTCGTTCTGGCAGCCATCGGGCTCCTGGGGTCCATTATTACAGCTTTACTACTGCCCAGGAAAGATCTATGAATACATTACAACATCAGCTGGTATCTTACTTTTGTATAATTGGGGTTTCATCATACTTTCTTCGCTTAAAATTCTCGAACATAAATTGTGGAGTAAAGTCATTGCTATTTTCGGGATTGTATTAATACTTATAACAGTTAGTGGAACCCTTCTTGAAAAGGAGATACGTCCTGGATTCTTCATCAGTTTATTATTCATCATAATCATCGGGCTTGCTACCATTTATATGAAGTTAAAGGTTTGGAATAAGGACAAGGCGATGACGGCGAGGGCAAAAAGATCGGAACTAGATTAAAAAATGGAACCCGACTTATCGTGTCGGGTTCCATTTTTTGTTTAGATTTTGTTAACGGATTTAACTATGGGAGGAGCTGTTCTTTCTTTGTTCTTCTTCGGCCAGAAACTCAATGAAAACATTCATCGCTAAAAAAGGGTGCTCATTCACTTTTTGATAATAATTAATTTTCCTTGCATCCGTTAGATAGGTACTTTTTTTCATTCTCTCAAGGACAAACTTTTGGCTCATTTTCACTATTTCTTTTTGGTTATGTTTATTTTCTTTCATTAAAGCAAATCCTATTGCACCTATTAGTGCATAAATACATAGTGCTATTTTAGAAATAGGAAAAGAATCATTCATAAACAAGAGGAAAAAAAGATTTATGACGGAAAATCCTATCATTACGGTGGAAAAGAAACCATACTTCATATTTTTCTTCAATAAGGGATTTAATTTCATTTGGATTTTCTTCAATTCACTTTGCATTGAGTGTGGAATATTCTTGACCTTTATATTCATCGTATCCTCCTTTAGTAATCGCTGCTGCTAGTTTTTCCTTCTATATAAAAAGATCATCCATTAATATAATCATTTTAAAAAATCTTTCATAGTAATTCGTGATTACATACATTCTAACGTGTAAAAAATTATTTGTCATTTATTATACGTTAAAGGGGGGACACGAGAAATGGCTAGTAAGAGTGAGAAAGAGTAGAAGAATCTTAGGGATTGGAAAATGGGGGATTATACATGAAAATCTTTAATAATTTAGTAATCACGTATTTTTTTGTCATAAATACATGACTTTTGTTCTGTTTTATCAAGGTTCGGCTAATTAAAATCGAGTTTTCGACTAAATCCAGCTATAATGAGTAAGCTAGAAGGATTTATAAGGTTAAGGAGGAAATAGAATGATGTCATGGACGTTAGCCATTTTGTTTGGTGTGGCAGTTTTACTCTTCATTTTTTCGTTTATAAAGACGGATTCGATGAAAGTAGAACAGCAAATTGAACAGGTTACAAGTACTTTTGGAGACGAAGTAAGCCAATTACAAATGCAAATAAGAAGTCTTGAGATAGATGCTGAAATAATGGCACAAGAAGCAGGTTTACTGTCTGGACCCCCTGAGAAGTGGATTTTGTTGCACGATGTACTAGATTTATATAAACGTGGATATTCAATCGATAGCATAGCAGCAAAAAAAGAACGATCTATTGAAGACATAGAAAACCTACTTGCTCCTTACATAAAAGCAAAGAACGAAAGGAGAAAAGTTGTCAATGACATCTAAATCGATGCGCAGCTTTGCCGGTGGCATTCTTGTTGCAGCAGGTATATGCGGAGCAGCATATTTCTTCGATTCTGAAGAAACGGCTAGCACAAAAACAGTAGAAAAATTATCTGATGATGAGATGAAAAACAAGTTAACTTCTGAAGGGTATGTCATTCATACCGAAATAGAATATCAAGAGCAACTTGATGAATTGAAAGCCAACCAGGAGGTAGCTGAAAAAGGGACGAGCGAAAAGATTATTTATCGGACGGTCCTGAAAGTTACCAAAGGCATGACCAGCATCGATGTTGGTAAACATCTTAAACGGTCGAAAATCATCCCGAATGCCCAAGATTTCTTTAATGAAGTCGAAAAGAAGGGCAAGGCGAACAATTTACGTCCGGGTTCTTATGTGATAGATAGTGAAATGGAGACTGAGGAAATAATCTCTATTATCTTTAAGTAAGCATATTAATGAAGCAACTCATATGAAAAGCCGACTATCAAATGGATAGTCGGCCTTTTATGTCGTCTACAAACGCCATATCATTTTCGAACTGACTACCTGACTGCAGCAGGATAGTTCAATGTTTTCAAATGGGGACCTGGGACAAAAGCGACCCCCTATCTTTCCGATTTTCATAATTAAGGTATAATATAAGTGTGAAAGTTATTTTGTAACGGATTAGGTGAAGAGAATATGAAGCTGATCATTGCCGAGAAACCTGATCAAGGTTCAACATTGGCAGCTCAATTTAAATCGAAGAAACAGCAAGGATATATAGAAATCATGCCAAACGAGCTTTTCCCCGATGGCGCTTATGTAACGTGGGCAGTCGGTCATTTATGTCAACTAGTATCACCGGAAACCTATCATTCTAACTGGAAAAAATGGTCGATTGATACCCTGCCGATGATACCGGAAAAATTTCAATACGAAGTGACCCGCCAAAAGGCCAAACAGTTCAATGTGGTCAAGACTTTGCTGAGTAAACCGAATGTTGATGAAATCATTCATGCTGGGGATGCTGGTCGCGAAGGGGAATTGATTGTACGTAATATCATTTCACTATGTCATGTCAAAAAGCCGATGAAACGTTTGTGGATTTCCTCACTGACTCCAAAGGCCATATATGAAGGGTTTCAAAATCTAATCAGTGAAGAGAAAACCAGGCCACTTTATCATGAAGCGTATACGCGTGCTTGTGCGGATTGGGTAGTAGGCATGAATGCATCAAGGGTATATAGCATTCTCTTGAAAAAAAAGGGTGTATCGGATGTATTTTCAGCAGGTCGCGTTCAGACCCCAACCCTTGCTTTGATAGTCAAAAGGGAATTGGAAATCGAACGGTTCAAATCAGAACCGTTTTGGGAAGTATTTGCAGACTTCAAGATGGATGGAAAGAAGTATCAGGGAAAATGGCAACAAAATAATGATTCGAGAATCCAGACTAAAGAGATGGCAGAGAAAATAGCTGCATTTTGTAAGGGAAAAGAAGCTGAAATTGCCGATATGACAACGGAAAGAAAAGAGTTTCAGCCTCCGCTCTTATTTAATCTGTCGTCATTGCAAGCAACTGTGAATAAGCTCTATAAGTACTCACCTAAAAAAACCCTGGATATCGTTCAAAGTTTATACCAAAAAGGAATTGTATCCTATCCACGGTCGGATTCCAACTATGTCACTAAAGGCGAAGCTGAAACATTTCCGGACATTATGCAAAAATTAAGTGGATTTTCAGAATATCAACCCTTTTTCCCGTTACCTGTCTCCAGTATCAGCGACAATAAACGATTTGTTAACGAAAAAAAAGTTACGGATCACTATGCCATCATTCCGACAGAACAGGTTGTAGATCCAAAACGACTTTCCGGTGAGGAACGTAATATATATGATTTAGTGGTACGTAGACTGATTGCGGCACATTATGAAAAAGCCATTTTTGATTACACGACGATCAAGACAAAGGTCGAGAAGAGGGCCGAGTTTATTTCAAAGGGTAAACAACAGATTCAAGAAGGGTGGCGTAAGGTCATTTTTCAAGATGAGAAAGATGATGATGTTCTTTTACCCCTCCTTAAACAAGGCGATTCTGGGCTAGTGTCCAAGGTAAAAGTGAAAGAAGGAAAAACCCAGCCACCGAAGCGTTATACAGAGGGTCAGCTAATAACCTTGATGAAAACGGCGGGAAAGCATCTGGAAAATGAAGAGCTTGAAAAGGTCCTGATGAAAACAGAAGGCTTAGGAACCGAAGCAACACGTGCGGGGATCATTACCATGCTGAAAGATCGAAAATATATTGATGTTAAGAAAAACCAGGTATTTGCAACCGATAAAGGGAAGGTTCTAATTACAGCAATTGGCGAGAAAATCCTTGCTTCTCCAGAAATGACGGCTAAATGGGAGCAGCGCCTAAGGGAAATCGGGGAAGGTAAGGCTTCCGCGGGTGCTTTCATGGAAGCCGTTAAAAAGATGTCCACAAAGATTATTAGCGATGCCGTTGAGTCTTGTGAAGCCTGGGACTTTCAAGGTCTAGATATCGATTCGATTCAAAGACCGGGTTTTAAGAAAAAAAGTGTGACATCAGTAGGAAGTTGCAAGAAATGTGGTGCTAAAGTTGTCGATAAAGGGGAATTCTATGGATGTGCAAGTTATCAGAAAACCAAATGTAACTTTACCGTCTCAAAAAAAATCCTTAATAAAAAAATCAGTCAGGTCAATGTTAAAAAGCTTTTATCCCATGGAGAAACCGATGTGATCAGTGGTTTCAAAAAAGGGGACAAGACGTTTGATGCTGCTTTAATTTGGTCTGATACCGAGAAGAAGGTAATTTTTAAATTTATATCGGATCAACCAGTTAAGCAAAATTAAGCGTTTCTACCATGCCCTGAGACGATATAATCTTGTTTCAGGGTCGTTTTTATAGTAAGATTTTTAGATATGCGTTTGAATGGGAGGATTCCTGATGCCTACACCGAGCATGGAGGATTACATAGAACAGATATATTTACTTATAGAGGAAAAAGGATATGCAAGGGTTTCGGATATTGCTGAAAACCTATCTGTACATCCTTCTTCAGTGACGAAGATGGTACAAAAGTTAGACCACGAAAAGTATTTAATCTATGAGAAGTATCGTGGTTTGGTTTTGACAGCAAATGGTAAAAAAGTGGGTAAACGACTTGTTTACCGTCATGAATTATTGGAGCAGATGCTACGATTGATAGGGGTCAAGGAAGAAAATATCTACCATGATGTTGAAGGAATCGAGCATCACCTGAGCTGGAATGCGATAGACCGAATTGGTGACCTTGTAGAATTCTTTGAGGAATCACCTAGCCGGGTTGAGGATTTAAGAAATATACAAAAGAAAAATGAAGAAAATGCAAAATAAGCTGCCATGGGCAGTTTTTTTTTGCTCTAAAACCATCATTCGTTTCTTAAATAAGCAACCACATGACGGGGAAAAGAGGATTTTTAGTCTTAAAACAGAATAGGTATTATAAAGGGGATATTTTGAAATACCATAAGATATATCCATTTAAATCATGAAAAAGTGCGATCAGTAAATCTGAAAACTATGTGAAATGGGGAATGACATTTGAATGTAAAAACTTGGCATAAAGAAGCAGAAAAGAAATGGGATGTTTTTGCCCCTACATGGGCGAAGAATTCACAGGAAATGTGGGAGACCGGTAGTCGTAAAAAGATCATCCCTTTCTTTTCCGAGTATGTGGAGTCGGGATCGAAGGTTGTGGATATAGGTTGCGGAGACGGGGTCGGTTCTTCAAAACTCGCCCAAGCCGGTTACGCTGTTACAGGTGTGGACCTTTCAACCGTCATGGTTGAATTGGCTAAGGAAAATGCCGACCAACAACCCGGCCTTTCTTTTACTCAAGGAGATTTTTACAGTCTCCCATTTAAGGATGATGAAATGGATGCCGCTTTGGTGATCAATTCACTTGAATATACTGGTGAGCCACTGACGGTGATGAAGGAAATACATCGAATTATAAAGCCCGGGGGGTATGTATGTTTTGGAATACTTGGACCTACGGCGGAGCCTCGTAAAAAATTTAGCTACCAACGGTTATTAGGTGAAGATGTGATCATGAATACGATGCAGGCCTGGGAGTTTGAAAAGCTTGCACTATCTACTGGTTGGAAGCTAGTCGCTGAGACTGGTGTTGAAAAAAGAGGGGTGGACTACTCCAAGCTAGGTCACTTTTCAAAAGAATTGAAACAATCCGTTTCATTTATGTGGCTCTTCCTCTTTCAAAAAGAAGGTATTCAATGATGGAAAAATATCATATCAATCAATTTGTCGAAAAAACGAAACAGCAGGATAAGGGCCAGGGATTATTTGAATTGGAGACGGAACGAATTCTTGAAATCAATCTCGAACAACAAATCTGGGCCAAAATGGGGACGATGATTTCATACCGGGGCAGTATTAAGTTCGAACGAGAAGGCATGCTGGAGCATGGGATTGGAAAATTATTTAAGAAAGCCTTTACTGGTGAAGGTACCTCTTTAATGAAAGCGACAGGGAAAGGGAAGCTATATGTGGCCGACCATGGAAAGAAGATTTCGATTATACAATTGAATGGAGAGGCCATTTGTATAAACGGCAATGATTTACTTGCCTTTGAATCAAGTGTGAAATGGGACATTAAAATGATGAGACGCATTGCCGGATTGTTGGCTGGTGGATTGTTCAATGTCAGGCTTGAAGGAAATGGGATGGTTGCGTTCACATCACACTATGAACCCCTCACTTTACTTGTTGAAGAGGGAAAGCCAGTCTATACAGATCCAAATGCGACCGTCGCCTGGTCAGGGAACTTACAGCCAGACTTCGTAACGGATGTATCCTTGAAATCATTTTTTGGGAGAGGAAGCGGAGAGTCAGTTCAGATGAAATTCGAAGGACAGGGGTTTATTGTTGTCCAGCCCTATGAAGAAGTATATTTTGGCGATAAAGAGTCTTAAAAAGTAAAATTAGATTCCTTTTTTATGATAATAGAAGAGTAGTAAATGAATGATTTGAGAATGAAGAAAAAGGATGAGTAGATACACGTTTGCATTTAACAGACATAGGTATTCAATATCATTTCATTCTAGTGCGAAATAAAAAAATCCTGAGTTTCTCATCAGGATTTTTCCTTAGACAGATGTGTGGCAGGTTCCCCCAAAAAGGGCAATCAACGGACAAAGACCCTTTTTTTCTTTCGCTTTCAATCCCAATCATATGGCGTGGATTGATAGACGTAATAATTGAGCCAGTTGGAAAACATGAGGCTACAGTGACTTTTCCAACGATGCAACGGAGTTTTAGATGGGTCATTATCCGGAAAGTAGTTTTCGGGGAGCTGGGTTTCGATTCCGCGTTCAATATCGCGTTTATATTCGTCACCGAGCGTTCCCGCATCATACTCGAAATGACCAGTCACCATAATTCTCTTTGAATCGGTGGAAGCGGCTATTAACACACCGGCTTGATCTGATTGTGCTAAGATTTTCAGTTCGGGATGATTCACTAACTTTTGATAATCTATGTCAGTATAGCGAGAATGAGGAGCCAAGAAATAATCGTCGAAGCCACGGACGAGGTCTTCATTCGGTTCAAGAACCTCATGTTTATAGATGCCAAAGCATTTTTCCGGAAGCTCATATTTACCTATACCATAATGGTGGTATAGAGCTGCTTGAGCCCCCCAACAAATATGTAGGGTGGATGTGACATTTTTGCTTGACCAGTTCATGATATCTTTTAATTCTTCCCAATAATTAACTTCTTGAAAGTCCATCTTTTCGACAGGTGCTCCCGTGATGATCATCCCATCATATTTTTTTGAACGAATGTCTTCAAAAGAATTATAAAATTGATTTAAATGAAATTTACTTGTGTTTTTGGATTCATGGGTACTCAAACCCAGAAATGATATATTTACTTGAATAGGCGTGTTGCCAAGAAAACGCAGTAACTGTGCCTCTGTTTTTTCTTTTTCGGGCATAAGGTTTAAAATCAATATATTTAATGGCCGGATTTCCTGGCTGATTGCCCGTTCCTCATCCATTACAAAGATGTTCTCTTCTTCTAAAATCTCTTTAGCTGGCAGGTGTCTTGGTATTTTGATTGGCATAGTTAGCTTTGCCTCCTTTGTGAAATCATAATATTTCAATTATATAGAAAATTTAAAAATAGAAAAGCAATTTTTTTATTTTTTTAGATCCTCATAAGAATTTTGTAGAATGGTAAAATGATGATGAGTTATATAAAACTTGTTTATGACAGTTAAGAATCTAGAAGAGGGGTATATGGATATTGTTTGATCCTACAGCATATGAGAATATGAAAGTGGTATTGGAAGGAGCGGTATATGACCGCGACCTCATTGGGGATATATTGGTTATTGGTCGTGATGATATCGTCAATCTCTCAACACTTGCAAGGAAATATAAAATTGAGTTAGAAATGAAAGAATCAGAGCATACTGATTCTGTGACCGGCGGCTTTGAGGTATACGCTTCACTGGAGAATTTAAGTTCCGAGCTGCTGCAGTCGAACCTGAATGAAACGCATTCCGGTTGTGCCGTGAATTTATTTATTTCCATACCGAGAAAGCTCAACAGCTTGGAAGTTAGAAATATATTAATTGAACTCGAGACCCTTTGGGGGAGTGAGAGAATCATTAAATTGACTACTTCTGAAACGGTTAGTGAAAAAGAACCATCCTCATCATGCCATTCAACATTTGGTATTTCTTTCGGAAGACTTATAAAGGAAGAGCAAATGGAAGATTTAGAAGATATGGTAGAGTATCTGATACAATCTATACAAATTGTTGAAGGTTCTTTAAATAACTAATCAAGAACACTCAAACTGGAAAAGTTTCCTTCACTTAAGGTAAAATGACCTCATCAGGGCTAAAGGGAGAGATCATATATGTCCATTTATGAATTTAAAGTGAAAAAGATCAATGGTGATGTCATTTCGCTTGAGGAATACAAGGGAAAAGTATTGATTATAGTTAACACGGCTAGTAAATGTGGATTTTCACCACAGTATGATGACCTGCAGAGCCTATATGTGCAATACAAAGAGGACGGTCTGGAAGTTCTAGGGTTTCCTTGCAATCAGTTCCTCAACCAAGAGCCTGGCGACGAGCTTGAAATCGATTCCTATTGTAAGCTCAATCACGGTGTAACCTTTCCAATGTTTGCGAAAGTGAATGTGAATGGAAAGGACGCTCACCCGCTATTTAGCTATATAACGGAGAATGCACCAGGAATGATGGGATCGAAGTCAATAAAATGGAACTTCACCAAATTCTTGATCGACCGTGAAGGGAATATTGTGAACCGCTATGCTCCCAAAACAAAACCGCTTGAAATGGAAGAAGATATAAAAAAATTGCTATCATGATTCAATGGCCCACCGTGTTCTTATCGGTGGGCTTTTTATTTAAGGAATAAAAGGGTCCGTAATTTAAAGGGGGAAAAATGGGGATGAAGTGGAATATAATAGGTAACAACTATTTTACCCAGGAGGGAAACAATGGAACGGATTGCATGGGTTACGGACAGTACGGCTTTATTGGACGAGGAACTATCTCAAAATGAACATGTATATGTCGTTCCTATGATTGTCATCATGGATGGTGAGGAATACGAAGATGGTGTCGACCTACTACCTGAAGAACTGTATCGCAAAATGAAGGAGGAAAATAAGGTCCCGACCACCTCCCAGCCATCCGTGGGCACCTTTTACGAGTTGTATAGGAAACTTGAAAAAGACTATGATCGGGTGGTTTCCATCCATCTCTCAAGTAAATTGAGTGGGACGGTCTCCTCAAGCCGTCAGGCAGCACAACTTGTCACGATACCTGTGGATGTTTTTGACACCTTGCTTATATCGTATCCGATGATTCTGTTATTAAAAAGGCTCATGCACTATATTAACAGCGGGTTCTCAATGGAAGAAGCTTTCACCCTTACACGGAAGTATGCAGATAGCCATGAGACATATGTCTTGATTGGCTCATTAGACCAACTACACCGGAGTGGGCGGTTAACGGGGACTCAGTATTACCTTGGAAGTCTATTGAGCTTAAAACCGATCATAACCATAGAGAATGGGTTGCTGCAAACCAAAACGAAAACTCGAAATCTTAAGAAAGCGGAAAATCAAATATTCCATGAATTACGCAAATCCATTTCATTGGGCAAGGTAAAAGAATGCAGTATCTTGTACGGAGGTTCACCTGTTCAGGCCGAACCATGGGAAAAGAGGATTACAGAAGAGTTTCCAGAAGTGAAAATACATATATCACCACTAGGTAGTGCAATAGGGGTGCATACAGGTGAACAGACAATCGGGATCAGTTGGTTCAAGGAAGTTTAGGGCAATTTCCCTTTCTAAAAATTAGAACCATGGTAAAATAGAAAGGACATGGAGTGGTGAAATGCAAAAAACAATAATTGAACAAACGGAATCATTTGTCTACGAACAATTAAAATCTGATGTCAGTGGCCATGATTGGTATCATATCAATCGGGTTCGGAAGCTGGCCTTACATATTGCACGTGAAGAAAAAAAGGGTAATGAATTCATAATCGAGATGGCAGCCCTCCTTCATGATATTCCAGATGATAAATTGAATGATGATATGGAAGCAGGTTGGAATAAGCTCGATGATTGGTTGAAGATGACCGGGGTGGACCTGAATACGGTTAAGGAGATAAAGGAGATTATTTCTACCATTTCCTACAGTGCTGGAGAAGTGAATCTGACGTCCGTCGAAGCTGAAATTGTTCAGGATGCCGATCGTTTGGATGCTCTCGGGGCGATTGGAATTGCAAGAACATTTGCGTATGGGGGTAAAAAGGGACAATCTATGTATGATCCATCTCTCTCGGTCCGTGAAGAGATGACCAAGCAGGAATATCGAATGGGTAAAAGCTCTTCCGTCCACCATTTTTATGAAAAATTATTACGTTTACAAGACTTGCTTAACACAGATACAGCGAAGAATATCGCGAGTGAACGCCATGAATACATGGTTCGTTTTCTAGAAGAATTCTATAAGGAATGGGATGTACGTTTATGAAAGTTTTTAGCATGGAACATGTAATGAAAACCCAAGGAGAGAAGCTTCTTTTTAAAGATGTTTCTTTATCCATCAGTGAAGGTGAAAAGATCGGGATCGTCGGTATAAATGGGACCGGTAAATCCACGCTGTTGAATATTATAGCTGGATTGGAAGAAAGTGACCTGGGTACGAAGGATCATCCGAATGACTATACAATTTCTTATTTATCACAAGATCCTGACTTTGATGAACAATTGACCATTATGGAGTATATGTATGAAAGTTCGACACCCGTATTCTCCTTGATAAAAGAATATGAAAAAACATTGGTGCAATTGCAAATCGATCCCCAAAATAGTGAAGTGCAAAATCGATTATTGAAGCAACAGCAATCTATGGATGCTCTTAATGCCTGGGATACTAGCGCCAATGCCCGGACAATCTTGACTAAGCTAGGCCTTCCTGATCATTCACGGAAATTGGGTGAGCTTTCAGGTGGACAAAAGAAACGGGCAGCATTGGCAAAGACATTGATAGAAACTCCTGATTTGCTCATTTTGGATGAGCCAACCAACCATCTGGATTTTGAAAGTATCACCTGGTTGGAAGAATACTTATCAAAGTATCAGAAATCCGTCTTATTTGTGACCCATGATCGATATTTTCTTGATCGTGTGTCCAATAAAATATGGGAAATAGCTCAAGCTCAGCTTTTTGAATACAAGGGGAATTATGCAGACTACCTTGAATCAAAAGCCATAAGGGAAGAAAATGAATCAACTGAACGTTCAAAAAAAGAGAGTCTCTTCAAAAAAGAATTGGCCTGGATCCGCAAAGGGGCCAAGGCGCGCTCAACGAAGCAAAAGGCTAGGATTCAGCGTTTTGAAACGTTAGAAACCGGTGTTAAGGATAAGCAGAAAAACGAAAGCCTTGAAATGGAATTAAGCGGCGCCCGTCTAGGGAAAAAAGTGTTGGAACTGCAAGGCATCTCCAAATCATTCGGTAATCAGACAATTATCAAAGATTTATCTTTCCTTTTCAAGCCAGGCGATCGTATTGGGATTGTCGGTAATAACGGAAGTGGAAAATCCACACTATTGAATATCTTGGCCGGACGCGAACCGTTGGATGGTGGGAATCTTGAAATCGGGCAAACCGTCAAAATCGGCTACTATACGCAAGAAAGCATCGATATGGATGGAAATCTCCGAATGATCGAATATATCCGGCAAACGGCTGATTCAATTGCTCTTAAAGATGGTAGCTTCATATCCGCTGCACAAATGCTTGAGAGGTTCTTGTTCCCCATGGGTTCGCATGGCACTCCGATACGGAAACTTTCAGGAGGAGAAAAAAGACGACTTTATTTATTGAACATCTTGATGGGTTCACCCAATGTCCTTTTATTGGATGAACCGACAAATGACCTGGATACACAAACCTTGACAGTCCTTGAAGACTATTTAGAAACGTTTTCGGGAGTCGTCATCACCGTTTCGCATGATCGGTACTTTCTTGATAAAACTTGTCACCAACTACTCGTCTTCAAAGATAAAGGTAAAATAGATTTTTATTACGGAAACTACTCTGAGTTTTTAGAGGAAAAGACAGAAGAAACGGTTCCTCAAAAAACTATCGAGCCACAGCCTAATCGGACGGAAAAGAAGAAGAAAAAGCTTACTTATGCGGAAAGTAAGGAATGGGAAGAAATCGAAGGGAAAATGGAGCAAGTCGAAGGTCGCCTGAAGGATATCACAGCCGAAATGTCAGCAGCCGGCAGTGATTTTGAAAAGGTCCGCCTGCTTCTAGAAGAAGAAAAAGAGCTTAACGAAAAGTTAGAGTATACAATGGAAAGATGGACATATCTTGCTGAAAAACTTGAAGGGGAATAAGCTGAAGACTGGGCCAGGATGCGTTAGCTTGGCCCGGTCTTTTTTTCGGTGAATCTCAATTGCATGAGAATCTCTTGCCAGTGTGATAAAATCTAGGACACGAGGAAACGTATTGATAAAGGAGAGAAAAGCATTGAATATTAAATCGATAGAACCTACGCCAAGTCCAAATACAATGAAAATTAATCTTACGGAAGAATTGCCAGCAGGAAAGAGCAATAATTATAAAAAAGATCAAGCGGAACTTGCGCCGAAAATGATAAAAGACATGTTACAAATTGACGGTGTCAAGGGTGTATACCATGTGGCTGACTTTTTAGCAGTCGAACGTAATGCGAAATTTGATTGGAAAGATATTTTGGTCCAAGTTCGCCAAGTTTTCGGTGAGGATACTGGAAAACAAAATCAACAAGCGCAAATAAATGAGCATTATGGAGAAGTTTCCGTTTCCATCCAACAATTTAAAGGTATTCCCATGCAGATTAAAGCAAATGATAGCACACACGAAAAACGTTTTGCGTTACCGGAGTATTTCATTAAGGGCATATCAGCTGCGCAAAAAGAAGATGATAATGTCGTCCTACTTCGTAAATGGAAGGATTACGGCATTCGCTACGGAGAAATGGAAGACATCGTCAAGGAAGTAGCGGCAGAATTGGTTGCAGCTTATCCGGAGGAAAGAATTAATAAATTAGTTGATGCCGCCCAAGAAACCGTGGATAAAAAAGAACCGGTCATCAATCGCCCCAAAATAAAATTGACCGTTGACATGTTAGACGATGAAAGTTGGGAAAAGAGATATCAATTATTGGATCAGATGAGCGATCCGACGGTTGAAGATATTCCGGTACTGGAAAAAGCCCTTGCCGATAGCAAAGTTTCCATTCGTCGACTTGCTGCTGTATATTTAGGGATGATTGAAGACCCAAAAGTCCTTCCTAGCTTATATAAAGCATTGAGGGATTCAAGTGCCGCTGTAAGAAGGACGGCCGGGGACTGTTTATCTGATCTTGGGTTTGAGGAAGCAATGGGTGAAATGGCATTATCTCTATCGGATAAAAATAAACTAGTGAGATGGAGGGCAGCCATGTTTTTATACGAAGTAGGTGATGAATCCATCCTACCTTTTTTAAAGAAAGCTGAACAAGACCCCGAATTTGAAGTCGCACTCCAAGTGAAAATGGCCCTTGATAGAATCGAGAATGGGGAAGAAGCGAAAGGTTCTGTATGGAAACAAATGACGGAATCAAGAAAGTAAAAAATAAGTAAGTTTAAAGACCGAAAGAGGATAATCACAGACCGTGTAAGGACGTGTTTGTTGGTCATCCTCTTTTTTTTATAAAAAAGGGATGAAAGATTAGGTGAAAAATGGATAAAATAATCCATTTATATGAATAAATCCCTTTTCTACTATTTTAGAAAAATGTTTATGTAGAAAACTTTGAGCTAGAATGGTTACATTTGACCACATTTATGTTAGAATTTTTAGAGTATTATAAAAAGTTAATATATTCAATGTTAATTTGCTAAAATGAGGGGGCTACATAAATGTCTACAGCAAAAATGAGAAGCGACATGATTACAAAAGGGGTTGACCGTGCTCCACATAGAAGTCTATTGCGTGCAGCGGGTGTTAAAGAAGAAGATTTCGGCAAACCGTTCATTGCGGTTTGTAATTCATATATTGATATCGTTCCTGGGCACGTCCATCTTCAGGAGTTCGGTAAGATCGTGAAGGAAGCAATCAGGGAAGCTGGCGGGGTTCCATTTGAATTTAATACAATCGGAGTAGACGATGGAATCGCCATGGGACATATTGGTATGCGTTATTCTTTACCAAGTCGTGAAATCATTGCTGACTCCGTAGAAACGGTTGTTTCTGCACATTGGTTTGATGGGATGGTTTGCATTCCAAACTGTGACAAGATTACACCAGGTATGATGATGGGGGCACTTCGTGTCAATATCCCGACGATGTTCGTCAGCGGAGGACCTATGAAGGCTGGAAAAGATAAGAATGGTAAGTCTCTATCCTTAACATCGGTCTTTGAGGGTGTTGGAGCCTATCAAGCAGGTAATATTGAAGCAGAAGACTTAGAAGAAATCGAACAAGTGGCATGTCCTACGTGCGGTTCTTGTTCAGGGATGTTTACTGCCAATTCGATGAACTGTTTAGCTGAAGGATTAGGTCTTGCCCTTCCAGGTAATGGTACTATTTTAGCCGTAGCTGAAGAACGAAAGGAATTCGTAAAGAAATCAGCTAAACAACTGATGGAACTAATCAAAATGGATCGTAAACCGCGCGATATCGTTACGATGGAAGCGATTGATAATGCATTTGCTTTGGATATGGCCATGGGTGGATCGACCAATACCGTACTTCATACCCTTGCTTTGGCCCATGAAGCAGGTTTTGAGTATCCAATGGAGAGAATCAATGAAATAGCCGGAAGGGTACCACATCTTGCAAAGATTGCACCGGCATCGGATTATCATATTGAAGATGTCCATAATGCGGGTGGGGTCAGTGCTATTATTCATGAGTTACTGAAAAAGCCAGGAGCTTTCAATGGTGATTGTTTGTCTGTATCCGGTAAAACGCTACGTGAAAATGTGGAAGGCTGCGAAATCTTGAATACGGATGTCATCCATCCCCTAGATAACCCGCATTCCGAACGTGGAGGACTTGCGGTATTATTCGGGAATCTGGCTCCTCTAGGATCGATCATTAAAGTGGGTGCCGTAGACGAGTCTGTCGGCGGGTATCACCGAGGTCCCGCAATCTGCTTTGATTCCCAAGAAGATGCATTGTCAGGAATTATTACTGGTAAAGTAAAAGAAGGGGATGTCGTGGTCATTAGATATGAAGGACCTAAAGGCGGACCGGGTATGCCGGAAATGCTGGCACCAACTTCGCAAATCGTCGGCAGGGGTCTTGGGGCCAAGGTAGGTTTAATTACCGATGGGCGTTTCTCAGGTGCTTCTAGAGGGATCAGTATCGGTCATATATCTCCTGAAGCAGCCGAAGGAGGACCAATAGCCTTTGTAGAAAATGGAGATATCATTGAGCTGGATTTGAATAACCGTATCATCCAATTGGAAATTTCTGACGAAGAATTTGAAAAACGCAAAGCGAATTGGAAAGGCTTCGAACCAAAGGTAACAAGAGGGTATCTGGGTCGTTATTCCAAGCTTGTCACCAATGCAAGCACTGGCGGCGTCATGAAGATTTAATTCACAAATGAAAGGGTGGCAGCAGATAATTCTGCTGCCTATTTTCTATGCAGGGCTTGGATGTTGGTAAACCTAAATTGTGTGGATTCAAGGTTAAGGTTCGCCTTTCGTAGAAGGTTTAAGCGTCAACTTTGCATTATGAACATAAATTATAGTATCCTTATAGTCATCTAGTTATTTCAAGGGGGAATTATTATGTCTATGGCTTATGATGAATACATGAAACAAATGGTGAAGCCAATGCGTGCTGAATTGGTGCAAGCGGGTTTCAAGGAATTGGAAACAGCTGAAAAGGTTGAGGAATTCATGGAGGCAGCCGAAGGGACTACACTTGTTGTCGTCAATTCAGTTTGTGGCTGTGCTGCAGGTTTAGCTCGTCCAGCAGCGACTCAAGCTGTACTCCAAGCAGAGAAGAAGCCAAATAATCTAGTCACTGTATTTGCAGGGCAAGATAAAGAAGCGACAGCTAAAATGCGTGAGTACTTTAATGGGATTGAACCTTCTTCTCCATCCATGGCTCTATTAAAAGGGAAAGAGGTCGTTCATTTCATTCCTCGCCATGATATTGAAGGCCAGCCTATGGAAGCTATCATGGAAAATCTCTTGGTAGCATTCGATAATGTAAAGTAAAATAAAATAAGTAAAAAAAAGAATGTCCTGTAAAAGGGCATTCTTTTTCAAATTCAGAGTATTAAAGGAGCAGGTACATGTTTGTGACTACAGCTGGACGAGCTGACCAAGATGTTATAGAGTTGGCAAAAGAGTTCGCGATGGATCAAAAGATTCCTTTTGTATCGAGGAGAAAACGTTCGATTCAGGATATCCAAAGGGAAAACGACAAGGATGATTGTCTCGTTTTCGGGAGAAATAGAATGGAAATATACCGGTACGGAGAGAGGGAGCCTTTCTTTTTCCATCCTAACTTAGCGACGATTCGATTGAAGCGATTACTGAATGGGGAGGCTGATCCATTTCTTATTGCAGGGGATATTAAAGAAGGGGACTCCGTGCTTGATTGTACATTGGGATTAGGTGCTGACTCCATTGTCGCTAGTTTTGCAGTCGGTAGTAAAGGGCGTGTGTTAGCGCTGGAGGAAAATAAATACTTAGCATTACTTGTGGACCATGGTTTAAAGACTTGGAGTGATGCAGAAGAGTGGATGTTATCAGTAATGAGGCGGATAGAAGTTATGGAGGCTAATCATAATGAGTTATTGAAAACTTTACCGGATAATCATTTCGATGTCGTCTATTTTGATCCGATGTTTGAGGAGACCATTGAAGAATCTAATGGCATTAAAGGCCTGACCCATTTTGCTGCAAATCATGATTTCACCATGGAAATAATAAATGAAGCCAAGCGGGTCGCACGAAAAAGAGTTGTGTTGAAAGATCATTTTCGCAGTACCCGCTTCCAGAGATTTGGATTTGACGTGTTGGAACGAAAAACCTCAAAATTCCATTATGGCTTCATTTCCATTTTATGAATTCATTCGGTCTGATAATCCCCTTCATCAAGACCCATTGCACAGCCTTCACGGCTGGAATCAGCAGCGCCATAATTCGAACCGTCCAATGGGTTGATTTGTATGGCCTGGACATTACCGATTGAGTGGGGGACTTCATTGAAGGCAAATCCCATTCCTTCGAGGTGTCCCTTGCTGTTCATATCAATCCCGGCTTCCCATTCAATATGTGGGCCCATCGGCGTGAAAATTCTTGGTTCTTCGATTGCCGCCTTTAAGTCCATTTTGAAATCGAGCACATTAATGATGGTTTGGACAACTGAGCTAATGATTGTCGGTCCCCCAGGGGAACCAAGTGTTAAAATGGGTTGATTGTCTTTAAAAATGATGGTCGGACTCTTACAGCTTACTGGTCGTTTATTAGGCTGTACTTCATTCATGCCGCCTGGAATGGAATCAAAATCGGTCAATTCATTATTCAACATGAAACCATAGTCGGAAACCATGATGCCAGAACCGAAAGGGTGCTCAACAGTCGAGGTGCAAGCAGCGATGTTGCCCCATCTGTCGCGCACCGTGAAGTGGGTGGTTTCACTGCGTTCTTCATCATTTGGCTGTTGAATCACTTCCCTTTGCTTCACGGAATCATACTTCCATGGATTTCCGAAATCAATGGCATTGTTCCGTGACTTGAAATTAATGAACTTCCGTCGTTCAGCTATATATTCGTCATGCATAAGACCCGTAAGCGGTAATTCGGCAAATTCGGGATCAGCCAGAAATGCCTTTTTATCTGTAAAGGCCAGACGCATCGCTTCCGCTATCAGATAATATTTCTCCCAGGAACGTACATCATATTGCTCTAGATGGAATGATTCTAATATCTTTAATATTTGAATGACGGTAAACCCTCCCGCGCTAGGAGCCATCGAAGAGACAATTTTATAATCTTTATAGGTGCCGACCATGGGTTCATCAACGGTTGCTTTGTAATCTCTTAAATCGGCCATTTCCATGAATCCGCCTTGTTCCTTGATACAGGAAATGATTCCTTCGCCAATCTCGCCCTCATAAAAAGCAGCTACCCCTTCGCGTTGTAAAATCCTATAAGTATTTGCCAGCTTTTCCTTAACTAATATATCTCCCACCTGGTATGGTTTTCCTTCGGGCATGAAGAAGTTTCGCGCTTCATCACCCAATCGATATTCAAAGTTTTTAAGGGCATCACAAAGTACCCAGTTGACCGGGACCCCATTTTCAGCAAATTCTATAGAGGGTTCAATGAGTTCGGCTAATGGCTTGCTACCATATTCATTGAGCGCTTCATCCATCGCCTTTAGAATTCCTGGAATGCCAACTGCCGTCCCTTTTGTCGAACGCTCTTTAAAGGGAATAACCTCCCCATTTTCATCCAGGAACAATTCAGGATATGCCGCTTTAGGTGCCCTGACATGTCCATCGAATATCTTCGTTTTTTTACTTTTTTCATTATAAACCATAAGGAATCCACTGCCGCCTATTCCTGTCATCATAGGTTCCACGATATTTAATGCAAATTGGATGGCTACTGCTGCATCAACGGCATTTCCGCCATCGCGTAAGATCTTTTCCCCGATTTTAGTCGCAACTGGATGAGCCGTGACGACCATACCAGCTTTTCCTGTTGCCGTTTCCCTTTTATAGTTTTCTTCTTTGGTTTTTTCATCGATGTTTTCCATCAAAATTCCTCCAGTATATCGTCTTAAGTTCTTTCTTGAGCTAGAGACGAACTTCATTGAAAAGAAAACCTTGTCATTAATAGAATGACAAGGACTCTTTCATAAGTATTTTAGTCTTAATCAGCAAATGATAAATATACGAAAAATGCTAATGTAACAAGACATAAAGCCACCATGGCGGTTGTAGTCAAAGCCATTTATAAGCCCTCCTTAAAAAGATACCTGAATCTATTTAAGTTCTACAAATTACCTAATAATCCTTTAATTTATATATTTATAGTGAAAAATGGTATAAAAGATGCAACACGTATGTTGCATATAGGTATTTATCCTTTTTGGCGATTTTTGAAACATGGGGTATTATATATTCGTATTACCTGGAAAATCGCAGTATACTAGAAAAAAGGAACAACAGGAGGGGGGATAATGGTTTGAAAACGGCAACATGGTTTAGGAAAAGTCTTGTCATTTTAGTTTCCGTTTTAACGTTTGGACTTGTCACACCTACAGATTTGGCATGGTTAGCTGATGCTGACTCTCTAAAAGATCCGAAAAAAGGGGTAGTGCAAGAAGACCATACACCATTTCCTTCTGCACAGGAATCTAGTGGCTTCAATCATTTCGACCGTGATAACTTTTTATCGGATATACTTGATAAAGCAGAAGAAAGCGCTTATGTGAAATTTGGTGAAAAAATAAACCCTAAAATAGGTGATGAGTTCAAAATGATCATTTTGCCGAAAATAGAAGAGACGGTAAACGATATGGCGAACCAATTTCCTGATGAAAAACTGCAACAGCTAACTATCACAGAGCGGCCAAGTGCAGGTAGATCCGAAAAAATTTTTCATATTTATGACTCGATAAGTGGAAATGATGTAATTCGATTCCATGTTAGGCAGGAAAATCCACCGTTAGAAGGATATTGGTTTAATTTTCATTATCACACGTACCACGATTCTTTTGCCACGCATTATGACATCGGGAAAATATATTGGGATAAAAACACTCCTCCCAAATGGACGAATCAAGATAGAATATCCTAAATCTCTTCGTTCATTGATTTTATCTAAAGGGAAGAGTATGATGATAATGAACATACATAAAGGTAAGTTCATAATGTTCTTTTTGGATACGTTGTTCTGCAACGTATTTATTTTGTGTGAAATAATACATAGCATGAAAAACTGCGCTGTGCCTCTAGAGAGCACTTGCAGTGAATTTTATAGTTTTGCAGAGGTGCTTTAATCATGTCAGTAGAATTGCTAAATAAAATCTTCCATACCTATTCCCAGTTTTTTGATTGGGATATGTGGGGGGAAGTACTAACAGACCCTGTTAGCTGGGGATTAATTGGGACACTTGTCTTAATGGAAGGCCTTTTATCGGCTGATAACGCTTTGGTATTGGCCGTTATGGTTCGGCATCTTCCGGAAAAACAAAGGAAAAAGGCCCTTTTCTATGGATTATTGGGTGCATATGCATTCCGTTTCTTAGCCATTGGAATAGGTGTCTATCTCATCAAGATTTCTTGGGTAAAAATCCTCGGAGCTGTTTATCTTGCCTGGCTTTCATTCAAGTATTTCCGAGATAAGAGAAATAAACAGGCTAACCAGGATGAAGAGTTACAGGGAATGAGTAAAAATAGTTTATTAATCCGTATGTTCGGTAATTTATGGGGAACGGTTGTCGCTGTTGAGATGATGGATATTGCTTTTTCCGTTGACAGTGTCTTGGCTGCCTTTGGGGTGAGTGAAAAGATTTGGGTCCTCCTGTTGGGCGGAATGATCGGTGTCCTGATGATGCGGGGCGTTGCCGGAGTCTTTTTGAAACTGATTGATAAGATTCCTGAATTGGAAACGGCTGCCTATGTCTTGATAGGGTTCATATCGATTAAAATGCTTCTTTCGGTGGCGAAAATCGAAGTTCCACATGTCATCTTCTTTTTGACCATTCTTGTTATTTTTGGAACGACCATCTTGCTTCATTTTCAGAGAGAAAAAAAGCTTAAAGAACACAGTAAATAATCTTACGGAAAAGAGCTGATACCAAAATGGTGTCAGCTCTTTCTTTGGAAATAAAACTCAAATAGATGAAAAAGGAGAGTGAAAAATGTAAAAAAGAGCAAAGGGTATAACAGGTTTAGCCATAGTGATGTGAGGAATGGATGCAGCAAGATGCCAAAGAAAATCGAAAATAGCAATAGGTCTAGAATGATGAACACTTTTAAACTGTAAATTTCCAGTACTTCCTCGGCTAGTTCATGTGGTTCTGGCAGGATGAGACTTCTGTTAACTGGTTTCATGGTATCACCTTGAACCTTTTTTGATTATATTATTTTATATGAAAATACTGGGTGATCCGTGCCTCGTGAGAAAAGAATATTCCACTTATTTTTACCAAAAATACATCAATCAATTATAGAGGAGTTTCATGTTATACTAGAATAATAAATTGGGATTGAAGTATACATATTTCTTTGAAATATCCTATTAAACCATGGAAAGGATGTAGAAGGTGACAAATAAAAAGTGGATTGGATTATTCATTTTGGCAGGCTGTTTCCTTTCTATGCTTTCCATCTCTTTTGCTAAGGAAGATGGTTTAAAGTGGAGGGACTTGAAAAAAGATAGCCTACTAAGGCAGGCAGCCATTTTTCAGGATCAAGAGACATTACAGAACTTGTTTATATATCCTGTAGATGAATTTGATGAAGAGGAAGCCTTAAACATAGTTGAAACAATCAATAAACTCCCGCATTCCCTTCAAGTGAAAATTATTGATCGGGGTGTGAAAATAAAGCTTTTCAGTGGGAGCCTGACAGACAATCGTTCTGCAGCTCATTTAAAGGGGCAGACACCAAGAGGGTATGTTAATCCCAGCACTACATGGGATGATGTTCCGGGTATGGGGGGCTCGCATATGGTCTTGGTTAAAATCGGCGCGAGCGATAAAGGTAACGGCCATAGTTCTATAAATCTCGAACTCCATGAAATTGCCCATTCCCTCGATAAAATCGTGTATGGCGGCATTCGTGAGGATATGGATTATTTAAGCGTATGGGGAAAAGAAGTAGATGCACTGTTTCCTGGTCAACCTTATTTTTCTACATATCCCGAAGAATACTTTGCGGAAGCGTTTGCGATGTTTTATGTAAATCCGGAACAAAATCAATTGCTAAGACGGAAAGCTCCAGAGACCTACCATTTTATTAAACAACTAGATTGAATGATTTAATTCAATCGTAATTCACATTGACACATTGAACTGGTAACAGTAAAAAGTTAAAATAAGAAGAATGAATGTTGAAAAGGTGGTTTACCATGAAGCAATATTTGGATTTATGTAAGCATGTACTTGAAAATGGAACTCAAAAAGGCGATCGTACCGGAACAGGAACAATCAGCACCTTCGGATATCAAATGAGGTTCAATCTGCGTGAGGGATTCCCTGTTTTGACTACGAAAAAAGTCAGTTTAAAAGCAATCATCCATGAACTCTTATGGTTTCTAAAAGGCGATACAAACGTACAATACCTTCAGGAAAATAATGTGCGCATTTGGAATGAGTGGGCTGATGAAGCAGGAAATCTAGGTCCCGTCTATGGGCATCAATGGCGCTCATGGGGTGCAGCGGATGGAAGGCAAATCGATCAAATCAGTGAAGTGATCGAGCAAATCAAAACGAACCCAAATTCAAGGAGATTGATCGTAAGTGCCTGGAATGTCGGAGAGCTTGAAGAGATGGCCTTACCTCCCTGTCATGCATTCTTTCAATTTTATGTGGCGGACGGTAAGCTTTCCTGCCAACTTTACCAGCGTTCTGCGGACGTATTTTTAGGTGTGCCGTTCAATATCGCTTCTTATGCACTCTTAACGATGATGATAGCCCAAGTATGTGACCTGGAGCCTGGTGAATTCGTTCACTCTTTTGGGGATGTCCATATCTATTCGAACCATATGGATCAAGTGAAATTACAGTTGACACGAGACCCTAAACCACTGCCTACGATGAAAATCAATCCTGCAGTGAAAGATATCTTTGAGTTTCGGTTTGAAGATTTCGAACTTGAAAATTACGAAGCTCATCCCCACATTAAAGGGAAGGTGAGTATATGATTTCCTTAATTGTAGCCATGGATGAAAAACGTGTGATTGGAAAAGATAACAAGCTGCCTTGGCATTTGCCAGCGGACCTTCAGTACTTTAAAAAGGTAACGATGGGTCACCCAATCGTCATGGGGCGCAAAACATTTGAATCCATCGGGCGGATTCTGCCTGGAAGGGAAAACGTCATCGTGACCAGGAATCATGAATTTAAAGCGGAAGGCTGCACCATTTTGCATGATGTTGATCAGATTAAGACGTATGCTGACAATAGCAAACAAGAGGTATTCGTTATAGGGGGAGCGGAAATCTTCAAAGAAATCCTGCCAGTAACCGATCGGTTATATATAACTGAAATACATGAAGTCTTTGAAGGGGACACGTTCTTTCCAATCATTAATGAGACGGAGTGGGAAACCGTGGAGACGACCCCTGGTGTAACAGATGATAAAAATCTATATGCCCATGATTTTATTGTTTTACGAAAAAAATGATATTAGTAACCGATTTATGGTGAATAAGCCATAGTCGGTTTTTTTGTACAAGATCAAAGAGATAGAATTTTTAGAAAAATCAGTTACATACTTATGATAAAGTGCTATAATTATAGAATTGATTAGGAAGGAAATGAGGGATAACTATGAACCAGACAGCATCAGTGAATAGGGGGATTCAGTTGGAGGATATTCTAATTGCCTATAGAGAATTGAAGGATATTGTCTTACATACACCTTTACAAAAGAATCAGCGTTTATCCAGTAAGTATGAATGCAATGTCTATTTGAAACGTGAGGACCTTCAACATGTTCGTTCCTTTAAGTTAAGGGGAGCTTACTATAAAATGAAAAGTTTGACTCAGGAAGAAACAAAGAATGGTGTCGTGTGTGCAAGTGCCGGGAACCATGCACAGGGAGTGGCTTTTTCCTGCAGTGAGTTAGGAATCGATGGGAAAATTTACATGCCTGCTACGACGCCAAGGCAGAAGGTCGATCAAGTCCGGTTATTCGGTAGGGATAATATTGAAATTGTCTTAATTGGTGATACATTTGATGACGCATTCGCAAGTGCAATGGAATGTTGCGAGAAGGAAGGGCGTTCTTTCATCCATCCTTTCGATGATGAAAAGGTGATTGCCGGTCAAGGCACTACGGCGGTTGAAATCCTGAATGATTGTGAAGATAAGATTGATTATGTGTTCGCAGCAATCGGTGGCGGCGGATTAATGGCTGGGGTTTCAAGTTACTTCAAATCAGTGTCCCCTGATACGAAGTGTATTGGAGTAGAACCGCTCGGAGCCGCGTCCATGAAAACTTCCTTCCAAGAAGGAAAAGTCGTTGAACTTGAGAATATCGATACGTTTGTAGATGGTGCAGCCGTGAAGTGTGTAGGGCAAATGACATACCAAACATGTAAAGAGAATCTTGAGGATATCGTTGCAGTGCCTGAAGGCCATATCTGTACGACGATTCTCGATTTATATAATCAGCATGCCATTATTGCTGAACCAGCGGGTGCTATTTCCGTTTCAGCCCTTGATTTTTACAAAGACCAAATAAAGGGGAAAACGGTCGTGTGCCTTGTAAGTGGGGGTAATAATGATATAGGCCGTATGCAGGAAATCAAGGAAAAGTCCTTATTATATGAAGGCCTGCTATATTACTTTATCGTGAATTTCCCACAACGTGCTGGAGCATTAAGGGAATTTCTTGATGAAGTGTTGGGACCCAATGATGATATTAGTCGATTTGAATATACGAAGAAAAATAATAAAGAGAGTGGCCCGGCCCTTGTTGGTATTGAGTTAAAAAACAAATTTGATTATACAGGACTTATTCAGAGAATGAATAAGAAGGGTTTCTCAAGCGTGGAAGTCAATAAAGACAGCAATTTATTCCACTTATTAATTTAAACTAGACAAAATTTTAAATTGGGTTAGAATAATATATATATTTTTACATATTATTCAACTTATCCAGCAGTCGTGTTTTGTCGATAATTGTTACCGTTGTATGACGATTTGCCAGGTTCCTTTCATTTGGCTGAAAATGGTATTATAATTAAAAGCAGAATAGGTTGAATTATAACATCGAGGGGGATGTATTCATGTCGAATATTGGAATACCTGGTCTAATTATCATCTTGGTATTGGCCTTAATCATTTTTGGTCCGAAGAAGCTTCCCGAAATCGGACGTGCTTTTGGACAAACGCTTCGAGAATTCAAGAAATCCACGAGTGAACTGACAAAAGGCGACTATGAAGAGGATAAGAAAATACAACAACCAAAAAATCATGAATGATTAAATGCAGGGCGTAAGATGGACCTTCTTACGTCTTTTGTTCTGTAGCAAAGAAACGGATTTTCAAATGAAGGCGTGATTTATTTTGGAAGATAAAGAATTAAATATCATCGATCATCTCGATGAATTGAGAAAACGGCTAATCATTACGGCTGTAGCTTTTTTCGTCTTTTTTATTGTCAGTTTTATTTATGTGGAAAAAATCTACTATTGGTTTGTTAAGGATCTTGACTTCGAATTAATGGTCTTAGGTCCAAGTGATATCATCTGGATTTACTTCATGCTTTCAGGAGTCGTTGCCATTGCTGCAACGATTCCGATTATAGCACTTCAAATTTGGTTGTTCGTTAAGCCAGCTTTAATGCCTAATGAAGTGAGGGCCACCCTTGCCTATATTCCAGCTCTTTTCATCTTGTTTATTGGAGGCCTTGCTTTTGGTTATTTTGTCATTTTTCCGACCATCCTTCAATTTTTAATTGAGTTGGGTGAAGGCATGTTCATAACCAATTTCACCGCAGATAAGTATTTTTCATTTGTCTTCAATATGACGATTCCTTTTGCCTTTTTATTCGAGCTACCAGTCGTTACGATGTTCCTGACCTCCATCGGTCTTATCAACCCTTACGTGCTTCAAAAATTAAGGAAGTATGCTTACTTTGTTCTCGTGGTCATTGCCGTTTCCATCACACCGCCAGATTTCATGTCGGATTTTTTGGTCACGGTTCCCTTACTGTTACTTTACGAAGTTAGCATTTCGCTTTCTAAAATTGTCTATCGACGAAGGGTAAAACGGGAGAGCTTGCTGGAAGAAACTCTTAATAATGAAGATGGCATATAAAAAAATGGCCCAAAGGATTTATTCCTTCGGGTCATTTTTTATGGCTGAAGTTATTGAATCGGCATCATTCAGCCATAAAGTTGATTAGATCAAAATAAGATATATGCCTTTTTACAAAGTTTTCTTCTGATTTTCAACGTATATGTGTCCAAGAGAATCATTATTCTGAAAAAAATATAAGCTTTAGTTTGAAAGCGTACTTTGAATAGGTATAATACAATAGATACGTTAATTTAGGGATGTGTAAAGATGAATAAAGTGAAGATTGTAACAGATTCAACAGTGGATATGACCCCAGAAGAATTTGAGTATTATGGCATTACAATGGTCCCCTTGTCTATTTCTATTGATGGAGAGACCTTTTTGGATAAAGTGGAAATTGAACAGGATGAATTTTTAAGAAGAATGAATCAGTCAAAAGAACTCCCTAAAAGCTCCCAACCGGCAGTAGGGACTTTTTTAGAAGTATATAATGAACTTGGAAAGGATGGCAGTGAGATTATTTCTATCCATATGACTGGTGGCATGAGTGGTACAGTACGTTCGGCTGAAAGTGCAGCAGGGATGTCCGATGCTAAAGTTACCGTTTATGATTCGGAATTCATCTCAAAAGCCATGTCGTTCCAAGTGATAGAGGCTGCCAAGATGGCGAATGAAGGCAAATCCACCGAGGAAATAATGCAACGGCTTGAGACCATTAGGAAACAGTCGAGTCTAATCATCGTCATTGAAACGCTGGACAATCTCGTGAAAGGCGGAAGGATTGGTAAAGTATCAGCATTCATCGGATCTCTTTTACATATTAAACCGATTGCGCTTCTGGATGGCGGCGTGCTAAATCCCGTTTCAAAAGCAAGGAGCCAATCACAGGTTGTAAAATTCATTTCAAAGAAATTCAAAGAAGATACACAAGGAAAACAAGTAAAAGGCATTGGTTTCGTTCATGCAAATGGCTATGAAATGGCCGATAAAGTTCGCAAAGCGATTACTGAAATTTCAGGGGTCCAGGATATCAAGCTAGAAGCTACAACGGCTGTGGTCAGTACACATACGGGCGAAGGTGCCATGGCTATCATGTATTACTGGGATTGATGTTCGCTTTTAGTACGTCCAAAGAGCAGAAGATGATTGCTAAGTAATGTAGTCAAATGTTCATTTTATGATAAAAATAGTGGCTGTTTTCATACTGGTGGTCTGGTAGAATGAAAGAAGTGACAGAATATTTATACATAAAAGGCGGGGTATGGATGAGGAAGCTGCATTTGTTGAAGGCAGCTATGGGCATTGGGGTATTGTTGATGCTGGCAGCATGTGGTTCAAATGGGGTGCCTGATGCGAAAAATTGGGATATCGAAGATTTTAGTTATGTGGACCAGGATGGGGAACCCTTTTCCAAAGCTGATTTAAAAGGAAAGGTCTGGGTAGCCGATTTCATTTTCACAAATTGTGAGGATGTATGTCTCCCCATGACTGCCAATATGGTGAAGTTGCAACAAAAACTGAAGGATGAGGGAATTTCAGATGTTGAGTTCGTGTCATTTTCCGTGGATCCTGAAGTGGACAAGCCTGATGTCTTGACAGCATTTGGCGACCAGTTCAACGTCGATTACAAGAATTGGCACTTTTTGACCGGTTATGGTCAAGATGAAATCGAGGCGTTTGCCATGGATAACTTCAAAACGATTGTAATGAAGCCTGACAATGAAGATCAGGTGATTCATCAGACAAGCTTTTATCTAATGGATCAAGAGGGAAAAGTCATCCGGGATTACACGGGTCTTCAGGATATTCCTTTTGATGAGATGATTAAGCATATAAAAATACTACAGAACTATTGAACAGGGGAATGACCTGTTCAATAGTTTTTTAGTTCCTATAGTAATCACGTAATGACGCATGGAACAAATAGCTATTACGAAGAATGAATTTACTCATCAGGTACATGCTAAAATTCATGGGATAAGCTTTAATTCCCAGCTTTTTTTCATACTATACAGTGATAAATACAAATAAAACCGACAAGTAAAGGTCAAATTGATTCAATTTTATATTTTCCCCATGATATAATATTTAGGTAGGGAAGGTGAGGTTATGAGACACAAAATCACCTGTCTTTTTATATGCCTAGTTTGGATTTCAGGTTGCTCTCAGAGGACTACTTCAGAACAGCCACACGTTCAGCAGCATAATGTTGTTGAATTAAGCAAAAAGGAAACCATTCCAGCTAGCTTTTTTCCGGATCCTGTTCAAATCGTGTCAATAGGTGATTCCCTAACTCAAGGTGTCGGCGATAGTAAAGATAATGGGGGATATCTCCCTTACTTGCAGAAAAATCTTGAGAAAGAGCCATCTATTACTTCAGTTGAGATGATCAATCACGGAGTTCGGGGAAACCGGACCGACCAATTATTAAAAAGGTTGGATAAATCCCGTGTTCAAGAAGATATTGAACAAGCCGATTCCATTGTCGTCACAATTGGTGGAAATGATATCATGAGAGTATTTAAACAGAATTTCTCCAACTTGGAACTGAACCAATTCGATTCAGCTAAAATAGGGTATGAAAAAAGATTAAGACAGATATTGGATAAGGTGCGCTCTGAAAATCAACAGGCACAGATTTATTTAGTGGGCGTGTATAACCCATTTTCAAAGTGGTTTGCTGATTTTTATGAACTAGATGAAATCATGAATGATTGGAATGATAGCGGAAAAAAGATTATCACCGAATATGATTCTGCATATTTTATCGAAATAGATGATATTTTCCAAAATTCCAAAGAAGACTTGCTATATACGGAAGATTACTTCCATCCCAATGATCGGGGATATGAATTGATTGCAGAAAGAATCTATAATAACATGGAAGTTTTAACAATCGGAAAGGATACAATGGAAGCTAGCGCCAAAGGAGATGATGACCAAGAATGACAAAAGTCAAATGGAAGACTTTGTTTATTACTTTATTAGCCGTTAACATCCTGGTCATCCTTTCAATCCTGGTTTTAATTAATTTACCGGCAAAAGATTCAGATATGAAGCCAGTTGTAACTAAGGAAGAAGATATCCAGTTTCAGATTCATACAAACCGGGAAGATTTGACCCGATTAATCAACCAGTATCTTGATAAAGAAGGCTTGACTGGATTGATACATTATGAAGTGTATTTAAGAGATGAAGTGGAGTTATACGGGAAAATGCCTTTTTTCAACCGTGAAGTGGAAATGAAATTAACATTCGAACCCATTGCGCAAAAGAACGGGGATTTGGTTTTAAAACAAAAATCGATTGCGATTGGCCAGATGAACCTTCCTGTTTCATATGTGATGAACTTAATTAATGAACGGTATAAAATGCCGGATTGGGTCACCATAAATCCCAATGAGGAAAACATATATGTGTCTTTACAGGACATGAAATTAAAAAGTGACGTCAGGGTCAAGGCTAATGAATTTGATTTAAAGAAGGATGATATTTCATTTTTATTAACTGTCCCCTCTTCTTTACAATAAGTGAAAATGAAAGATGAAAAGCCAGGTCAAATGCATCCTGGCTTTTCATCTTTTTTTGTATTAAGGTGTTAAGATAAGTGTTTCTAAGCCAGGTTGACCCTGACTGGTGCCGATTATATAAATGGATAATGGGGTATTTGCCTGAATATCTGTATTGGGTAAGGAGAGGGCTACTTCTTTCGAATCGGCTTTCCTTACTTCAAAATCGACTTGCATGGGGTAGAGATTCAGGTATTCACTTGCTTTGCGATACGGAAGTCTTGAAAATACGACATCGCCATCCTTTACAGCGATATCCACCGGTGACGTATCAAAAGACAAGTGGACAAATCGAACCTTGGATTCATCTTGGGGGACATAAGGATTGTCTTCGAAAGTAAGTAGTTTTGGCATTTCATTGGATCCTGTAGCAACGACAGTATACAGTTTTTCACTTTCCAGATCGACTTTACGGCTAAGGAAGGTGGACGTGGTTTGTCCGGCAGGATATATATCAATTTGGTATTTACCCGGGGGTAAAGATAAATAGTTGCTATTGTCTTTGTAAGCGAAATTCTGAAGGATGCGCATTTCGTTTACATATACATCGACCGCAGGTGCTTTTGGAGCTGCATGTAAAATACGGACCTGTGCCGGTTTTACCGTATTGATTTGTTCACTTCTCATTGGTTGCATGGCTTTTTCCATGCTCTTTAAGTGTTTATGATAATAATAATCATGTAAATGTGGGTTAGTATATTTATAGTAGCAGGATAATGCATCATAATTCATGGCCTTTTGTAAATGTTTGTCTTTATGGTTCATGTCTATCACCTCTCATTTGAATCATTATGAAGACATCATATGGTAGCATGCTTGGGCATGTGTCTTTCGTATACTCAAATTTGATTGGTTTTTTTAATCAGTCCAGTTTCATCAACAAAAGAAGTTTAGACAGCAGATGATTTTACATGACCTTATAAAAGGTTTAAAATGCATTCAATAGAACTTTTCCAAAAAAGGAGGATATTACAGTTGACCAACCATTTAGACAAAGCAACATTTGCTGGAGGATGTTTTTGGTGTATGGTAAAACCCTTCGATGAACAGCCTGGTATTGAATCTGTCATTTCCGGTTATACAGGGGGGACAACGGAGAATCCTACATACAAAGAGGTTTGCTCGGAAACGACGGGACATTATGAAGCTGTCCAGATTACCTTTGACCCTTCCATCTACCCTTATAAAGATTTAGTTGAATTATTTTGGCAACAGATTGATCCAACAGACGCTGGAGGCCAGTTCTTTGATCGTGGCAGTTCCTATCAAACGGCCATTTTCTATCACGACGAAAAGCAACGGGAAATAGCGGAAGCTTCCAGGGCAAACCTACAGGAGAGCGGCATTTTTTCTAAGCCCATTGCCACACCCATTCTACCGGCCAAAACCTTTTATCCGGCAGAAACGTATCACCAGCATTATTATAAAAAGCAACCAGAGCACTACGAGAGATATTCAGTTGGCTCCGGGCGCAAGGCTTTTCAAAAACATCATTGGGGGGAAAAGAAATGAGCAGTAAAGATGATTTGAAGAAAAAATTAACACCCATTCAATATGAAGTCACACAAAATAGCGGGACAGAGCCTGCTTTTCATAATGAATATTGGAATTTGAATGAAGATGGACTGTATGTGGACATTGTTTCCGGTACACCGCTATTCACTTCCAAAGATAAATTTGACTCCGCCTGTGGCTGGCCAAGCTTTACCAAGCCACTGGATGATGGTGAAGTTGTGGAAAATTTGGATACAAGCTATGGCATGAGAAGGATCGAAGTGCGTTCAAAAACGGCCGATTCCCATCTTGGACATGTGTTTGATGATGGACCAGGACCAACCAAGTTACGATATTGCATCAATTCTGCTTCGTTAAGATTCATCCCACTCGAAGATCTTGAAAAAGAAGGATACGGTGAATATAAGAAACTGTTTCTTTAATAAACAAGTAAGCCCCTATCATCCTGTGATAGGGGCTTACTTGTTTTAGTGGTTTGAATCATTGGTGATGATGGAAGAAAGCCGCACATGTGTGGTAGGGAGGTCCTTGGAGGTTTCTCTCCCTGAAACTACAAAACGCACGGTGTGAGGACCGGGAGAAAGGCCATTGGCGATGAATAAATACCTTTCGCGGGCAAAGGGCCACCACGTATGAAGGGATGTATTCAGTTTGCCGTCAATGAATACATCAACTTCTCCGCCATCTGGGCTTCTGAGTAATTTAACTCCAAGTATATTTCCTTCGAATCGGTATTCAATATAACTCCCTGTCTCATCACTTGTGTAATAACCGCCTCTTGGTCTAAACCCCACCATTGAATCATAGTTGTCATTATCTCTTAAATTTATTTCGGAGCCTTGATGAAATTTAGGAGGAAGACTAGCGACAGGTTTTTCTTTTTGTGCATTTTCAATAAACTTTTGGTAAATCGCATTTGCATAGAATTGATAGCCAAGGCCATTTGGATGAATCAAATCTTTCGTCAATTCCTTGTCAGTGAACCCTGAAGAATTGAAAACTGGACGCATGTCAATATTGGTGGCCCCATAATAGTCAGATAACAGACCGATAGCATTCGCAAATTCCTCGTTTTCCAAACAACTTTCCGTAATCGTGAACAATTCAGCATGAGGATATAGGTGCTTTGCTTTTCTAATCAGAGCCTCGTACGTCATTTTGAAATCGTCCACATTCATGTATTTACGATCATTTTCACCGAATACAATGAAAATCAAATCCTTATGGCCCATTCTTTTTATTTGAGAGAGCTTATAAAGACCTTCAAAAGCAGTGGAGCCGCTTTGAACAACGTAATCCCCTTTAAAGGGAACTGAATGGTGCTTGCTCATTTTATTTTCCAGTTGTTTAAACCAAGTTTGACTCGGATTTTCAGCCCCGGACCCCCTGCCTATGCTATCGCCAATAATCAGATAGTCAATCGGCTGACCATCCTGGTATTTTTGGTATACATTTAAGTTCTCATCGGAACCGTATGTTTTTGGAACTTTTTGAAGGATGTAAATGAGAAGGAGTGTGAGGACAATTCCTGCGAATGGAATGAGGGATTTCGAGACTTTTTTCAATTCATTTCCTCCGATTAACATTATTGTAGGTTGGTGTGGTAAGTATAGGCCGAAAAGCATATTTTAACCTTATTATATCGCAAATTTAAGGTAATACAATAAGGTTTGGTTTCATTTCCCGTTTTTAAAACCAATTGATTACACGTTTTATTGAGGGGGATTTATATAGAAGAATGGAGGAGTTTTTGCTTAAATAAAAAAAAATGGGCAAATACACAGACCAAGGCGGGCATATCGACATATGGTAAGGGTGTAAAGAGAAAACAGAAATCAAGAAGGAGTGAAACTTTATGTACGGATATGGTGGAGGATATGGTGGCGGCTGCGGCGGCGGTTATGGTTACGGCGGAGGATACGGTGGCGGATGCGGTGGCGGTTTTGGTTCAGGCTTCGCATTAATCGTTGTCTTATTCATTCTGTTGGTTATCATCGGCGCATCATTCTGCTGCTAAATATAACACTAAAAGACCAGCTATCAGCTGGTCTTTTCTTATGGAGGCCATTCTTTATAACAGAATTACCCAAGATTAAGCCTTGGCTAGGGACTGGCTCAAGGGTGGAGTTTTAAAAGGGATTCGATTAAGAACATATGTTTCTTTTGTGTTATAATCAATAATGAGCCATGATTTTCTTTTGTTCTGTATATCTGCTAAAATAATTTAAGATGTAATATATTTAGGGGGAAAGAGATATGAAACCTTCTCGTTTAAAACGCGGGGATGAAATCCGGGTTATTGCACCATCGAGAAGTCTTGCGATTGTAAAAGGTGAGCAACGCAGACTGGCAGAGGAAAGATTGGTGGACCTCGGTTTTAAAGTTACATACGGTAAAACAGCTTTGGTACATGATGACTTTTTCTCGAATTCGATTGAGGACAGGGTTGAAGATTTGCATGATGCGTTTAGAAATCCGTCTGTAAAGGCAATCCTTGCTGGCGTAGGTGGATATAATGCCAATCAATTGCTACAATATATCGACTACGATTTAATAAAAAAGAATCCTAAAGTTTTGATGGGCTATAGTGATATTACGGCCATCGGTTTGGCCATTTATCAAAAAACTGGTTTGACTACATATTCTGGTCCTGATTTCTCTACTTTTGGGATGAAGACTGGGCTGGACTATACAATGGACTACTTTAAGAAAGCGGTTCTTATGGATGATGGCTTTGATTTAGAACAAAGTGAAACCTGGAGCGATGATTCATGGCATCTGGAGCAGGAGGACCGTTCCTTCCATCCAAATTCGGGATATATGGTCATACAGGAGGGCGAAGCAGCTGGTACCATCTTAGGTGGCAACCTTTGTACGATAAATCTTTTGCAGGGGACGGAGTATATGCCATCGTTACGGGACCGCATTCTTTTTATTGAGGATGATGAAGAAAGCCATCCTTTTAGTTTCGATCGGGATTTACAATCCTTGCTACAGTTGCCTGATGCAGATGGTATCAAGGGAGTTATCATAGGTCGATTTCAAAAGGATTCAGGGATGACACCTTACGCCCTTCAGCAAATCATTGCAACTAAGAGGGAACTGAATGGTATCCCTGTCATAGCGAATGCAAACTTTGGTCATGTCCATCCTTTTGCTACTATACCGATGGGCGAAAGTGTTAAGATGACCGTGAGGAACGGTAACGCGAAAGTGACCATCCTCTCTTGAAAAATAGATGGACTTATCGTCAGACTACCTATATATAGGGCAACTTAAGAGGATGAACCGAGATTATCGGTCATTGTCTGTATCGGTCCCTGTTTTTGGGTAAAATAGGGTTTTATCCCTGTTCATTTTCCTATTTTACAAGCATTATTAGGGAATATGAGGCTAATAGTTCAAATTCTTTATTTTTCTGATATAATACTAAGAGATTTAAAATAGAAAAGGTGATTATGTGTTATTAACAATTCCCGCATCCATTCGTTTAGAAGGCGCTTTATCCGAGTATAATAAAAAAGGCCGGGTAAGCCATACCTGTTTCGTTTGTAACGAAGACACTTCTAATGGGGATGCAAGCAACTTGAATTACTATAAGTTAGGTACTAAAAAAGTCTGTCTTTCTTGCATGAAACATGTCTTGCGTCATCCAACATTAAAAGAGTATGAATACGTACATACCTCAGTCATTGACAAAGCGGCTTTTTATAAAAGTGTGCTGGCCATTTTAAAGGATGAAAGCTTCATAGATTCCATTCGTCAAGACAAACTAAATAGCTCATTATAAGAAAAAAAGTGTATCTCTCGTGGATACACTTTTTTTTGTCGTATTTCCTTACTTTCCCCACGGTGAATAGATTCCCCATCCTTCTAAAACCTTCCTATAAAAATAGTTTGAAAGAGTTGCAACAATTCCTTAGCAAGATTTCCCTAGTAGGGACATACACTTTAGCATAAGCCATAATTGGTGGTAGAAGGAGAGTGTGGGCATGGAGCAGTCTTCATTGATCAAGCCGTTCCTTGGCGTCGCCTATCCGACAATTAGTCATGGGAAGGGCGTCTATTTATACGATAAAGAAGGGAAGGACTATCTGGATGCATCTTCCGGTGCTGTAACCTCCAATATTGGTCATGGGGTGCAAGAAATTGCAGATGCCATGGTTCAACAGGCAAGCCAAGTGTCATTTGTGTATCGTTCCCAGTTCACGAGCGAGGCAGCAGAGAAGCTTGCCCAAAAAATTGCGGATTTAACCAATGGGAAGCTCCCCTATAGTTTTTTTGTTAATAGTGGTTCAGAAGCGACCGAAACTGCACTAAAGATTGCCATCCAGCATTGGCAGGAAAAAGGGAAACCCAGGAAACAAAAGATAATATCCAGATGGATGAGCTACCATGGCATTACGATCGGCGCTCTTTCAATGTCTGGTCACCCTATACGCAGAGAGCGATTTACCGCTCTACTTGAATCATACCCTTCTGTTGCTCCTCCTTATTGTTACCGTTGTCCATATCAATTAGATCACCGAACATGTGGGATGGCCTGTGCTTTGGATTTGGAATCATCCATCCGGCGCATTGGCGCAGATAACATCGCAGCATTTATATGTGAGCCAGTTATCGGTGCAGCAGGTGGGGCAATCGTTCCGCCTAATGGTTATTTTCAGAAACTAAAGAAAATTTGTGAGGAACATGACATTCTATTCATTGCTGATGAGGTTATGACTGGATTCGGTCGGACAGGTAAGATGCTAGCCTCTGAACATTGGGGAGTAGAACCGGATATTATTACGTTTGGGAAAGGGATAAGCGGGGGGTACACGCCTATCGCTGCCGCTGCCATGACAGAAAAAGTGTTGGAACCCATCATGAATGGTTCCCGTTCAATCATGGGCGGACATACACTTAGTGCCAATCCATTGTCGTGTGCCATAGCGCTTGCCGTTTTGGAATATATGGAGGATAACGATCTCGTAGAACACTCTGCTAAAAGAGGGAAGGAGTTATTCAACGGTTTAAAAAAGCTTGCAAAGAAATACTCGTTTATCGGGGACCTCCGCGGTAGGGGTTTATTGATCGGGATGGAATTTGTCCAGGATAAAGAAACGAAGGAACCTTTTCCAAAAACTTTAGATGTGACTGCTGAAATTATAAAGGCGGGGATGAACAATGGGATTATTTTATACCCTGCATCAGCGGGGCTTGATGGCATTAACGGGGCAGCCATCATCATTTCTCCGCCCTTAATCATTACAAAGGAAGAAAGTGCTGAATTGCTAAGGAGACTGGACTCAACCCTCCGTGAATTTAAAGATAAGATCCTCCCTGGATATCTGCCGTCTTAAATAAGGAAGTGAACAGAATTGAATGATAATGCATTCCATAAAGTTTGCCGTTTTGAGGATGTCCTGCACCTCTTTGAAGACGGTCAGTCCATTCTTTTTGGCGGGTTCGGTGGAATTGGCACTCCTCCGGGCCTCATCAATCTAATCTTGGAGACGGGTATACAACACTTAACTTTAATCGGAAATGATACTGGCTTCCCTGATATCGGAATAGGTAGGCTGGTTACTCAAAGGAGGGCAAAAAAAATCATTGTTTCTCATATCGGTTCCAATCCGAATGCCGGACTATCCATGAATAATGGAGAGTTGGAAGTGGAGTTCTCTCCGCAAGGTACACTGGTTGAACGAATCCGTGCAGGGGGGATGGGTCTTGGCGGAATATTAACCGATATTGGTCTGGATAATGATATCGTCAGGAAAGGGAAACAAACCGTCAAAATCGGGGAGAAAAATTACCTAGTGGAACCTGCATTGACTGCCGATATCGCTATCGTTTATGCAGCAAAAGCAGATCCCTATGGCAATCTCATTTTCGACAAAAGTGCTCGAAATACAAACCCACTCGTGGCAACGGCAGGTCAAATCACGATTGTGGAAGTCGAGGAAATCGTTCCTCTGGGCAGCATGGATCCAGAGAAAATCATTGTACCTGGTGCTTTTGTAGATTATATCATTCCTTCAAAAGGAGTCGATTGGAAATGGGTTTGGGAGCCGAGGCGAGAAATCGATTAGCCAAAAGAGCGGCAGCTGAAATTAGGGATGGCATGCTGGTCAATTTAGGTATCGGCATTCCATCTTTAGTGCCGAATCATCTACGAGCCGATCATCAAGTGATGTTTCAAGCAGAAAATGGGATTGTTGGTATGGGAAGCTCTCCAGCCATGGGCCATGAAGACGCACATCTTTGTAATGCAGGAGGCCTCCCCATAACCATCCGGGAAGGAGCATCCTATTGCGATAGTACACTCGCCTTTGGGATGATTCGCCGTGGCCGTGTTGATGTTACGATCTTAGGCGCTCTTCAAGTAAGTGAATATGGGGATCTGGCAAATTGGATTGTTCCCGGTAAGCGAGTACCTGGAATGGGTGGGGCAATGGAACTTGCGGCAAAGGCGAAAAAGGTCATTGTCCTAATGGAGCACACCGACAAAGACGGTATCTCCAAAATAATGAAGAACTGTACATTGCCATTAACGGCGAAACGATGTGTACATAAGGTTATCACGGAACTGGGCGTTTTTTCTGTTACTCCAAAAGGTCTCCTATTAACTGATTTATTCGCTTCCACTACAATAGAAGAAGTCAAGAAAAGAACGGAAGCCGATGTTAAAGTGTCTAGCAAGCTATGTATAGTAAAAGAATGAGAGAGGAGTATGAGGGCATGTATGGAGAGCAAATCAGTGCATGGTTGAAAGAGCATCGAAATGATGGCATTAAATTACTTCAAAAATTAGTGCAGGAACCCAGCAAACGCGGGCAGGAAGGGAGTGCACAAGCCATCGTCGTCGAAAAGTGCCGGCAGATTGGTCTTGACATCGACCTATGGGAGATTGGGGATGGTGCACTAAGAAATCATCCTCATTTTTATTGTGACCGAAAAGATTTTAAAGGGAATCCAAACCTTGTCGCGGTTAGGAAGGGAAGTGGCGGCGGCAGGTCGCTTATATTGAACGGTCATATCGATGTCGTTCCTGAAGGTGATAGAACAGCATGGAAGGATGATCCATTCAGTGGAAAAATAGAGAATGGGAAAGTGTATGGGCGGGGGACGACGGATATGAAAGGCGGGAATGTTTCATTATTATTAGCGCTTGAATCCATCGTTGAAACAGGCATAAGGTTGAAGGGCGACGTGATATTTCAGAGTGTAATCGAAGAGGAAAGCGGTGGGGCGGGTTCACTCGCAGCTGTATTGAGAGGATATAAAGCTGATGGAGCGATCATTCCAGAACCAACGAACATGAAATTTTTCCCCCTTCAACAAGGATCGATGTGGTTTCGACTGAAAATAAAAGGCAAATCAGCACACGGGGGAACCCGGTATGAAGGACAAAGCGCGATAGATAAAGCTTATCTTGTAATCGAGGAAATCAAGAACCTTGAAAAGGAACGTAACCAAAAGATGGATCATCCACTTTATCATAATATCCCCATCCCCATTCCCATTAATATCGGGAGCATCCAAAGTGGGAATTGGCCTTCTTCTGTGCCTGATACAGCGATTCTAGAAGGTAGATTTGGAGTTGCCCCTAAGGAAACCATGGAAGCGGCACAACTCTCCTTGAAAAACAAGATTGACGATTTGAATCGTAAGGATAATTGGTTCAAGGAAAAACCAATTGAATTGGAATGGTTCGGAGCTAGATGGATACCGGGAATCCTGGAATTGGATCATCCGTTGATTCAGGCATTGTCCACCCACTATGAAAAAGTCATGGGAGAACAGCCGACTGTGGAAGCTTCCCCTTGGGGAACGGATGGAGGGTATTTATCTTCGGTCGGTTCCATACCGGTAGTGGTTTTCGGACCAGGCGAAACAAAATTGGCCCATGATGCCAATGAATATATAGAAGTGGATAAAATGTTGGAATCGGCCGAAATCATTGCACGAACAATTTTGGAATGGTGTGGAGTGGAGGGACATATAAGGGGTACCGGGTCTGATTCCTAAAATAGGGTCAGGCCTTCTGTTACACTATTAGATAGAGAAGGAAGGAGAGAGCCGAATGGATATTGTTGAAAAAAGAATTCAATTGTCCCATTCTACACTACACATAATGATGGATCGTTTTAATAAGCGCGTACGGGTCGAAGACTATTTGGGCCATTTTCAAGATTGCGTCGAAGAATCTTTGAAAGCAGCTGATAATATATCAGCGGAGAAAATCATATTCAAGGCACGAACGGAAAATGTACTGGAGCTGCTGAGCAAAGGTTTTTTATATGAGGGAAGTATCGATAAGTTCTTTTTAGGAAGTGATTGCCACTTCCTTGTTAAATATACCCAAGATCAGCGAAGGGCCAGTTCTCATTGGATCAAGGAGGATGAAATTCTAGAAAATGTACAGAAACTTCCAACAAAAGTAGAGCTAGAGGCCCTCCCATCAACCTATATAGGAAGGAAGGCGGAGGAAATAGATGCCGTGAAGCTTGCTGAATTGTACGGAAAAGTATTTGAAATTTACCCAACCCCAATGAATGAACCAGAATATGTGAGGAAATGCATGAACAGCGGGACGGTCTTTTACATATACGAACATGATGGAGTAATCGTCAGTGCGGCATCCGCTGAAATAAATGACTTCTACCGTAATGCGGAAATAACGGATTGTGCAACACTGCCCGATCATCGGCAGTATGGATTAATGAAGCACTTGATTGAGAAGCTTGAAAGTCACCTCGTCTCACATGACATTTATTGTATCTATTCTATCGCAAGGGCGCTATCATTCGGAATGAATGCAGCATTGCATCAGCAAGGCTATTATTACAGGGGTAGATTAGCCAATAACTGCTTCATTTTCGATAAATTGGAGGATATGAACTTATGGGTGAAGAACTATACATGAATGCCCATTTTCGGGCATGCATATGACAAGTTTTCGGCACTACTTCATATATATGATGGAAGGAATGTGAGAGAGGGGGAAGACATTGATCAGTGAATGTTTTAATACAAATCAGGTCTTAGAAGCGATTCTGGCAAGCATTGATGAGGGAATTCATGTAATCAATCCAAAAGGTCAAACGATCTTTTATAATGAAGTGGCGGCCAACCATGATGGAATGAAGGTAGAGGAAGTGCTTGGAAAACCACTGCTTGAAGCGTTTCCGTCCTTAAATCATAAATCTTCGACCTTGCTGCGTGTCATCCAATCCGAAAAGCCCATCTACCATCATAGACAATCTTATGTAAATGCACATGGTCGAATCATTGAGACCTTCAATACAACCCTGCCTATATATGTAGACGGTTTCATAATGGGGGCAATCGAAATTGCGAAAGATTATTCTAGCCTGAAACAATTATCGGAACGCTTAGCAGACTTGGAAAGCTCTCTTAAAACGACGACAAGTAAAGAAAAAAAAGTAGCCACGAATGGTACGTTATACACTTTTGCTGATATTCTAACCCAAGATCCACCATTTGAAAAGTTGATTGCACAAGGGAAAAAGGCTGCCCGGTCATCGTCTTCGGTTTTAGTTTATGGTGAAAGTGGTGTCGGAAAGGAACTTTTCATCCAAAGTATACATCACAACTCCAATAGGCGAAAAAAGCCCTTCATTGCACAAAATTGTGCGGCACTCCCTGAAAATTTATTGGACTCGCTTTTATTTGGGACTTCGAAAGGTAGTTACACGGGAGCTGTCGAACGCCAGGGATTATTTGAGCTGGCGAATGGAGGGACTCTATTTCTTGATGAACTGCAATCGATGCCCATTGATTTACAGGCGAAGCTGCTTCGTGTACTTGAGGATGGGGCCGTTAGGAGGATAGGGGCGGCAAAAAGCATTCAGGTAGATGTCAGGATCATGACTGCGATGAATGTAAACCCGAAGACGGCTGTCACGGAGAAAAAGCTCCGTGAGGATTTATTTTATCGCTTACATGTTTTGAGCTATGAGCTACCGCCGCTAAGAGAGCGTCCAGAGGATATTTTATTGCTTACGGAGCATTTTATTATAAACTTTAACGAGAAGATGAATCGCTCCGTAAAAGGAATCGATGAAGAGACCAAGGGAATCCTACATGCCTATCATTGGCCAGGTAACGTAAGGGAACTCAAGCATACGATTGAGTTCATGATGATACATGCCGAAAGTGAAGTCTTGACAGCGGGTGACTTGCCCCCATTTTTAAAAAAGAGCACAGTTCCTAAAGAGAAGGTATTGCCGCTGCGGGAAGCCATGAAGGAAATGGAAACAAAACTTATATCAGAGGCACTTTTGCAAACCGAAGGAAATGTCTTTCAAGCTTCAAAGCTATTGGACATCCCGAGGCAGACCCTCCAATATAAAATCAAGAAACATACTTGAACGCTAAAAAATCCGGTATATCGTATATAACCGGATTTTTTAGCGTTCATATTTAGTTTTTGGGCAATTTTGGCACCCTTCTTGCATTAAATACTACTATCAAGACTTAGGAGGTATGGCTATGTTATTTGATTTATATAAACCAGATCGTCATTGGAAAGATATAGAGTTATGGAAAGATGTAACTGATGAACAATGGAACAATTGGTTGTGGCAATTGACAAATACAATAAGAACTGTGGATGATTTGAAGAAAGTAATCGACCTTACTCCAGACGAAGAGGAAGGGGTGCGAATCTCCACCAAAACGATTCCCTTAAACATTACCCCCTATTATGCGTCACTTATGAATAAAGAGGACCCTAGGTGTCCAATAAGGATGCAATCCGTGCCCATATCGGAAGAAATGCATAAAACTAAGTATGATATGGAGGATCCACTACATGAAGATGAGGATTCACCCGTACCGGGATTGACTCACCGGTATCCCGACCGTGTGCTTTTCCTGGTGACGAACCAGTGCTCGATGTATTGCCGATATTGTACGAGAAGGCGTTTTTCAGGTCAAATTGGCATGGGCGTTCCAAAGAAACAATTAGATGCAGCAATCGGCTATATTCGGGATACACCAGCGGTCAGGGATGTGCTAATTTCCGGTGGTGATGGATTATTGATCAACGATACCATCCTCGAATATATCTTGAAGAATTTGCGAGACATTCCCCATGTTGAAATAATTAGAATCGGTACACGGGCTCCAGTGGTTTTTCCTCAGCGTATCACTGAAAACCTGTGTAATATTCTAAAAAAATATCACCCGGTTTGGTTAAATACGCATTTCAATACGTCGATAGAAATTACGGAAGAGTCGAAGAAAGCGTGTGAGATGCTCGCGGATGCGGGTGTGCCAGTCGGAAACCAAGCTGTAATCTTAGCGGGCATTAACGATAGTGTCCCTATCATGAAGAAGCTAATGCATGACCTTGTCAAAATCCGTGTACGCCCTTACTATATTTATCAATGCGATTTGTCAGAAGGAATTGGTCATTTTCGGGCCCCGATATCTAAAGGAATCGAGATCATCGAAGGCTTACGGGGTCATACATCCGGTTATGCAGTACCTACATTCGTTGTTGATGCACCTGGAGGCGGAGGGAAAATCACTTTACAGCCAAATTACATCCTGTCTCAATCCCCGACGAAGACAGTCCTACGGAATTTCGAAGGTGTAATCACGACCTATCCGGAACCGGAGCAGTACACACCGGGACTTGCCGATGATTATTTCAAGGGGATTTATCCCGATGTTGAAGCAAAACAGTCAGATTCAGGGATAGCGGGTCTTATGAACGACAAACAATTTAATTTAGTACCTGAAGGCCTGAAACGGATGAACCGTCGTGAAAAGTACCATACCAACCCAGAACATGCCTCTTTAAAAAACCAACGCGAAAAACGTGACCAGCTAAAAGAAAAAAAATTTCAGGCACAGCAGATAAAAAATATAGCTCCACAAAGCGAAAAGGAAGAAGGGGAGTAAAATGGAAGTATGTCCGTGGTGTGAAACAGGAAAACTCTCTTCCATAAAAGGTACAGTTTATTGGGAATTACCTGATGGAACGAGGGCTGTTGAGATTACCGAAACGCCATCATCCTATTGTGAAAATTGTAACGCCCTTTTTCAACGTGATGAAATCGTGAAAGAAATTGAAGACCAGCTGTTTTTAATTGATACGAAACAGCTAGATAAGCAGACTACGTATGAGGAACTATTAAAGATGAAGCGAATGCTGAAACGGAATTATTTTGACTTTTCTTAGGAGGAGCGAATTCTATAAAAAATAAAAACTATGATTTTTGATAAAACATTTATCCGATCCTCGGGATTGGATAGATGTTTTTTTGAATTGAACCTAGATAAAATCGGCTAAACGGACTGATTATAAGTGCAAGAATAGCTGAGGTTTTCTGCAGAAAAAGCCCCTAATATTGTCCACTATAACTCTTTCACACTAATGTCCGACGATCTCTTCTGCAGCAAGTTCCATGTAATAATTAATAGGCTTAGACTAGAATAAGCTACTTTCCTTATTTTATAAGTTTAGAAAAACTTTTCCACATTCGTTTTTATTTTGACTTTAGTTGGTTAGTAACGCGGAAGGGAGGGTGTACGAATGTTCAAAAGGATGGATTATTATAGTTAAAGCCACCATATCTTAATCCTGGTGGCTTTAGGTATATGTTGATCTAGGTGCGTAGTTAGCCTATTTATAGTTTAGGCAAAGTGATGAAAAAACATGTTCCTTTTCCGAATTGACTTGAAACACGTATGCTGCCACGATGGAAATCCACTACCTCTTTGACAATTGCCAGTCCCAGACCAGTGCCTTCTTTTGTCCTAGAAGCGTCCGCTCGGTAAAAACGTTCGAACAAATGAGAAAGTTCTTCTTCTTTAATCCCCATACCGGTATCTCGAAATTGAATGAAAACATCATCGTTTGTTTCTTCAACGATAATTTTAATGGAACCGTTCGGTTTATTGTACTTTAAAGCATTTGTAAGTAAATTATCCCAGACAGTTTCCAATAGACCTTCATCACCATTGAAACGGATTGGTGCAATTTTATAATATAGTTCGATGCCCGAATCTTCAATGAGCCACAAATATTTTTGAATCAGCGTCTTAAGTTGTTCATCCAATGCAAATGAGGAGCGTTTTAATGCACGTGTAGGCTGGTCTAAAAAGGTTAGCAGTAGTAATTGCTTAGTTAAGAGAGATAATCGCTTAGTCTCTGTCTCGATAATCGATGTGTATGTTAGGCGATCTTCTTCTGTAATGCTGGGTGACTTCAATAGTTCAGAATATCCTTGGATATTTAATAACGGCGATTGGAAATCATGAGAAACATTGCTTATGAATTCTTTTCTTGATCGATCTGTTTCCTGTAATTGCTTCGTCATTTGATTGAAACTTGATGCAAGCTGTCCAATTTCATCGCGTCGTTTAACCTTCAGTAGAAGGTCATAATTTTCTTTTGATATTTGTTTAGTGGCTTCCGTTAATTGTGTAATGGGTCGTATTAATTGTTTCGCAACAAATAGCATTCCAATCAGGCTGATTATCGCCATGGATATGATCAAACAAGCCAATATTGTATGCACTTCAGAAAATAATAAGCCAATATTGGGCCGAAGGAAGACCCCATACTGTTCGCCATTATATATAAAGGGGACACCGACAGTATTGATAATTTTATTCGTAAAAAAACCTGTCATGAATGACTGATTTGGATAGTTCTCCATACCATGAAAGATATTTCCTTTAAATACCGTTTCTTTGGCGGAAGGGGGTAATTCTGACGTTTTAAATGCCCCTCCAAAGAACTGAGAATAACCAGATTCCCCGACAACATAAAATTGATACCCTATATCGCCAAGTGTCGATAAATAATGTTCTAAATCCAAATCAGGCGTACTCTCGATATATCGTGTAATATTTTGTGCTATGGCGACATTCTTTTCATCATTTTGTTCCTTAGTAACCACATGGTAATACGTGTTTGTTAAAAAAAAGCCGACAATTGTACTGAATAGCATAAGGCTTAACGTAGTGATAATGAACTGTTGATACAAGGTTTTCATGAATGTTGAACCTCTAATTTATATCCTAAACCACGGATTGTGTTTATTTCAATATTAGCCCCTAGACGATCCAATCGGTTTCTCAGGCGTTTGATATGTGTATTAAGGGTCAGGCCGTCACCTTCATAATCATGTCCCCATATTTGTTCCATGATGGTAAATCGCTCGATGACATAATTGGGCCGATTTGCAAGTAATGATAGCAATTCAAATTCTTTTAAGGGCATGATCAGTGTTTCTGATTCGGTTGACACTTCAAAAATTTTACGATTAATCGTCACATTACCGATCCGAATGATATTTTGGCTGTCCTTATCAAATCTTCTAAGGATGACGGCAATCCGAAATAGTAACTCTTTAGGTTCAAAGGGCTTTACTACATAATCTTCGGAACCTGCTAGAAACCCTCTCGTTTTATCTTCTAATTGATCTTTTGCCGTTAACAGTAGAACAGGAATTTTATAATCTTGGTTGAGTATTTTTGTCAACTCAATGCCATCCATCCCGGGCATCATCACATCAACTACGGCTAAGTCAGGAACTACTTCTTCTAATAAGTAAAGCGCCTCTTTCGCATCATTAGCTTTTATGACATCATATCCTTCCCGCATTAAATGAATACTTACCAGCTGTAATATATGTTTGTCGTCATCACAAACCATTATTTTCAATACAATCACCTCAAACCATTTTTTGCTTTATATGTACATGGGTTCGCTTTCATGAAATCTATACTTACATGCATGTAAACAGGTAAGAACGCAGAGACATGTTGAAGTCTCTGCGTATGGCTTGTATATTTGTTTTTTCTTTTATTTCTTATCTTTCTCAAAGAATAATATTAATGCGGGCAATAGCATTCCACGCACTAAGAATGTATCCATTAAAATACCGATGGCAACGATGAATCCAAAGACGAATAAATCGGCTATTGGCATCGTAGTCAATGCCGCAAAGGTGGCTGCCAAAATTAAACCAGCAGATGAAATGACCCCACCTGTATTCCGAATAGCGATTTCCAAAGCCTGTTTCACTTTTTTTGTTTTGCGTTCTTCTAAGAAACGGGATATTAAAATAATGTTATAGTCTATCCCGAGAGCGACTAAGAAGATAAACGCATAAACAGGTACACGTGTACTTACTGCTTCATAACCGAACAGAACATCAATGAGGAACAGACCTAATCCTAATGCCGCCAAGAATGAAAGTAAAATGGTGGCCATCATATAAACCGACATTTTTACTGACTTCGTTAACACGAATAGGAGGATTAAAATTAATAATGTTTCTAGTAGGACGATCACCCAAATGTCACGATTATTGACATCACGCTCGTCAACAAGTTTCGGAGTAATTCCACCAAAATACACTTCACCGGATATATCTGCTTTACTTAGGATTTCATCATCGTTTTCAATTAACTCCTTCATCATATCGATTGCTTCGACAGAATAAGGGTTAAGGTCAAGCGTCATACTATATTTTACTACTTTCGCGTCGTCAGATACATTTGTTAGTCGAACTGATGTAACATCTTTTTCAGATTCGAGCGTTGTCCGTAATGCTTCGATCTGTTTTTCTGATAACGTTTCTTTTCCTTCGAATAAAATGGATGTTGGAGCCAATTCACCTTTGTCGTATTTCGCTTCGACGATTTCGTAGCCTTCACGTGAAGGTAAATCTTTTGGGAATGATTTCACTGTATCAAATTCAAAATCAAGGTTAAATACATTTAACGCTGACACAACCATTAAAATGGCGATAACCCCGCCAGAAAGGCCTGGTTTATTTATAACGAATTTTGCAACGGGTCCCCAGAAGCGATGTTTCACTTCTTTCGTTTCACCAAACTTCGGTACTTTCGGCCAGAAGGCTTTACGCCCGAATAGGGTGAACAGCGCTGGGACAAGTGTAATGGATGCTAACATGATGACAAACATTGTCGTTCCAAAAATTGGCGCAAAGTTTTGATAATCACGGAAGTTTGCAAAGAATAATACTAGCATTGCGGCGAGTACTGTTCCGCCTGCTAAGAATACTGGCAATCCTGTAGCACGCATCGCATGTTTCATTGCCTCATATTTGGTCTCATGGTGGTTCAGTTCTTCTCGGAAGCGAGAGAATATGAATAATGAATAGTCAATCACGGCCGCGAACAGCAAAATACTCATTATCGATGTAGTTGAATTGTTGATTTCAAGTCCACCAGCACCCATTAATCCGAGTGTTTGATTCACTACTTGGTATACGATTACTGTTGCTAATAGTGGGATAAAAGCCAATAATGGAGAACGGTAAATAACGATGAGCAGGATTAAAATAATCACTATTGTGGTAAATAGTAACACGAAATCTGCTTGTTCGAACAACTTAAGCGTATCTCCAGCAATTCCTGCAGGACCAGTAATACGGAAGGAAGTTTCAGACATACCCTCTGTAGCGCCATTTCCAACCTCAGCCATAGCATCTACGGTTTCGCCAATTTGGCGGCTATCAAGACCAGGGTCTAAAGTCATTGGAATGATGATCGTAGACTGGTCATCTGACTTGAACCCTTCGATTGCTTCTGGCGGTAATTGAGAGATATTGACGATTTCATCGACACCCTCAATTTTAGCACCGATGATTTTATTCATAATGCTTGTAACTTCTTCTAAGTTCACCTTACCATTTTCGTTTTGAAAGGTAAGAATACCAGGCGTCCCTTGATCATTAGGGAAGTATTTTTCTAATTTTTCATTTGCAATAATGGATTGTGCATCGTCGGGTAAGGATTGAAAGTTTGTCACTTTGTAATCACTTACTGCCGGACCGGCACTTAACCCAATCATTAAGACCAGCCATGTGACAATTGTAATCCACATACCTTTCTTAGTTGAAACCCAATCAGTTATTGGGCGTAAAAAAGAATTCATTTAATTATTTCCCCCTTATAGTTTAGAGCTGCAATGTGAAATGCGGACATCACATTTAAGCTCGTCATCACTTTCTATTTCATTGTAATGTAACTAAATGAACTGAAAATGAACTTTTAGTTAAATTATGAAAAATTGGAGGGGTAACCAGCTGGATAATAAAACATTTATCAGCGCCTGAAGATTTACTCTATATACACAAAATTCGTGGTAAAGTATCTAGATGGAATTTATAGTTGAAAGGGTAATTAACAATCAAGACTTGTATAGGTGTAGACGTAAGCGTTAGTTTCCGATATATTAAGATTTAAATCATAGTATTTTGATAAGGGGGCTCGACATGAGACCGTTTTACTTATTTTTAATGAAATATCGACAGCCGAAGGAAATTGATGAATTTACAAAATTCGCAAACCATGCATACGAAGATCACAGTTTTCCAAAGCAATCGGATAATTATCATGAAGTGAGCAGTTACTTGGAGTTAAATGGAGACTATTTAGATAGTATGACTATATTCGATCGATTATGGGATCAATATGTCCAAATAGAAGAAGGACTGCTATAGATACAGGAATAGGGGGAGCCGAAGGATGTTTAGAAGCCTTCAAGCCCGAATTTTGTTTTATTCTTTAATTATATCGAGCTTACCCGTTTTGATATTGGGAATCATTTCTTATGAATCACAACGCTCCTTGCTAGCTAAAGAAGCGAAGAGTACATTGAATTCAGGTTCACTTAATATGGTAAATGAAATGTACAGTTATTTAAATGAACGGATTAGTGATGTTAACTTAATGAGTACGAATACGGTATTGATCAATCCTGATTCTTCTAAAGAGGAGAAGACCGATGAATTGAAAAGATTCACAGAAGCAAAAGGTGAATACTTTGGTGCCGTATATTTAGATTTGGAAGGTACTGTCATGGCTGATACCTCAAATAAAATGGTCGGAACAAGCTTAGCTAATAGAATATGGTTTCAAGAAGGGCTAAAGGGGCATGAATTCCTATCGGATGTATATAAAACGAAAGCATTTGCTGAACCTATTATAGCCTTAAGTGCACCGGTAAATGATAATAAAGGGAAAATGATCGGTGTTGTGTCCCCGGCCTTTCGGATATCAGGCCTTTGGGATATGATGGAGAAAAAGGCCAATGACATTAGTGAAAAGTACCCTGTGAATTTTTATATGATCAATCAGGATGGCATTATGATTTCAAAAAAAGACCCGAATGGCATTCATGAGAGTTCTAATACGACATTGGAAGATATGGGCCTTACAAAAGAAAAGTTATTGGAATCCGCTAATTCCAATAATTTATATAGTGCAGAAAATGGAGAAAAGATATATTCCATTCAATACGTTCAACCGATAGCTCAAACGGAAAATAAATGGTTTGTGGTAGTGGGAGCTGACAAAAAACAAGTATATCAGCCGTTAAATGATCTTTTATCCCGCTATCTTTCTATATACACCATTGTATTTATGTCCATCATTCTAGGCGTCTATTTACTTACGAAATCTCTGGTGAAACCAGTACATAATCTAGTGGAAGTGACGGAAGATTTTATCCAGGGAAAAGAGTTCGTGGTCTCTGATAAAAGAAGTTTTGTAGAAATGGAGAAGTTGAATCATGCGTTTCTAAGGATGATGGATACGATTAAGGATAGGGAAAGAGAAATCGTCCGTACCGAAAAGTTAAAATATGTCGGACAACTGGCCGCAGGGGTAGCGCATGAAATCAGGAACCCATTGACGACCATCAGGGGTTTTCTCCAACTGTTGAAGAAGCAGGATTATGAAAAAGAGTTAATTGAAAAGTACAGTGATGTCATGCTTGGGGAAGTAGATCGAGTGAACGTTTTTGTTACACAACTCCTTGATTTAGCTAAACCCCACCAGCTTGAAATGGAGAATTTGGATCTGAAGGAATTCCTTGATGAACTGGTTGTTGTCTATTCGGCTTCTACTCTATATAAAGATGTCACACTCGTTAATACATTGACAGAACCCGTACATACCTATTCCGATAAAAACCGGTTGCGTCAGGTTATCCTTAATGTCCTGAATAATTCCTGCGAATCGTTTGAGTCAAAAGGGCAGATTGAAATGACCGTCGATACTTCACCTCATTATGTACAATTGAAAATCCGAGACGACGGAAAAGGGATTAAACCTGAGAATTTAAAAAATATCGGGATGCCCTTTTATACGACAAAGTTAAAAGGAAATGGTTTGGGAGTGGCAACTTGCATCCAAATCATGGATGAACTCAAAGGGAAATTTCAAATCGAAAGTAAATATGGACAAGGTACAGAAGTGATCTTGACGATTCCGACAACAAACCGTCTCATTTAAAGAGGCGGTTTTCCTGTCTTGCCCTATTTTTTTGATAGGTTACCATAATAAAAGTTTCTCGCATAACCTATCTAAATGAGTCAAATGCCCCCTCTTTTCCATTAACCACCTTGTTTGTTCATGCATATAATTTACTATCAAACGATAAGGACCATATTGGGGGATGTCTCTTATGGGCAAGAAAAATCAGCCAAAATTCAAATTAGGCGATACAGTCGTAATTATAATGTATGGGACAGTCGGGAATATAACCGATATAAAATATCTCGATGGTTCTTATGTGTATGAAGTAAATTACAGCGAAGGCCTATATATTGAAAAGACATTACAGTCTATAACTGAATACGAAGGAGAAATCCTTTATCAACAGGAACAAATCGATATCGAATATAAATATATTATCGGTGATTTAGTCCAGGTCGATGGATATGAATATGATTATTTTAAGATAATTGGCTATCGAACGGAGATTTGGCGCTATAAAGAGAATGCCTGGGAAGATGTGATATATGAATTATCACGTATCTCCGATGGGGAATGGCTGGAAGCGCATGAAGAAGAATTGACTTTAGTAGCCGATGCCAAACGTGCAGATGCAATCATTCAAAAATTGGGGCTGCTCCTTTCTAATAAGAATAACGAGCTTACTATCATTGCTAAACAAAACAACCCTGGTAAAGGTGAGCGAGATATGACTATGACAAAAAATGAAAAAATGGAAATGATTGATGGACTGTTGGATTTATATAATGATTATTGTAAGCTTTTTCATCACTTTGGCGATGATGAATATCAACATATCATGAAAATAGCTCTTGCTAAAATTGAGAAGGCGGCGGAAGAAATTTACCCAGGTCACAAAAAAGAGCATACGAAATAAAAGGTCTCGAAAAGGGATGTATACACTTTAGCACGAGCCGATGAAGACTCATCTCTAAGAAATTGAATCAACGAATAAAGTGTAGGATATGCGTAAGTTTTGAGAGAAAATGCCCTACTGGCATATTTATACCTATACATTCATACATCTTTAATTAAGGGGGCGATGATTTGCGAGAAATTGAGGTTTTTATTGATACTGAAGAGATAGCGGAATTCTTTTACCAAGAATTATTAAAGCGGGGCTATCTTCCAAAAGAATCTGAAGTTGAAGATCTTGCTGACATCACATTCGAATACCTTCTTGAAAAATGCATTATTGATGAGGAAGTCGATGAATGATGTATCATCAATCAATGGGCAGTTTTCTTGCCATTACTCCTTAAAAATCAACCAAAAAGACGGCGGGTTTCCGCCGTTTTGCTGCGTTCCACCGATCACTTAAAGAGTGTTATATCCTACTTCCTGCAGTAGATAAAGAAGTTCTATTTTCCTAATATGGGGTTGGTATGTTATAGTAATTGGGAATGTCATTTCAACCACTTCAAGGAGGGAATTTTAAGAATGAGCGTACATATTGGTGCTAAAGAAAATGAAATTGCGGAAACGGTTTTGCTTCCTGGGGATCCGTTACGTGCAAAATATATTGCTGAGACGTTTTTAGAGGATGCTAAATTATACAATGAAGTTCGTAATATGTTTGGGTATACAGGAACTTATAAAGGAAAACGCATTTCCGTTCAAGGTACAGGAATGGGTGTCCCTTCGATTTCGATTTATGTAAATGAATTGATGAATAGCTATAATGTCCAAAAACTTATCCGGGTTGGGACAGCTGGTGCCATTCAAAAAGATGTGAAGGTCAGAGATGTAATCCTGGCTATGAGTGCCTCTACAGATTCACAAATGAACCGCATGACATTCGGTGGCGTTGATTTTGCTCCTACTGCTGATTTTGATTTATTGAAAAAAGCTTATGATGCAGGGGTGGACAAAGGGTTGCAATTGAAAGTCGGAAACGTATTTACCGCAGATCAATTCTATAATGATAATAGTGAATTGGAAAAGTGGGCCAAGTACCAAATCCTTGCTATAGAAATGGAATCGGCTGCATTATATACACTTGCTGCTAAGTTTGGTCGTAAAGCATTATCCGTTTTAACGATTTCCGACCATCTTTTAACAGGTGAGGAAACAACCTCCGAAGAGCGCCAAACAACATTCAATGAGATGATTGAGGTTTCTTTAGAGGCAGCGATTCAAGACTGACTATAAACGTTATCATTTACGGGTAGCCAGGAATAGAAGAAACTAAGATATTTAGTTTCTTCTATTCCACGGAGTCCGTATTTTTGCACGTAAATAGAATGTGGATAAAGAATTGGTCTCTATAAGAAAGCTGGATTGGAGCAAGATGGTAGGCACTTACATATCATTCAAAAAATTTGATAACTAAAGTTTTCCGATTTGCTAGAAAGCTGATAAAATAGGATGTATTAGTTAATATTGTCATGAAGAATGAAAGTGGTGAGGCTTCAGTGGAAGAAGAAAATCAACAACAGCCCAAAGATGAAGGCAAAATTGTGAAAATAAAAAAGTTTACGTTTATTATGGGGATTTTCTTACTCATATTTTTGACAGCAGGGATAACTACAATCGCGTTGACCTTTGGCGATGAAAAAGTAGAGTCACTTGCACCGAGTAATCATCCTGAATTTGAAAAGTTATATTCTACATATGATACGATCAAAGATAATTATTATGAAGAAATCGATGAGAACACGCTCGTGGATGGAGCTATAAATGGAATGATAGAATCGTTGGATGATCCTTACTCCTCTTATATGGATAAGAAAGAAGCCTCCAGTTTCCATGAGAGCATCTCTTCTTCCTTTGAAGGAATAGGTGCTGAAATCCAAGAGAAGGATGGACAGATCATGGTGGTTTCCCCTATTAAAGGATCACCAGCTGAAAAAGCCGGAGTCCGGCCTAATGATATTATACTAAGTGTCAATGGCAAAAGCCTTGATGGCTTAAGTTCTTCGGAAGCTGTCTTGAAAATCAGGGGGAAAAAGGGAACAAAAGTGGAGCTTGCCATTTCAAGGGCGGGTGAAAAGGAACCGATTACTTTGTCCATTAAGCGTGATACCATTCCGATTGAAACGGTTTATTCAGAGATGCTTGATGATGGGATTGCCAAAGTGCAGGTTACAAGTTTTTCTGAGCATACGGTGGAAGAGCTGAATACGGCACTTGAAGACATGGATAAAGAAAAGATGAAAGGCCTAATATTGGACTTACGTGGAAATCCGGGTGGATTGCTTGACCAAGCGATCGCGATGGCAAACTTATTTATCCCGAATGGGGAAGTCATCCTTCAGGTCGAGGATCGAAAAGGAAAAAGAGAAGTCTATAAATCCCAGAATAATGGTGAGTTGAAGCTACCAGTGGTCGTATTAATTGATGATGGAAGTGCAAGTGCATCTGAAATCGTTGCCGCCGCTGTTAGTGAATCTGCGGGTATTCAGCTTGTAGGGGTAAAATCATTCGGAAAAGGGACCGTGCAAAAAGCCGCAGACTTTGATGATGGTTCCAACTTTAAGTATACAGCACAAAAATGGCTGACTCCGAAAGGCAATTGGATCCATAAAAAAGGGATTGAACCGGATATAAAAGTCAAGCTTCCCGAGTATGCCAATCTTCCATATATCTCTCCTGATAAAGGATTGAAAGTATCGGATTCCTCGAGTGAAGTAGAAGCAGCGGAGAAAATGCTGAAAGAAGCCGGGTATAATCCAGGAAAAGTGGATAAGTATTTCGATGAAGAAACAAAGGTAGCGGTCAAGGAATTCCAAAAGGATCATAAGATCAAAGAAACAGGTGTCATTAAAGACGATACAACCGTTAAATTGATGGAAGTCATTAGGGATAAAATCCTTAAAAATGATACTCAAGTGAAAAAAGCGGTGGAAGTATTGAAAAAGAAAATCAAATAATCTTTTATAAAAACAAGCGGCCCATCAGCAAGCATTTATTGCTGATGGGCCGTTTTTCGTATGCTTGACTTAGGTGTGTGTGTAATCCATAAGGTGACCATGGAAGAAGTACCAATGGGTGGGGAATGGAAGGGTATCCATGATGAAGTAGAATTTGAAGAAAACGAGCGGTAAACCCTGCTTGAGGAACATGAACTTTCATACAAGGCTAAGAATAATTACTACCGAAAAGCGGCAGAAAAATCAAAGAAGGCTAGATGCCACTCTGACTAAATTCTGCGATTATATCTATCAAAAAGAACCTCGTCAGAATAAATATAACAGGAGCAACTGAATGGGTTTCCAAGGTTAATCGTGAAAAGAATGAAGGGGCTGTCTAATAAGTCCTTATTCCAGTGAATTTCGCAAAAATAAAGAGGTAGAAATGTTGTTAAATCAACGTTTCTGCCTTTTACTATTTATTCAATTTCGGTGTGTAATTACACCTTTTGGGACAGCCCCTTGATCAATCCTTTATAAATAATTTCATTTTACAAAAAGCGGGATATTACTCCTGTAATCAGGTGAAATGATGCCATTTTCGGTAATGATGCTTGTAATAAGAGAATGGGGCGTAACGTCAAAAGCAGGATTGAATGTCTTCACATTTTCTGGTGCTATCCTGACTCCTTGTATAGAAGTGATTTCATCCCCATTCCTTTCTTCGATTGGGATGGAGATACCCGACTCGAGAGATAAATCGAATGTACTTGATGGTGCTGCTACATAGAAAGGAATATCGTAATGCTTAGCTAATATCGCCAAACCCAATGTACCAATTTTATTGGCTGTATCACCGTTTGCCGCAATACGGTCTGCTCCGACTATAATGGCTTCGATTTTTTTATGATGAATGGTGTGGGCTGCCATATTATCCGAGATTAATGTAACGTCCACTCCAGCTTGCATAAGTTCCCATGCGGTGAGTCGTGCCCCTTGCAAGACAGGTCTCGTTTCACAGGCATAGACCTTTATAGGAAAGGATCTTTCCTTGGCCAGGTGGAAAGGTGCGAGGGCAGTTCCGTACCGTGCAGTGGCTATCCCCCCAGCATTACAATGGGTTAAAATAGAATCACCCTCGTTGAATAAAGACAATCCGTATTCACCAATTTTTCGGCACATCTCCACATCCTCTGAAAATAGCTTTTTTGCTTCAGCAACAAGAGCGCTTTTGGCTGAAGCTATGCTATTGGCTGCTTGTAGAGTATTCTCCATTCTTTTCAGTGCCCAAAAAAGGTTGACCGCTGTTGGTCTTGAAGAAGCGAGTGTAGTAACATGTTTCGTGACATTGTGTTTAAATTGCCATAAATCCGTGGTATTTTCCTGGATTGCACCAAGAGCAACGCCAAATGCTGCAGTTAGCCCGATAGCGGGGGCACCACGGACCTTCAAGGTCAAGATGCTGTCATATACATCTTTAACCGTAAAAAGTTCAATGAATTCTATTTTTGATGGCAAGGCCTGTTGATTCAATAAGGTAATATGGGTATCATTCCATTGGACGGAATAGGGTAGTGGCGTTGTAGTTGTCATATGTATATCTCCTTATAGGGCTGAATAGGAAGGCAATGTATATTGCTTTACGGCTTCTATCACTGCTGAAATATTCAGTTCTTTCCGATTTTTGATTATATGGGCCCCGATTTTCAAGGTAGCCGTTTTAGCTGTAATTCTAGTTTCTTTATTCTCAATGCCATTTAAATCAGCAACATGAGATAGGCCAATGGTTCTTCGAATTAGTTCACATCCTGCAAAGCCATATGCATCACCTTTAAACTTGTTGAGTACATATGGAAGATAACCTTCGATCTTACTGTAAGGACTTTTATTTTCAGAATTCCACAGGTTCGTATAGGTTTCTTCAAATGTATTCCAAAATTCCTGAAGATGAGTAAAGATTTCTTCCTTCCCAGTGGCCTCGCGTGTTACTGCCTGGAATAGGAGATTCGCCATGTATTGTCCAAGGTCAAATCCAACAGGACCATAAAAAGCGAATTCAGGGTCAATTACCTTTGTTTCTGTATCACTTGCAAATATACTTCCCGTATGTAAATCGCCATGAAGAAGGGCCTCCTGCTCGGATTCGAAGCTTTGTTTTAACTTAGCCACTTCCAGTATTAAATCAGCATCTTTCCATATAGACTTGGCAGCCTCCAGCAACTCAAGCTCAAACTCGCCTGGATGTTCCTCCAAAAAAGGATCCGTGAAAATGAAAACCTCAGTAATCTTGCAGAGTTCTGGATTCGTGAAGTTCCGGGCAACCTCTTTTTTCGCTGCCGGTTCCAAATGAAAATCAGACGTATAAAAAGCGGTCTTTGCAACAAATTCACCAATGTGTTTGGATAATAGAGGGAAATGATCTCCTTCAATTAATCCGGTCCGGGCGATTTTCAAGTGTGATAAATCTTCCATGACGGTGATTGCAAGCTGTTCATCAGAATAATAGACTTGTGGGACAAGTTCGGGACAATAGCTTCTGAATTGAATTAATGCATTCGCTTCGATAGCCGATCTTTTTAAAGTCAATGGCCAGCTTTCACCAAGAACCTTTGCGTAAGGAACTGCTTGTTTGATGATGACTCCTTTATTTGTTACGGGATTTGTAACGTGAAAAACATAATTTAAATTTCCGTCACCGATTTCATTACATAGTAATGAGTCATCTGAATGCAGTAACCCAAGTTTCTTCGTTAGGTCAATTGCCGTTTCGTTTGTCAATAGCTTGAAATTTGATGGTTGAGTCATTGTTATCCCTCCAAGTACATTAAAAAATATGAAAAAGCCCCTTTCCCATAGAAAGAGGCAGAAGCTTCACTTCGAACCTCTTATCTCCCAGAAAGAATTCTTTCTGGTGGATTTGGCACCGTGCTCTGTGGATATAATCCGGCGGAATTCCCGCCCCATTTCACAATGGTATTACAGTCGGTTGCTGGGCTTCATAGGGCCTTTATCCCTCAGCCTGCTCTTGATAAGAGTATTGTATTTATTTTCAGAAAATTAATCTCGAATGAATGATATCAATATTTCAAATAGTTTGTCAATGGTAAATTAATAAAACTCGGGCCGCCGATCTTCGAAAACGGGTATTTTATTTCTTGCTTCTCCTACTTTTTCTAAGTCAAGGGTGCCGAGTAGAAGTTCTTTTTCTTCACCAGCCTCACAAATGATTTCTCCCCACGGGTCGATGATGATGGAATGTCCGGCAAAATGATTATTTCGGTCAGAACCGGAACGATTCACAGCCACAACGAATGCTTGATTTTCGATTGCCCTGCTGATTAACAGTGCCCTCCAATGATGGAGCCTAGGCTTTGGCCACTCGGCGGTCACGAAGATAACCTCCGCACCTCGTACCGTATGGGCCCGTTGCCATTCTGGAAAACGGATATCATAGCAAATGAATCCGGCGCAAATCTTTTCATCGAGGGAGAATAAGCCATCTTTTTTGCCAGGTTGTAAGTAATGGTGTTCATCCATCAATTGAAACAGATGGAGTTTATCATATTCTTTAACCAGTTTGCCTTCTTTATCGATGATGAGCATTGTGTTATAGATGCCTTCCTTAGTTTTCTTTGCAATCGAGCCACCGATTATGTTAATGTGGTGTTTTTTTGCAAGGGCTTTTAGAAAGGTAATGGTTTGTGCTGCTTCTTCGTCTGCAATTTCATGTAATCTCGTTAAGTCATAGCCGGTTGTCCATAGTTCCGGCAGCATGACGATGTCCGGTTTAGACTGTACAGCTTTTTCAATCCATTGTTTTGCCACCTGGAAATTTATATCTGGCTGTCCAAAGGCAATGTCCATTTGTAAACAGGCGATTTTCCATTTCATCATTTAAAACCTCCATATGTAAAAAAGTACTTTACAAGATTAAGATAAACATATATCATTTGTGACTATAATTTCAAGAAATTTCAGAGAAGGTGCAAAGATGGTGCAATTCGAAAAATCCAGACTTCTTCAAGAGCTTCCAAAGCAGTTTTTTGCTTCTTTAGTCGAAAAAGTTAATAACATAACATCAGAAGGCAAGGATGTCATTAATCTTGGGCAGGGAAATCCAGACCAACCGACTCCTGAACATATCGTGAAGAGCCTGCAGACAGCAGCAGGAAATTCCATGAATCATAAATATTCTCCTTTTAGGGGGCTTCCCTATTTAAAAGAAGCTGCGGCCCTCTTTTATGAACGTGAATATGGCGTCAAGCTAGATCCTAAAACGGAAGTGGCGATTCTTTTCGGTGGAAAGGCTGGTCTAGTCGAATTACCGCAATGCTTGTTGAATCCAGGCGATACAATTTTAGTGCCTGATCCGGGCTATCCAGATTACCTGTCAGGTGTAGCGTTAGCCCAAGCTAAAACGGAAATTATGCCCTTGACCGAAGAAAATGATTTTCTTCCCGATTATAAGGAAATAGATAAAGAGGTTTTTGACAAAGCGAAGATGATGTTCTTGAATTATCCCAATAATCCCACAGGAGCATCGGCGTCAGCAGAATTCTTCGAAGAAACGGTTTCCATGGCAAAAGAACACTCGATATGTGTGGTCCATGATTTCGCATATGGTGCAATTGGGTTCGATGGGAAAAAACCGGTAAGCTTCCTTCAAGCAGAAGGATCAAAAGAAGTGGGGATAGAAATTTACACCCTTTCTAAAACATATAACATGGCGGGGTGGAGGGTTGGCTTTGCGGTTGGCAACCAGAGTGTCATCGAATCGCTTGAATTATTGCAGGATCATCTTTACGTCAGCCTTTTTCCCGCAATACAAGAAGCCACGGCATGCGCCTTACTGGATTCACAAGAGTGTGTGAAGGAACTCGTGAACATGTACGAAGGACGACGAAATGTATTTATCGAAGGGTTACGATCCATTGGATGGGATGTACAGGCTCCAGATGCTTCCTTCTTTGCTTGGCTAAAGGTCCCTGAAGGATATACTTCAGCGAGCTTTGCAGATCATTTACTGGCACATGCCCATGTAGCAGTTGCACCAGGAAATGGTTTCGGTGAATTTGGTGAAGGATACGTCAGGGTGGGACTTCTCACTTCAGAAGACAGACTCCAAGAAGCGGTAGAAAGAATTCGTACATTGAATATATTCAAAGAAAATCAGTGAGATATTGAATAGTTTGAACATTATACCTATTGACAAAGTATGAATTGCGTGAAAGAATATAAAAAAGAATTCTAAATTTTTAGTTAAGATACATAAACGAAAATATAATAGCATTTTCTTATTTTGAGCAGGTGGAGGGACTAGCCCGATGAAGCCCAGCAACCGACTGTAATACCATTGTGAAATGGGGCGGAGATAATACCGCCGGATCATTTTATTGATTCCGTAAGGCACGGTGCTAATTCTTGCAGCTATAGAGCTGGGAGATAAGAAGATGGCTTTTTCAAAGCCTCTTCTTTAGGAAGGGGCTTTTACATTTTTAACAGAGAATTGGAGTGCAACTTTGTTCGCAGATGGTTAGAAGCTTGTTAAAGGAAAGACCAACAATGACAACTTTAAGAATGACTTTTACGTATTGGGAGTGATCAGATGAGCGAAATAATCGCTACGTATTTACTTCATGACTTCAAAGGAGAGCATGAGAAAAAAGCAGAAGGCATTGCTTTAGGATTGACTGTAGGGACATGGACTGAACTTCCTCACTTGGTGCAACAGCAACTGGAAAAACATAAAGGTAGGGTAGTTTCCGTAACACCCCTTCCCGAAGAAGAGCGAGTTAATCTCTATTTCGGTCAAAAAGTGTACCGTTCAACAATCAGGATTGCCTACCCGGCAGGTAATTTTTCTAATGATCTACCGGCTATCTTGACGACAGTATTTGGTAAATTGTCATTGGATGGGGAAATCAAATTGATGGATTTGGACTTTGTCGGCGATATTCAAAAAGCCTTTCCAGGTCCTCGATTCGGAATTAGTGGGATCAGGGAAAAAATTGATGTGTTTGACCGCCCCCTAGTGATGAGTATTTTTAAAGGTGTGTTAGGTCGAGACCTTGCCTTTCATAATGAACAATTGGAGCAACAGGCATTGGGAGGAGTCGATCTTGTCAAGGACGATGAGATTCTTTTTGACCAAGATCAGACGCCTTTCATCAATAGAGTCAAAACCGGAAAGGCCATTTTGAAAGGTATCTATGAGACAACGGGACATCGAACCTTATATGCTGTGAACCTGTCAGGAAAAACACTAGAACTATTGGATAAAGCTGAACTGGCAGCCGAAGCCGGCGCAGATGCCTTGTTATTTAATGTTCATACATATGGATTGGATGTTCTACAGGCTTTACGCGAAAATGACCGGATCAACTTACCGATCATGGCTCATCCGGCATATAGCGGAGCATTAGCTTCATCTTCATTTTATGGACTCAGCTATCCGCTTCTCCTTGGAAAACTGGTGAGGATATCAGGTGCAGATTTATCCCTCTTTCCCTCTCCATACGGAAATGTGGCACTCGATAAAGCAGAGACATTGGCGATTGCTGAAGGATTGACGAGAAATGAAGCATCTTGGAAAAGGACTTTCCCGGTTCCATCGGCAGGTATCCATCCTGGCATGGTTCCAGATCTCATCAAGGATTTTGGGATAGAAAGTGTGATCAATGCTGGTGGGGGCGTCCATGGTCATCCGGATGGTGCAAAAGGCGGAGCTAAGGCCTTCCGTTCCGCAGTAGAAGCTGTCCTTTCCGGAAAATCATTGTCAATCGCGGCTGAGGAAGATGAGGCACTTCAAAAAGCACTGGCCCTATGGGGAGGGCTATAATCATGGTCAAACCGATCATTTTCTGTGATTTTGATGGAACGATCACCAACTCGGATAATATCATCTCAATCATGAAGAAGTTTGCCCCGCCCGGCTGGGAGGCATTAAAAGATGGTGTTCTTCAGCAAAAAATCAGCATTTCCCACGGTGTAGGGGAAATGTTTTCCCTGCTGGATAGCGATTTAAAGGAGGACATCATTCAATATGTGAAGGAGACAGCGGGTATTCGCCAAGGGTTCAGTGATTTTGTGGAATTTACAAAAAAATCAGATATTCCTCTCTATATTGTCAGTGGTGGAATGGACTTTTTCGTTGAACCTCTTTTGAATGACCTCTTACCTGTAGAGAATGTCTACTGTAATCATGCCGACTTCAGTCAGGAAGAAATTATGATTGAGTGGCCGTATACTTGTGATGACCAATGTAATCATGGGTGTGGTTGCTGTAAACCTACGATTATGAGAAAGCTTTCTACAAAGGATCAGTATAAATTGGTGATTGGAGATTCCGTTACCGACTTTGAAGCGGCTAAACAGGCAGATTTTGTTATTGCCCGTGACAGGCTCCTTGAAAAGTGCCGCACAGAAGCCATTCCCCATAAAGAGTTTGAAACTTTCCATGATGTGATTGATATTCTAAAAAAAATGTAGGAGGTGTAAGGGTGACAGCTTCAAAAGAGTGGCAGGAACTAGCGCAAATAAAGGGAGAACTAGCCGAGAGAGATTGGTTCATGGGGACGAGTGGAAATTTATCGATCCGTGAGGCTAATAGCCCTTCTTTTTATATAACCGCAAGTGGCAAGGATAAACGCAAGCAGACAGATTCCGATTTTATTTTGGTGGATTTGTCAGGAAAACCAGTCGAAATGACCGAGCTCAGACCTTCCGCTGAAACTCTTCTTCATACAGAGATTTATCGGAAAACGGATGCCAATTGCGTCCTCCATGTCCATACAGTAGAAAATAACGTGATTTCCGAGTTATATAGTGAAGTTGGGGAAGTGACTTTTTGTCATCATGAAATTATCAAGGCTACTGGACGATGGCAGGAAGATGCAGAATTGAAGATACCCATCATCCATAACCATGCAGATATTCCGTTGTTGGCTGAGACATTCAGTCCCCATGTCGATGCAGACTCGGGGGCGGTGCTTATCAGAAATCATGGTATAACCGTATGGGGAAAAAGCGGGTTGGAAGCAAAAAAAATCTTAGAAGCATGTGAATTTCTGTTTCAATATCAGCTGTTACTTAACCAGCAAAAGATATTGACAGGTTCGCTCAGCTAAAAATATAAAGGAGGAAAAATAATGGCTACAATTAGATTCCAAGAAACAAATGAAGTAATTGAAACAAATGAAGAGGTTCAGAGCTTTTTAGAGACTCAAGGCGTAATTTACGAACAATGGGATATTTCAAAATTGCCAGCCCATCTGGTGGAAAAATATGATCTTACGGATGAAGATAAACAAGAGATTCTTGATGCTTTCCAGTCAGAGATTAAAGAAATTTCGGAAAGAAGAGGATATAAAGCGCATGATATTATCACATTATCCGATTCCAATCCGAATTTGGACCAATTGTTGCAGAACTTCAAGCAGGAACACCATCATGAAGATGACGAGGTACGGTTCATCGCTGGGGGAACGAGTATCTTCGCCATCGAGGGTAGCGAGGGAAAATGGTTCGATGTCCGACTTAACCCTGGAGATTTGATCAGCGTACCTGAATCGACTCGTCACTACTTCACGCTAGCGGAAGATAGAAGAACAGTCGCGGTCCGTATTTTCGTTACAGCGGCCGGCTGGGTTCCGATATATGAAAAAGATGAAGTTCAGGCATAATAAAAGTGTAAAAAAACCAGCTTTCGGGCTGGTTTTTTTATGTGGCCCCGCAGGGTGCTTAAGCGGGAAAAGTATGATAAAATTTTAACGGAAATAAAAATCGTGTACATTATAGGAGAAGATACTAATGAAAACGACCGAAGTATATATATTAGGCGGCTTTCTCGGTAGCGGGAAGACGACGCTTCTTCGAAATATATTAAAGCAGGAAAGTGAAGCGGGTAGAAAAGTGGCCGTGCTTTTAAATGAACTTGGCAGTGTATCGGTGGATAGTGGTTTGATTGGCGATGACGTACCGTTAAAGGAATTGTTTGATGGTTGCATTTGTTGTACCCTTCAGGACAAGCTTGAAATTCAGCTGCAAGAATTGTTGACCGAAAATGATCTAGATGCCGTTTATATTGAAACAACAGGTGCAGCACATCCAGTAGAAGTACTCGATGGAATCATGTCACCATTTTTTGCTAATAAGTTAGAGTATAAAGGGATTATCACGGTGGTCGATTTATTGAGGTGGCGTGACCGCGAACAGCTCTCGCCACAGCTTAGACAGTTGTTGTCCGAGCAAATACACCACGCAGATTTCATCTTATTAAATAAAGCGGATTTGGTAAGTGAAATGGAAGCATCCCAACTCATCTATTCCATTCAGGGGTTGAATCCAGAAGCCGTATGTTTATTGACGGAATATGCAGCCGTATCTATAGGTTCCCTGCAACAAATGCATAGGAACCAACATAAAAACCATCAAAAGCTCGAAGTACATAGCCATCTTCATTTAAGTGCAATCGTGCATACTTTTACAGGGACCATTAATCAAACGGACTTTGAGGATTGGCTCAGGGCCCTCCCTGAAACGGTATACAGGATGAAAGGATATCTTTCCTTCACGCATTCGCAGCATCCTTACTTATTCCAATATTCTTATGGGATGCCATTGTATATGAATGAAATGATTAAAATGCCTTTGAATATCGTCATAATCGGTGAAAAACTGGATAAAGAGAAGATAATCAATGAGTTAAAAGCTTTGGAAGTGAAAGCGACGATATAGGCGTTTACCACCAATCAAAACCGGGAAAAGAGAGGACTAGTTATCGAGGAGGTGGTTATGGATGCCGTGGAACAAAAGCGATTATCCTAATTCAATGAAAAATCTGGATGCAGATGTCCGTGAAAAAGCCATTGAGATAGCGAACGCTTTACTTGATGAAGGATATGAGGACGGGAAAGCTATTCCAATCGCCATTGATCGAGCAAAAATGGCAGTCGGAAAAGAATAAAAAAATCAGGCCCCTTAAAGCATGGGCCTGATTTTTTTATGACTGCAGTCCAAAAGCTGCAAATGTTTTCTCATCTTCAATAAGCCCACATGCTGCGCACTGTACTCGAACTTCAGGACCATTATAGGCTAGGTGAAACGGCTGAAGGGCATCATTTGAGTACTGTTCGACAATCTCACCGGATTGCGGATCTTTCTTAACAGGGGTGGGAAACTGTTCAATGAGATTGAAACGGGATTTATTTGTCCTGCAATTCGGACAACGATATACTTGAGACAATTCACTCACTCCTTTGAAGTAATAAAGTTAAAATATACTTATAGTCTTTACGAAGATGATTTTTAATATGTATAAATTAGTAATGGATGGAAGGGAAATGGATGAAAAAGTTAATGAATGATGAGACAATATTGGAGGCTTATCTAAGCCTATGGAATAACAGGAGGGTATTGAAGGGGGAAGAAGAACCGTCAAAAGTTCTGTCAGAACTTATCCGACGTGAACTCTTGGATGAAAATGCCCATCCTCGGGTAAGGAAGCCAATTCATGATAAATTTCATTTAAGTGTCAATCGGGTGAGGGAATCCTCTCTTACCGATGCAGAAAAGACAGCAATCATTTCAGCTTACCATGCGGTACAGGAACGACTGTTGGCTTCAAAGTGAAGCGGGAGTTGTTCATCATTTTTCTTTTTTGCTTCATACTTTTTTCACATTTTATTGTTAGAATATTTGAAAATAGCTTTTAAACGAATGAGGAGTCAAAGTCATGATGCGGGTCATTCCCCTTTTGCTTGCCGTTGCCCTGCTTTGTGGATGCGACAGCAATGAAACGTATACCAAAATAAACCTGGATAAATCTTTTTTGGCTACTGTCAACATTAAAGATACAAGCTTGACGTTCCTGGATGAAAACTATCAGCGCTTTGCCAGTTGGGATATTTCTGAACCCTTTACAGGAGCTTTGCTCTTAGCGGACAAAGATACGCTCCTTCTGTATGGAAAGGAGATGTCGACGATTGAAATCTTTTCCCTATCCGCTGGTAAACACATAAACAGCTGGAATTCAGGGAAGGGGATCGTCAATATGCTTATGCTAGAAGAAGACAAGGGGATTGTGGCTGTCAACCAATTGAATCATTCCATTTCCTTTTTAGATGAAGAAGGCAAGGAGCAAGACAGGGTCAGGGTTGGTCAAAGCCCCTTAACCGTACTTCAAGGGAAGCAATCACATAATTTGTTTGTCGTTAACTTTGGGGATACCATCTGTTCGGTGATTGATCTTGAAACAAAAAAAGTTGATCGGGAGTTTACGATAAAGAGTTCCTCCACAGGCGCTTTAGTAAGGGAGGAAAATGAAGAAATTTGGATAGGCGGTCATGGTGAGGGAAAAAAGGTAGAAGAAAATCTCTATATTTATTCGACAGAGACGGGAAAGTTGAAGAAAAGGATTAAGGCGGCGACTATGCCAATAAAATTCATTGAAAATGATGACGGGATTTTTATTCTGAGTCATGGTTCAAGTTCTTTATATAAATTGAATGACAAATATGAAGCGATCAAGAGCCTTGTTGTAGGTGTCAATCCTTTTGAAATGGGAAACTTCAAGGAGGATTTGATAGTGGCAGGGTATGACAGTGATGAAGTGTATATAGTGGATACTGAAACCATGGAGGTCAAGAAAACGGCAAAAGTCGGTGAAGGTCCATTTCAAATGTTGGTTAGGGAGTAGATAACATGCATCATTACACCATTTTAATCGTTGATGATGAAGAAGATATGCGTAACTTGGTAGAAATGTATTTGCTTAACTCAGGATATAAATGTCTTCAAGCGGATAATGGGAGAATGGCTATATCCCTGCTTGAAGTTCATGATGTAGATTTGATTTTAATGGATATCATGATGCCGGAAATGGACGGTTTTTCCATATGTGAAAAAATCCGCTCACAATCTGAAGTCCCTATCATTTTTGTCAGTGCAAAAGGTGAGGAATGGGATATGGTAAAAGGATTAGGGATAGGCGCCGATGATTATTTGGTGAAACCTTTTAATCCAGGTGAACTGGTGGCCAGGGTTGGAGCTGTACTACGCAGAGCAGGGAAAATGTCATTGAAACGAGAAGATACAAATAGCATTCAGCTGGGTGAAATTAACGTCAACCTTGATTCCAGAACTGTGTCTCTAGAGGGGAAGCAAGTGATATTGACATTGAAGGAGTTTGAATTGCTCGTATTCCTCATCCGTCACCAAAATCAAGCGCTGAGCCGCGAGCAGCTCCTCGAGAACATTTGGGGCGGAGAATATGGGGGTTCTTTACGTACGGTAGATACCCATATCAAAACGTTAAGGATGAAATTGAAGACTGACGACTATATTCAAACGGTATGGGGCATTGGCTATAAAATCGAGGAAAAACATGTGGAATAAGCGACCGTCCCTATCTATTAAAATATGGGTAACGATTATTGCCGCAATTATTCTATCGGTTCTATTCGCATACTCGCTATCACAATATTATTACAAAAACTTATATGTAAAAAAAATTAAAACAGATTTAGTTAATGAAGCCAGCTTGCTTGGTGTGGACTATTCCGGAGGGGAAATCACTGAAGATTTCGTGGAAAAGGTAGAATGGTTCAATAGTAAAAATGATAGTGAAGTCTTTGTTGTCAGCAACCCAAGGGAATTAAGTGCTTGCCTGCCCTTTGAAATCGATTATGACACCCTCATTTCAGAAGAAGAAAGGCAACTCCTATTGGCCGGACAAGCCGTAGAAAAAGAAGGGTATGAGAAAAGGTTCGATAAGAATATTGTAGCGGCAATTATTCCTTTAAACGATGGAGATCGCCTTGAAGGCATCATCTATACATATATTCCCGTTGATTCGATTACCGATTTACTTAGAGAGTTTGCAGCAAAATGGTTGGGGGCCGTATTTTTATTTTTAATTGTTGTGATTTTCCTTATGACAAAATGGTTGAAAAAGTTGGTCAAGCCGATCAAGGAAATGGAACACGCTGCCAATCGCGTTTCGGATGGTGATTATAATATTAAGCTTCAAGTCAAGAGCCAAGACGAAATAGGGAGTTTGGCTCAAGCATTCAATGAGATGGCACAGTCCATTTATTTAGAAGAAGAAAGAAAAAAAGAATTCCTCGAAAATGTAGCACATGAGCTTAGAACACCATTGAGCTACGTTTTAGGATATACACAGGCCATTAAGGATGGCATTGTGAAAGATGAAGAAGAAAAACAAAAATACCTTCAACTCATTTCAAGGGAAACGCAAAGGCTGCAAAAACTTTTAAGGGATTTAATGAATTTAGCTAAGTTGGACAGTGAACAAATTGGTCTTCATAGTACGCCAATTGCCTTTGCCCAATTCATAGAAGAAGTGTTGGTTAAATATGAGCCTATTATGAAAGAAAGGCAAATCCGGTTGGAGGTTGAACTAGATTCTGACCCGATTATTATGGGTGACGAAGGAAGAGTAGAACAAGTTCTTCATAATATCCTGGATAACGCCATTACATATACGGAAAATGGGGGCACCATCTACTTAACATTGACCCAGCAAAAAGAAGAGTGTGAGCTAATCATCGGAGATACTGGAAGAGGAATACCGGCATCAGATATTCACCATGTGATGGAACGCTTTTATCGAGTGAACAAAGCACGAAGCCGATTTGATGGGGGCTCGGGGCTGGGGCTTTCCATCGTCAAAAAATTGGTGGAGCAGCAAAAAGGTAAAATTACTATAGAAAGTGAGGAACAGATAGGTACAAAAGTTAGCATAGTGCTACCGACTATAGTAGATGAATGGAATTAATAAAAAAGGGGAATGGCAATGAAAAAAATGATGATTGTAATGTGTGTAGCTTTAGCCCTACTGGCTGGTTGTGGTAAAGAAGAGGAGATTCCAAAACTGCTGAATGTAGATCTAACGGTCGAACCTACTAAAGGGGAAAGGGACGAGCCTGTAACATTCAAGGCAAAAGTGACCTATGGTGAAGAAGAAGTGAAGGATGCAGATGATGTGAGCTTTGAAATATGGCTGGCAAATAGTGAGGATCATGAAAAAATAGCCGCCACCCATAAAGGAAATGGAATCTATGAATTGGAAAAGTCGTTTAATGAAGAAGGAACTTATTATGTATATGCCCATGTAACCGCTAGGGATATGCACAATATGCCTAAGAAGGAATTCATAATCGGAACTCCAAGCTCACCCGAGGAAAATGGTGGTTCCAAAAATATGGATGAGATGGATCATGACGAAAGTGATCATTGAAAATAATTTTTTTTGTCACAATTTCTCGTAGTGAAAAAAGGTTCGGTAAAACTCGAACCTTTTTTCAATTCTATTGAATCTTCATTATTTTTCAAAAAAAGAAAGAAAAAGGAACATTATAAATGTGTTTCATACGAAATATTTGTAATATAAAAGTAAAAAAAGTCATATCAATAAGGGTTTATACAAGTTGTCAACTAAAAGTTATTAGTATTCCATGGTAATGGTAATACGTATCTTCCATTGACAAAAAAATCATGGAAAATATATGAATATGTAAGAAATAGCAAAACATTGATAGAATAAGGTTTATCTCTATGACTATGAAACTAGGATAATATTCCTTCCGATCAATTGTTGTTGGATGTGTCATTGGAAATTGATGGTGCCTTTATTACAAAAAATGCATGATATGATATTTCCAGAGCCAAGACACATCAATGAATTAACGGGAGGAAATACAAATGAAAAAGAAAATGTTCATATCAGCAGCAGCAGCTGCAGCTATAATTTTTACAGGAGCGGGTGCTAGCCAAACTGAAGCGGCAAGCTGTGAAACTGTGAAACAAGTAACATATAAATCTATCAATCAGGAAGATATACAAAAAGTACTTGAACAATACTTAGCTAAGTATAATATTGCAATGCCAACTTCACACTTCGCATTCCAACAATTAGTACAGCAAGTACAATTAACACCGGAAGCAAAAGCTGAAACACCGGAAGAAGTAGCAGCACCAGAAGCACAACCTGAAGCAACAGAAGAAGTAACAGCACCAGAAGCACAACCTGAAGCAACAGAAGAAGTAACAGCACCAGAAGCACAACCTGAAGCAACAGAAGAAGTAACAGCGCCAGAAGCAAAACCTGAGACAACAGAAGAAGTAACGACAGAGAAAACAAATGAGGAACAAAAAGAGACAAGCTCAGAATTAAGTGCTTTTGAACAAGAAGTAGTTACACTAACAAATGCTGAGCGAGCAAAACAAGGTCTAGCAGCTCTTGAAATTGATACAGAATTGAGCAAGGTAGCCCGTGCGAAGTCTCAAGATATGAAAGACAATAATTATTTTGATCATAATAGCCCCACGTACGGTTCTCCATTCGATATGATGAAACAATTCGGAATTAGCTATACATCAGCTGGAGAAAACATCGCACAAGGTCAACAAACACCAGAAGAAGTGGTTGAAGCTTGGATGAACAGCCAAGGCCACCGTGAAAATATCATGAATGCAAGCTTTACTCATATCGGTGTTGGATATGTAGAATCAGGTAACTACTGGACTCAACAATTCATCGGTAAATAATAAGTTTAATAGAATAAAAAGAGTGTTGGTATTATCCCCTACAGGTAGACGGAGTAAAAAGAGAACATGATAAAATGTTCTTAACAGTCTATCTGGGAGGGGATTTTTCTATGGCAAAAA